>JANNBZ010000232.1:0-17021 GCA_031386065.1 Burkholderiales bacterium
GCCAACGAAACGGCGCTGCCCAACATCAACCTGCTGCACCTCAGCTCGCGCAAGGCGGTACAGGCCGCGCTGATGATGGCCGAGGTGTTCCCGCACATCGACTTCAAGCGCGAGGTGACCATCGGCCACCTGATGCTGGACATCACCTCCAAGGCCGCCGAACTGGCCAAAGTGAACCCGCCGATCCGCCCGCGCGAAGACGTGGAATACCTGTGGGACGCGCTGCTGGCCGGCGAACTGGACTGGGTGGTCAGCGACCACGCCTGTTGCCGCCACGAAATGAAAATACCGAAGCGCTACTTCGGCAACATCTGGATGGCCAAGAGCGGCTTCGGCGGCACCGAGTACCTGCTGGCTGCACTCGTCAGCGAAGGCACGCGGCGCGGCATGGGCTACAACCACATGGCCCGCGTGACCAGCTGGAACCCGGCGCAGCGCTACGGCCTGAACCGCAAGGGCGACATCGCCGAGGGCTTCGACGCCGACATCGCGCTGGTCGACCCAATGCACACCTGGACCATCCGCGCGACAGACTCGCCGTCGACGCAGGGCTACACGCCGTTCGAGGGCCTGGAAATGTCGGCGCGGGTCGACGCCACCTTCCTGCGCGGCATGAAGATCTACGAGGACGGCCAGGTGATCGGCAAGCCGCGCGGCAAGTACCTGCACCGACCGACAGCGTGACTCCTTCCGTCGTTCGCGCCAAGGCCATGCCGGCCGGCACGCCCAAGGTGGCGGTGGCCATCGTCGGTGCCGGCGCCTGCGGCCTGACCGCTGCGCTGATGCTGCGCGATGCCGGCATCGACTGCGTGCTGCTGGAGCGCGATGCGCAGGCGCGCGGATCGACCGCGCTGTCGTCGGGCTTCATCCCGGCCGCGGGCACGGCGGTGCAACGCGCAGCCGGTGTGACGGACGACAGCGCCGCGCGCTTCGCGCACGACATTCAGGCCAAGGCACATGGCACGGCGGCGGCGCACTTGGTGGCCGCCTACACCGAGGCCATCGCACCGGTGATGGACGCCCTGCAAACGCGCCACGGCCTTGACTTCGAATTGCTAGACGGCTTTCTGTACCCCGGCCACAGCCTGCGCCGCATGCACGCGTTGCCGCAGCGCACCGGCGCCGCGCTGGTGGCCGCGCTGGACGCTGCCGCCGCTCAGGCCGGCGCTGTGATGGTGTGCAGTGCGCTGGTGCACGAGCTGTGGTGCGACCACGACCAACGCGTCATCGGCATCGGCTACACGCGACCCGACGGCACGCTGGAACATCTGCGTTGCGACGTGCTGCTGCTGGCCTGCAACGGCTTCGGCGGCAACGCCGCGATGGTGCGCGAGTGGCTGCCCGAGATGCGCGACGCAGTGTTTGCTGGCCACGCCGGCAACGCCGGCAGCGCGCTGGACTGGGGGCGCGAGCTCGGTGCCGCGCTGGCCGACCTGGGCGGCTACCAGGGCCACGGCTCGTGGGCCGTGCCGCACGGCGTGCTGATCTCGTGGGCGCTGATGACGCAGGGCGCGATGCAGGTCAACGCCGAAGGCCACCGCTTTCACGACGAGACCGGCGGCTACTCCGAAGCGGCGGTGCAGGTACTGGCGCAGCCCGGTGGCACGGCGTGGAACGTGTTCGACCAGCGGCTGTTGACACTGGGCCGCAGCTTCCCCGATTTCGTCAACGCGGAAGCTGCGGGCGCGGTGCGCAGTGCCGCGGATGCGACGGCGCTGGCCGCGTTGATCGGTTGCGATGCGGCCACGCTGGCGAACACCTTGAGCAGCAGCGCGTTGCAGGCACCGTACTTCGCCGTCAAGGTCACCGGCGCGCTGTTCCACACCCAGGGCGGGCTGGACATCGATGCACAGTGCCGCGTGTTGCGCACCGACGGCACCGCGTTCCCCAACCTGCTGGCGGCCGGTGGCGCGGCGCGCGGCGTGTCGGGCAACGCGGTGTGGGGCTACCTGTCGGGCAACGGACTGCTCAGCGCGGTGGCCGGCGGCTTCATCGCCGCACAAACAGCGGTGCGGCAACTGGAAGGCACGCAATGACACTTCGACAACGACTGACCGAGCCGCGCGCGCTGCTGGCGCCCGGCGTCTACGACGCGCTGTCGGCGCTGGTCGCCGAGCAGGCCGGCTTCGAGGCGCTGTACCTGTCGGGCGCGTCCATCGCCTACACGCGGCTGGGCCGGTCCGACGTGGGCCTGACGACCTACAGCGAAGTGGCCGACACGCTGGCGCGCATCACCGAGCGGGTGCAGGTGCCGGTGATCGTCGACGCCGACACCGGCTTCGGCAACGCACTGAACGTGCAGCGCACGGTGCGCGGCCTGGAATGTGCCGGTGCCGCGATGGTGCAGCTGGAAGACCAGACCTTCCCGAAGCGCTGCGGCCACCTCGCCGGCAAGGCCGTGATCGGCGTGGCCGAGATGTGCGGCAAGCTGCGCGCCGCGCTGGACGCGCGCGCCCGCGCCGACACGCTGATCCTGGCGCGAACCGACGCGTTGGCGGTGGAAGGTCTGGACGCCGCGCTGGACCGCGCCGAGGCGTATCTGGCCTGCGGTGTCGACGCGATCTTCATCGAGGCCCTGCGCACGCCACAGCAGATGGACGCCGCCTGCGCCCGCTTCGCGCAGCGCGTGCCCTTGCTGGCCAACATGGTCGAAGGCGGTCAGACGCCGCTGCAAAGTGCCGACGAATTGAGCGCGCGCGGCTTTCGCATCGTCATCTTTCCGGGCGGTGCGGCGCGGGCGGTGGCGCACAGCCTGGCGGGCTACTACGGCAGCCTGCTGGCGCACGGCAGCACGCTGGCGTGGCGGGAGCGGATGCTCGACTTCGACGGCCTGAACGCGGTGATCGGCACCGACGCGCTGCTGGCGCTGGGCAAGCGCTACGAGTAGCACAGGTTTCGGCGATTTTCTGCTCTGTTCCTGAGTGCGGACTCACGCAATGCGATGACCGTCCAGACGAGATGCCGCCACGCAAACCGGCCCGCCGCTAAGCCCCGGCAACGTTCCCCATCACCTCGCCCAGCCGAATCACGCGCCCCGGCGCCCACGCCGGATTGAACGTCAGCGGGCCGCGAGGGAACAGCATCACCACCGTCGAGCCCAGCAGGAAGCGGCCCATCTCGTCGCCCTGCTTCAGGTGCAGCGGCGTGTCGGCCGGCGTGGTGCCGTAGGCCCAGTCGCGCACCTGCTTCACGCGCGGCGGGTTGACCACGCCGTGCCACACCGTGGCCATGCTGCCGACGATGGTGGCGCCCACCAGCACCAGCACGAACGGGCCGTGCGCACCGTCGAACACGCAGACCACGCGTTCGTTGCGCGCGAACAGCCCGGGCACGCCGCGCGCCGTGGTCGGGTTGACCGAGAACAGCTCGCCCGGCACGTGGATCATCCGCGCCAGCCGCCCGTCGCACGGCATGTGGATGCGGTGGTAGTCCTTGGGGCTGAGGTACAGCGTGGCGAAGTGGCCGTTGTCGAAACCCGCGGCCAGCGCGGTGTCGCCACCGAGCAGCGCGGTGGTCGAGTAGTGGTGGCCCTTGGCCTGGAAGATCTGGTCGTGCTCGATGCGGCCGAACTGGCTGATCGCACCGTCGACCGGGCAGATCAGATCGGCCTGCGCCAACGGCCGCGCACCGGGCTTCAGCGCGCGCGTGAAGAAGTCGTTGAAGCTCGTGTAGCTGGCGATGTCGGGGTTCGCCGCCTCGGCCATGTTCACGCCGTAGCGCGCCACGAAGTTGCGAATGATGCGGGTGGTGACGGGCCCCCAGGCCCCCGAGGCCACCACGCCGCCGAACGCGGTCATGGCTTGCTTGGGCATCAGGTATTGCGGCAGAACGGCGAGGCGGTCGGACATTGGTGCGGGGTGCCGAGTGGGTGCGACACGAGTGAGGGCGACTGAGCGGCAGCCAGTGTATCGGTGCTGTCGCTTCTGTCGCTGCTGTCGCTGCGGGCGGTGCCATCGACGCCCGCGACGCCGGTCCGCTCATCCCCGTTCACCCCAGGCGGGGTCTCGTCACTTCGGCCGCGGCCACTTGATTTTCTTGTCGGGCGGGCTCAGCGTGCCGGCACGAATTTGCTTCACCGCTTCGACCACCGAACGCGCGACGTTGCGCACCTCTTCCTGCATCGCAGCGTCCTTGTCCAGCGCGTCGTGGCTGTTGTAGTAGGGCTCGTAGTAGCCGATGTAGCGGTCGAGCTTGGCGGCGGCGCCGGCGTCGATCAGCCCCATCCACTCCAGCCAGTCGCACAGGTTGCGGCGGTGCACCTCGACGCCGGCCACGTCGCCGTGCACCACCACGCCATAGGCGCGCCCGGCCACGTGCTTGGGAAAGTCCCAGCCCTTTTGCTCGATGGCTTTCGCCTCGACCACCTTCTTGCCGTGGGTCGTGGTCGGGTCGGGGTTGCCACCGTCGGCGCACACCATGCGGTCGATCATCAGCTTCAGCGGGCTCGGCGACTGGTACCAGTACGTGGGCGCCATGATGATCACGCCGTGCGCCGCCACCCAGCGCTCGTAGATTTCGGCCATCCAGTCGTCTGATTGCCCCAACGAATGATTCGGGTAACAGGTGCAGGGCCAGTGGCACAGCGGCATCGCGCTGGAAACGCAGCCCTTGCACGGGTGGATGTTGCGGCCGTATTCCGAGGTGACCAGGCTCAGGTCGAGCACGTCGGCCTCCACGCCCAGGCCTTGCACCACGTGGCGCGCGCTCTCGGTGAAGCGCCAGGTTTTCGAGATTTCACCAGGGCAGGTGCCGTCGTTGCGCGCACTGCCGCAGATGATCAGGATGCGCGACTTCGTGCTGGCTTGGTGCCAGCGTTTCTCGGCCGCCTTCAGGCGCTGGCGGGTGTCCAGCCACTGCACCGACACCTCGTAGCTCGGGTCGGCAAAACCGCGCCCGGCGGGGCGCGTGACGGGAGCCTTGCGGCCCTCTTGCAGCGCGTCCCAGGCAATTTCTTCCAGCCGCGCGATGGCGTCGGCTTCGACCGCGAAGGCGGGGTCGTAGAAGCGGGTGGCGAAGCGCTCGTGAAACTCGGCGCGGGTCAGGGGCGCGGGGGCTTGGCCCTTGCGGATGGTTGTCATCACGAACTCCGTACTGCAAACACCTGAGGAGTGTGTGCAGTGCGGCAAAGCCGCCGCGTCGGACTCCGCCGCGTGCGCCGGCGGGTGGCGTCCTACGGTCGAACGCGCGCGAAGGCGATCAGCGCGTCAGCGCCGCTGCAGGTGCCGGCGCCGACGATGCCGGCTTGTCGGCGGGCGCCCCCTGAATCTGCCCCAACGCCCGCTCCAGATTCGCCACCGTGCGTGCCACGTTGTGCAGTTTGTCGAGCCCGAACAGCCCGATGCGGAAGCTCGAAAAGTCGGCCCCTTCGTCGCATTGCAAGGGCACGCCGGCGGCGGTTTGCAGGCCTTCGCCGATGAACTTCTTGCCCGACTGGATGCCGGGGTCGTCGGTGTAGCTGACCACCACGCCGGGCGCTTCGAAACCGGGCGCCGCCACGCTCTTGAACCCCTTGCGCGCCAGCATCGCACGCACGGCGTCGCCGAGTTGCTGCTGCTCGGCGCGCACGCTGTCGAAGCCGTAGGTTTGCGTCTCTTGCATCACCGCGAAGGTTCGCGTCAGCGCGTCGGTCGGCAGCGTGGCGTGGTAGGCGTGGCCGCCGGCCTCGTAGGCTTCCATGATCTGCAGCCACTTGCGCAAATCGCAGGCGTAGCTGGTGCTGGTGGTGGCATCGATGCGCTCGCGCGCGAGCGGGCTGAGCATCACGAAAGCGCAGCACGGCGATCCGCTCCAGCCCTTCTGCGGTGCGCTGATCAGCAGATCGACACCGGTGGCGGCCATGTCGACCCAGATCGTGCCAGAGGCGATGCAGTCGAGCACGAACAGCCCGCCGACCGCGTGCACCGCATCGGCCACCGCGCGCAGGTAGGCGTCGGGAAGGATGATGCCGCTGGAGGTTTCCACGTGCGGTGCGAACACCACGTCGGGCCGCTGTTCGCGGATGCTGGCGACCACCTCGGCGATGGGCGGCGGCGCGAAGGCGGCCTGCTTGCCCTCGGCGATGCGGCGTGCCTTCAACACCGTGGATTTCGACGGGATGCCGCCCATCTCGAAGATCTGCGTCCAGCGGTAGCTGAACCAGCCGTTGCGGATCACCAGGCAATGTTTGCCGGTGCCGAACTGCCGCGCCACGGCTTCCATGCCGAAGGTGCCGCTGCCCGGGACGATGACCGCCGAGCGCGCTGCATACACCTGCTTCAGAATGCCCGAGATGCCGCACATCACGCCCTGGAAACTGCGCGACATGTGGTTCAGCGCGCGGTCGGTGTAGACCACCGAATACTCGAGCAGGCCATCGGGATCGACGTGGGGCAACAGGGCGGACATGGTGGGCTCCGATCGGTAAAAAAGATCTGGGGTGCGGCCCTGTGCGGCGCCGCCAGGGCATTATCACTGGCGTCACTTGCTCTGGCGTCATTGGCTCGCGTTGAACCCTACTTCCCCCTTCATGTCCGACGACCAGTCCATCGAGATTCCGCCTTCCTTCCTGTCGCTCTACATCGAGCCCGGGCGCGTCAAGCCCAGCGCCACGCGCGCCGTGATCAGCGCGCGCTACGAACTGTGCGAAGACCTGGCGACGCTGCTGGTCGACCACGCCCGCAACACGCTGTTCGACCTGGGCATCACCGAAGACGATGTGCTGGTGCGCTGCCACCAGGGCTTGCTCGGCGACGCGTCGGTCGTCGATGCGAAAGAAGCGCAGTGGGTGATTCGCCGGCTCGCCGAACTGCTGGGCTGGGACGCGCCCGACCTGCCTTCAGCCGACGCCGCCTGACCCAGCGCCGCCTAACCCAGCACCGTCACGCGCCGGCAGCGCCCACCACGCGGGCAGCAGCGCGCGCACCTTGGGCTGCGCGAAGCGGTCGTCGATCAGGTGCAGGCTGCCTTCGTCGGCCGTGGTGCGAATGATCCGGCCCGCCGCCTGCACCACTTTCTGCAGCCCGGGGTAGAGGTAGGTGTAGTCGTGTCCGGCCCCGAACAGTGCGTCCATGCGCAGCCGGACCTGCTCGTTGACCGGGTTCAGTTGCGGCAGCCCCAGCGTCGCGATGAACGCGCCCACCAGGCGCCGCCCTGGCAGGTCGATGCCTTCGGCAAAGGCCCCGCCGAGCACCGCAAACGCGATGCCCTTGCCGTGCGGCGTGAAGCGGGCCAGGAACTGCGCGCGCTCTGCCTCGCTCATCTGGCGCGACTGTTCCCAGACCGGCATGGCCGGGTGGCCGGCACGCAGCCGTGACGCCACTTTTTGCAGGTAATCGAAGCTGCTGAAAAACGCCAGGTAGTTGCCGGGTGCCTGCGCGAACTGGCGGGCCATCAGCGCGACGATGGGCGCCAGCGAGGCATCGCGGTCGCGAAAGCGGGTCGACACGCCGTCCACGATGCGCACCGTCAGTTGCTGCGGCACGAACGGCGACGCCACGTCGACCGCCAGCGTGCTGTCGGGCAGGCCGAGCAGGTCGCTGTAGAACGGTGTCGGCGTCAACGTGGCCGAGAACAGCACGCTGGTGTGCGCCGCCTCGAAGCGCGGCTTCAGGAACGATGCCGGCACGATGTTGCGCAGGCAGAGCACCGAGTTGTCGTCGGCAGACACTGCAAGCGCAGACGACGCAGAAGTTGCAAGCGCAGCGCGGCTGATGTCGAACAGCGAATGCGCGTCGAAGCTCTCAGCCATGCGGGCGAAGTGCAGCGTGTCGAAGTACCAGCCCAGCAGCGCCGCGTCGATGCCGGTCGGATGTGCCGCCAGGTGGTCGGCCAGCGCGAGGTTGACCTGCTGCAGCGCGCTGGTCAGCGCCAGCGGCAACTCGGGCAACACCGTGTAGGGCTCGGTCTGCTTTTGCGCCAATTCGGTCCAGCAGCGGTGCAGGCGGGCGAGGCTGGGCTTCACCTCGGCCGGTGCGCGCGCACGCACGGCATTCAGCTGCGCCAGAGACAGCGTGGCCGAGTACATGCTGCGGGCGCGCGCCACCAGGTTGTGCGCTTCGTCGACCAGCAGGCCGACACGCCATGAATGCGCCAGCGTCATGCCGAACAGAATCGCGTTGAGGTCGAAGTAGTAGTTGTAGTCGCCCACCACCACGTCGCTCCAGCGCACCAGTTCCTGCGCCAGGTAGTAGGGACACACACGGTGTTCCAGCGCCACCGTGCGCAGGGCCGGTTGGTCCATCGTGCCCGTCGTGCCCATCGTGCCCAGCGCCAGTGCGTCGGCGCGCGCCTGTGGCAGGCGGTCGTAGAAGCCCTGGGCCAGCGGGCACGAATCGCCGTGGCAGGCTTTGTCGGGGTGCTCGCAGGCCTTGTCGCGCGCCACCAGTTCCAGCGTGCGCAGCGGCAGCGCGGGCGCACTGCGCCGCAGGGTGCCGATGGCGTCGAGCGCGAGGGCCCGGCCGGGCGTTTTGGCGGCCAGGTAGAACAGCTTGTCCAGCCGCTGCGTGGGGCAGGCCTTCAGCAGCGGGAACAGCGTTCCGACGGTCTTGCCGATGCCGGTGGGCGCCTGCGCCAGCAGGCAGCGGCCCGCGCCGGCCGCCTTGTATACCGCCTCGGACAAGGCGCGCTGCCCGGCGCGGAACTCGGTGTGCGGAAAGCGCAGTTGTTCCAGCGCCGCGTCGCGCGCGTGGCGGTGCGCCTGTTCCTGCGTGGCCCAGGCGCTGAAGCGCCGGCACTGGTCTTCGAAAAAATCATTCAGCGACGCGGCCGTGTGCGGCTCGCGCAGCAGCGTCTCCGTCTGCGTGGCCACGTCGAAATACACCAGCGCCAAGTCGACCTGGGCCAGGTCGAGCTGGCGGCACAGCAGCGCGCCGTAGACCTTCAACTGGGCCCAGTGCAAGGCACGCCGGTTTGCCGGCATCGCGTGCAGGTCACCGCGAAATGCCTTCACTTCTTCGAGCAGGTTCTGCCCGGCGTCGTAGCCATCGGCGCGGCCGCGCACGCGCAGGTTCTCGAACTCGGCCGACAGGCTCAGCTCGGCCTGGTAGTGCGGGCCGCGGCGTGCCACCACGACGGCCTGCCCGGCAATGCCTTCGAGCGCGGTGGCCGACGGCGTGAAGCGCAGGTCGAGGTCGCCTTGCTTGGCGGTGAAGTCGCAGAGGTTGCGAACCGAGACGGTGTATTTCAAGGCGACACCGTCACCTGGCGTTGGTGCACTGGGCTGACCAGCGCGGATTTGCGTCGGTGGTGGATCGCGACGGCTCGGCACGGCTCGGGAGGGGGTGGTGGTGATCAATGGGCGCGGTGCCGATGTCGGCCGCGCATTTTGGCAGCGCGCTTTGGCCGTGACGCGCACCGCCGCGATTCTTACAATGCAGCGCGTAACTCCCGCACCCACAACCCCCGACCCGCCGAAAGACATCCATGAATCGCACCCGCCTGCTCGCCGCGCTGCTCTCGATGTGTGCTTGCTCAGCCTTCGCCGCGCCCGCGCCCTACCTGACGATCGATCACTCCACCGACACGTTGATGGACAAGGCCACGGCGCAGGCAATCTGGCAAGAGCACCTGCCGGCCAAACTGGTCAAGCTTTATCCGATCAGCAAATGGGGCTTCGTCAGCCAGGTCGAAGGCGGCTTCGACGACGCCAAGGTCTGCGTGGTGACGGCCCGCGCAATGATGTTGCCGCGCAGCGGCAAGACGCTGATTTTCCGGCCCGCCCACACGGCCACTGCTTACGCGAGTCAGGCCGGCGCCACGATGCAGCAGTGCAAGGCGCTGCCAAGCTCAAGCTGGGCGAGGCCGTGGCGGCCGTTGAATCGACACTGATGGCGGCGCGCTGACGGCGGCTTGGGTCAAACGGTGTGCGGGCCGTCGGTTCCGGCCAGTCGGCGCTCGGCACGCTCGACATCGCTGCTGAGGCGTCCGGCCAGCAGCTCGATCAGGTGGAATCCGAAACTCGGGTTCTGGTAATAGAGCTGCTTGACCGTGCTCTCGTGAATTTCAAGCACGGTGCAGGCGGTGACGCAGCGAACGGTCTGGGTTCGCATGCGGTTGGGCGAGAACAGCGCAATCTCGCCGAAAATGCGGCCGGCCTGCAGCGGCTGGCCGATCTCGGCCAGCTCCATCTCGCCGGACACCAGCAGGTGCAGGCTGTCGGCGGTGTCGCCCTTGTTGAACAGCACATGACCCGCCTTCAGCTTGCGTGCCTTCATGTAGGGCTTCAACCACAGCGAGGCCAGGTCGGCGGCGGCCGCCGCCCGCTTCACGCGCTGCGTCAGGCGCGTCACCTCGACGGCGCGGTAGATATTGATCGGCAGCAGCACGGCGGCAATCAGGAAGGTGATCGCGGACGGGTGCAGCGCGCCGTACACCATCAGCCCGACGTTGCTGCCCACGGCCAGCCAGCGCAGCGGCATCATGGTGCGCATCAGTGCGCCGGCCATCACCATGCCAATGCCCAGCGCCGCCGCCAGGTGCGCGAAGATCTGCAGCGGTGACGACAGCAGCCCGGCCAGAAACGCGCTGATCTGCGCGCTCGCCTGAGCTGCCAGTGCCGTGAACGTCATTGCATGTCTCCGAGCCGAGGATTCGAGAATATGTCACAGCGTCGGCAGGCTGGCCCTTCAAAACCCGATCGAGGCGGCTGCGCGGGGCGCGAGCCAGGCTTGCTTGGGTCGGTACGAGACCACCAGCGTCTTGCCGAATTCGTCTGGCAGGCGAACCACGACCGACGCGATGGCCCGCGTGGACGCCGCCTCGGCGTGAACCTCGAACGGCGTTTCGTGAGCGTGCTCAGCGGCCCCCACCACCGTCTGCATGGCACGCTGTTGCAGCAGCTGCTGCGCGTGTGACGGCTCGGGCCAGCGCCAGTGGCTGAGGGTCAGCGCCTCGCCGCTGGGCAGCGCCAGCGTGGTGCCGGCCTTGAATTTCTGCTGCGCCTTCAGCAGTTCCTTCTGGAACTCGGCCGGCTTCATGGCCGCGTACTGCAACACGAAGTCCTGCAACGCACGTTGCGGTGCCAGCGCGCGGTGCAGCGCGGCGGTGTAGTCGATGAAGCAGGTCAGCGACAGGTGGTTGTCGTCGCGCAGCACCAGGGTCACGCGGTTCGCCGGCAGCTCGTGCGCTGCTGCGGCGGTGGTCAGCGCGCACGCCAGCCAGGCCGCCAGAATGCGCGCGGTCATGGACACGTTTGCGCACTCATCGGCAGTACGACAGCGTCGGCTGGGTGGTGGCGCCGCCGGTGTCGGTAAACTGGAAATTCCAGCAGGCCGACTTGCCGCTGTTCTGGCTCAGGACCAGCAAGGCGGTCAACGCGGTGCCGGTGACGGGCTTGAATCGAATGCGGTAGCTGCCCGCCGGGTTGGCGTAGCTGTCGGTGCCGGTTTCGGTGCTGGTGAAGGGCCGCGACGCGGTGAACTGCAGCACCTGGTAGCCGTCGACCGCGTCGGTGGTCTGCGTCATCGCCGAGACCGGAAACGGCGTCACCGGCGGCTGCCGCAGCGGCGTGAACTTGGCGCCCTGGCCGGCCAGGTCGGGGCTGGGCGTGCCGCGGAAGCACGACAGCACATACGGCGACGCATCGGTCACGTGGTAGCTGTAGCCGGCCGGGCCGTTGGCGACCGTGCCGGTGTTGCCACCGCACACGCCGTCGCGGGTGGCGGTGCTGCCGTCGGCGTTGTTATAGCCGTAGATCGCGAAGCCATCGAGCGCCCAGCCCAGCGGGTGCGTGTCCCAGTACGCGGCGGGCTTGCCGGCCATCAGACAGGTGGGCGCGGCGTGGTAGTGGTAGTCGTCGGCACGGCCTGCGTGGCCGTTGCACGCGTCCAGTTCGCCCAGTACTTTGGTGTCGCCGTTCTGGCAACCGCCCTGCTTGCAGGGGTTGAAGATCGGCACACCGTTGATGGCCATGCCGATCGGGCCGTCGGTGGCCGTGGTGGTGGTGGCGGCAATGGCTGGGGCGAGTGGAATTTTCCAGGCCTTGCTGCCGAAGAAGTTCTGCGCGATCGGCACTTGCAGGTTGCTCGCGGTGATGCCGTTCATCATCGCGTGCGTGGCCAGCCCGTTCGACGCGACGTAGGCGTACGTGCCGTCGCAGCCCACCGATGCGGCGCCGCTGGTGGACGCCTTCAACGAGTCGATCACATGGCCGCAGTTCACGCCCAGCCCGCCCGCCGTAGCGCTGCGGTTGTAGCTGAGGCTGAGCGACGCGCTGCCCAGCGTGACCGACGCCATCGCGGTTGCCAGTGCGCTGCCCGACACCGCCGTGCCGGCCGGCAACACCGGTGTCGCCGACAGCGCGTACAGCGTGAAGGTGTACGACTTTTCGCCCAGGCCCTGCGAGCACGGCGGCTGGTACGCGACGATGGGCCCGTCGCTGCCGACGCCCAGCGTGCCCACACCGACGCTGTCCTTTGCGAGGCTGCTCTTGGCGGCCGGAATGCCGTACAGCACCCAGTTGTACTTGGTGCTGCCGTCGCCCGGCAGCGTGGTCATCAACAGCGCGAACTCGGTCGTCCCCGAGGGCGCATTCGCCCACGCCAACGCCGGTGTCGACCCGCTGCCGTCGCAGGTGTAGTCGGCCGGCAGCGCGCCGTTGACGGCGGCCGCGCTGGACACGCTGAAGCTGCTGCCCGGTGTCACGACGGGTACGGTGGGTACGGTGGGTACGCTGGTCGTGCCCGCTGTGGAACCGGTGTCACTGCCGCCGCCGCAGGCCGCCAGTGATGCCAGTGATGCCAGTGACGCAAGTGCCACGAACGCCACGAGCGACGACGATGTGCCGAGTTTTCCGAGGGGTCGATTCACGCGAATTCTCCTGCTGATCTCTGCGACGAGAACTGCCCGCCGCGCCGAGAATCGTAGAAGTCAGCGCGCCTTCGGAAATGACATCTCTGTCATTGTTTCTGTCCTCACAGCGGCAGCCAGAGTCGAAGCCTGACTTCGTTCCGCGAACCCGACTTCAGCGTCAGTTCACCGCCGTGGGCGCGCGCGATTTCACGCGCCAGACTCAGGCCCAGGCCACTGCCTTCGATGTGCCGGTTGTGCGAACTGTTGCCGCGGAAAAAGCGCTCGAAGAAGCGCGCGCGGTCTGCTTCCGCGATGGTGGGCGTCTGGTTGGCGAAGATCACCTCGATGCCGCCCGCCAGCGCCCGACCGCGCACCTTGATCCAACCACCCGCTCGGCAATAGCGCACCGCGTTGTTGACGAGGTTGTTGAACAACTGGCGCAGCAGCAACGCATCGCCCTGCGCCACCAGGCCCCGCTCGATGGCGCTCGACACCTTCTGATCGGTGACGAGCATCTGCGCATCGGCCATCAATTCGTCGAGCAGATCGGTCAGGTCGACCTGCGCACGGTGCAACGCCAGTCGCCCGGCATCGGCCTGCGAGAGCATCAGCAGCTTGCGCGTGATGGTGGCCAGCCGGCCCACCTCGTCCAGCATGTCGGTCAGGTCGGTTTGAATCGTGCGGTGGTCCGAGCGGCCGATGGCCTGTTCGATGCGGCCCTGCAGGATGGTCAGCGGCGTTTTCAGTTCATGCGCTGCATCGGCCGAAAAGCGCGAGGCCTGGTGGAAGCTCGCCTCCAGCCGCGCCAGCATGGTGTTGTAGTCGCCGATCAGGGCCTTGAACTCGCGGTCTTCACCATCGCTGGGCAGGCGCTGGTCCAGCACCTGCTGCGTCACTGTTTTCATCGCGTCGCGCAGGCGGTTCACCGGCCGCAGGCTCAGGCTGGCCAGCAGCCAGGCGCCCAGCGCCGTGAGCGTCAGCGCCAGCGGCACCACGATCGTCAGCGCACGCGCGAGCGTGCCTTGCAGTTCCGACTTCATGCCGGCCAGGTTGGCGGCAACCACGCTGCGCCCGAATGGCAGATCGAAGCGCGCGGCGCGCCATTCGCTGGCCTGGCCGATGAACAATGCCAGCGAGCAGGCGCCGGGCGCAGGGCGGGCCGGCGCGGCGATGGATTGCAAGCCGTTGGGCAGTGCTTCTTGCGGGCGGCGGGGCGGCGGGTCGCGCCCTTCCATTCGGCGCGACGCAGACCATGTCAGGTCTTCAGGCAGAGGTGCGCCGTTCCAGCGGGTGGACTCGAAACCCGGGCCGCCGTCGGCCGGGTCGAAGCGCAACATCAGTTGCTCGGCCGAGCCCAGGCGCAGCTTGAGGGCCACGTCGGCTTCCAGGCGCGGCAACTCATCAGGGTGGAACGGCTCGGTTGCGATTCGCCGGGCTTCCATGCACAGCCTGTCGTCGAGCCGTTCGATCTCGACCTTCATCACGCTCGACCAGCCGAGGGTGATCACGGTGGTCAGCACCGCACCGACGATCAGCGCCGCAACGGCAAACAAACGGGTGCGAAACGAGACCGTCACGTGGCCGGCCTGAACCGGTAGCCGGCACCGCGCACCGATTCGATCTGAGAAACACCACCGTCGCTTGCGTCCATGGCCGAGATCTTGGCGCGGATGCGCTTGATGCAGACATCGACCACGTTCGTGCTCGGGTCGAAGTCGTAGCCCCACACATGCTCGAGCATCTGGCTGCGCGTGAACACCTGGCCGGGCGAACGCATCAGGTATTCGAGCAGGCTGAACTCGCGGGTCGTCAGCTCGATGCTCTGGCCACGGCAGCTGGCCTGGCGCGCGATGCGGTCGAGCTTGAGGTCGCCCACCTGCACCGTGTTCTGCCGGTCGCCCGCCAGGCGGCGGCGCAGCGCCTGCAGGCGGGCCGCCAGTTCCTCGACGAAGAAGGGTTTGGCCAGGTAGTCGTCGGCGCCCAGGTTCAGCCCTTCGATGCGGTCGCCGAGTTCATTGCGCGCGGTCAGCAAGATCACCGGCGTGGCCACACCCGCGTCACGCAAGCCCTTCAACACCGACAAGCCGTCGCGGCCGGGCAGCATGATGTCCAGCACGATGGCGTCGAACGGGTCGCGGCAGGCGCGCTCGAAACCGGCGTTGCCGTCAACGCAGTGAGTCACCTCGAAGCCGCGCGCGGCCAGACCCGCGCAGACGAAGTCGGCGATCTTTTGTTCGTCTTCGACGAGCAGGACTTTCACACCGTGACCCAACCGACGTGCTGCGTCTATTGACGAGGCGGGCCGCCCGCCGGCGCCGGCCCGTCACCCGGCGGCCGCGGCGGACGCGGGTCCAGCGCCTCCAGCCGCGCCGGGCTGAAGCCGGCGTCGGTGATGGCTTTGTCCAACGCAGGGGTGTGCCGAATGCCAGCGTCACGAAACGCCCGCTTGATGGCCTTGGCGTCATCGGCGGTCAGCGCGGCCGGCTTGTAGGCGGCCAGCACGCTCTTGACCTTGGCCAGTTGAGCCGCCGTCAGCGCCGCCGCCCGGTCGTCCGGCGGCTGACCCGCCTGCGGTCGGGACGCGGACGGCGCTGCGGGCTGGGCATGGGCCGGCACGATGGCTGCAGCCATGACGCCGACGACCATGCAGGCGATCCACAGTGCGCCGAGCTGTACAGGGTGGTTCATCAAGGACCTTCTGGCGCGCGGGCGCCGTTGCATCGGGGCTTGATTACACACTGCGCGGTGAGGGCGTTGGATGACATTGCTGTCATTGGATTGGCGGGGGGGGCTTGGAGAGCGGGTGGTGATTGCGCAGAACACGTCGCCGATAAACCTCGCCGAATTCGTTTAGGTCGACGGCTGAATGACTGCGCGTTGAATCGGGGAGGGCTCGGATCGATCCGTTGCTGCCATGCAATGAACGATCTCGGATGACAGCAATGCAGCGGTTGCGGTCGGTGGCGGCCAGCCCTCGGACTCACAGTCTCGGACACACTGCAGTCGCTCGGGCGCACTCGCGGCCCCGTCGCCAGCGGCCGGTATCAGGGTACTGCTGACATTGACGGTGGTCGTGGTGGCGACAGGAGGCAAACGCCCTCGAGCATCGCCCCGGCCAGATCGATCGACTGCTCCTTTCCGCCCTGACGGATCACTGCCGACCCAAAGCTGACAACCGCTGGATGGTCGTTGACACATACGTCCGCATGTCCCAGGTCGGGTTCGCTCTGCGATAAGTTGGCGCCGGGCGAAATCAGGGCGCGCAGGCGTGCGCGGCCGTGTCCCGCGCCTCGTGCAGCAGTCGCCGGCCTTGCGGGCGCAGCGTGACGCGGCGCTTGCCGTCGCCATCTGCCGCGCGCTCTACCAGCCCGGTCTTCTCCAGCGGCAGCAGCCGCAGCAGCAAGTGCGAGGCCGGCGTGCGCAAGGTACGCGCGAGCTCCGTCGCGGGCGCAGCGCCGCCAGCGGCATCCAGCACCGTCAGCAGCACGAAGTCGGCCCACGACAGGCCGTGATGGGTGCCGAGTTCGTCGTCAAGCATGAACACCAAGGCCGCGTGCTCCAGGTGCCGGTCCAAGCAGGCTTGCAAGGCTTCTTCACTCATGGCGCCAGCCCTTGCAGTTCGCGGTAAATCTGCTCCAGCGCTTTCAGTTCGCCCGCGTAGTCGAACGCCGCATCCTCGCGTTCCTTCACGAGTTCCAGCACTTCGAAGGCGAGTCCGTCCACGCCGTTGCGGTTCCACTCAGCCTGCAGCACGCGGTCCGCGTGCTTGCCCATGCGCAGTTCAAAGCGAGCGCGATTCAGCGCCGCGTGCACGTTGCGGCTTGCGCCGAGCAGCCGGTGACCGCTCGCGCGGTCTCGAATGGCGTATATGCCCATCGGCGGGAACGCGTCACGCGCCTGGCGCGTGGCCACCCGCCGCGCCGAGCGCGACGCCTGGTTGGCGGAAGAGTCCATCTTTCTTCTCCTTGTGACAGTAGTAGAGGCCGTGCAGCACGAGCATGGCCAGGAAGGCTGCAGGACAGGCCCAGAACACGCCTGCCAGGCCGAAGCGCGCTTCCAGCGCTACGGCAACTGGCAATTCGACGCCAACGATCGCAGCCATGCTCAGGAGCGCTGGCACCAGCGCCGCGCCGCTCGCGCGCATCGCGCCCACCAGCACGTTGCTCCATCCGAGCAGCACCACGCTCCAGGCGACGGTGCGCACGATGGTGACCGCCTGCTCCAGCACGGGTCCGGGTTCCAGGAACACGCGCAGC
>JANNBZ010000249.1:0-14822 GCA_031386065.1 Burkholderiales bacterium
TCTGACCGATGAACTTGCCGACCCCGAAGTTCAAGCCAACCCGACTGAACAGAACAACCGGCTGGCGCGCGCGGCTGTGTTCAGCCTGTGGCGCGAGACCGACCGATCCAAGTTCACCGTCACAGAAGTAATGCAGCGCGCGCAGCAACTGCTGACCGAAGCCGGTGGCGCGGAGCAAGGGATCGATCAGCCGACGTTGCTCAAGCAGGTGCGCCGGTCTACCCACAGGTCGCTCACCGGTACCGGTGCAGCGGCGGTTCGCGTCGGCCTGACCGCGCTGGGGTCGGTGGGCGCTGCGCTGGCACCACCGAACCACGGGCCCGCCGGTGAGGCCGCCGCCGAGGCCGCTGATCTCCAGGCCCTGCGCGCAGAGATTGAGCAACTGCGCAACATGCCTGAGCGCGACGCCGCGCAGCAGGAAAGGCTGGCCGAGTTGCAGCAGCAACGCAGGGCGCAGATTGCGCCGCTGGTGGCGCAGCTTCGGGCGACCAGGGCGGGTGGTGCAGGCGGTGTTCCGCTGTTCAAGCTGTCCGACTTCAAGTTGCTGTTCGGTGCGGCACCGCGCGCGGGTCCGACTGCGGCCGATGCACAGCGCGTGGTGAAAAGCCTGGCCTCGGCCAAATACGAATCGATGACCAGCTTTGCGGATGGAAATTCGAAAGGTGCGGGCACCTTCGGCGCATTCCCGTTGAGCATCGGCGCAGCACTCGGCGTGCCCTTGGTTTATCCGGTGTTGCGCGGCGAGGTCGGCAAGCGCGCCGTGGTCACGGTGGGCGTGTCGGGCACCGGTGGTCGGCTGTTCGTGGGCACCGAGCGGTCGGAGTCGGGCGCGGTCGGTGTCGGGGCGGGTTGGGTTGCCCCAACGCCGGCCCAGGTCTTGACGGCCGTGTTGCTGGGCGACCTGTCGGCCAGCCACAACCGCAGCCATGGCGAGGGTGTGGTGATCACCACCCGCAACGACCTGCCCGGCTGGCACGACAAGCTTCCCCTGGTCACCGATTTCTTGTTCGACGAAGCGCGCCTGCCGCCGGGCGAGGGCGCGGCCGCGCGCGCCGCCACCCCGAGCCAGACCTGGCTTCGGTTTGCTGACCGTTTCGGTGACGACCCGCATGTCGCCATTGGTTGGAACAACGACCAGTCGTCGGGCACGCGTGTTGGCCTCAGCTTCACGGGCGTGGCCCGCATACCGGTCGGCAGCAACACCAGCCTGGGACCGGCCGTCGCGGTCGGGCTGCGGCGGGAAGCTGGGCAGTTTCAGCGCACGCCGGGCGGCGATGGTGGCGACGTGCCGGCTGCAGTGCGCAATCAGCGCTTCGTCGCCAGCGTTTCGGGCAATGTGGCGCCGTGTCCGACCGGGGTCGCCACACGTTTTTCGGCGGTGCCGGCCTGGGGCTACGCTGTGCCTCTGGTGGGCGCGGCGCGCGAGTGGAATATTGCCGGTGGTCTGGGCGTGGCCCGGCTTGGGCGCACACGTGAAGGCCAGTTGAGCCCCAGCCTGTGTCAGCGGGAACTCATTTTCCAGACCCCCGAGCGTTTGATCGCCTTCGTGAACCTGCACCGCGATGGGTGGGAGGCTGCGATGGTGACGCAAGACCCCAACCAAAACACCACGGCGGCGGCCTCCCGCACGCGACTCAACACGTTCTTTGAACAAGTGGCGGCCACGCCGCGCGGTGGCGATCGCTTGCACGGCGCGTCGATGACACTGGCGCCGGCTGTCGCCGAGCAAATCAATCACTTCGAGGCGCGGCTCACCACCATGCTCGGAGCCGGTGACGCGCAGGCGTCGACACGCGAGTTGTCAGCGGCCGAGCGCGCCGAATGCAACTTGATCGAGAACGAAGTCAAGCGGCTTCTGGTGGCCGATTCGAGCTGGCAGCACAACGGCCTCTTTTCGGTCGAGCTGAACCAGGTCGGCAGCAGCAGCGGGTTGGACTTCGGCGTGAAGGTGGTCAACCAAGAGCAAACCAGCGCCGCACGCCTGACGGCCTTGTTGATCGCCAGCCTGCCCGAAGTGTGAAGCGCTGACCCTCCTGCACCGCGTCTGCACCGCCTGACGCAGCGGCGCGATCAGGTTCATGCAGAACGCCTCGGGCGTGGGCCACAGACGGCAGCGCGAGTTCAGCGTGATGGCGTTTTCGGTTCGTCCGGGGTGGGCGATGCTGGTGCGGTTGGTGGTGCAGTTGGTGGTGCGGCTGGCGGTGCGGATTGGGCTGCGGCGGAACGTGGCGCGCTGGCCTCGGGCTTTCGAAACCACCAGCGGCGCAGACCGGTTCGCTCGAACGGCCGCCACTGGCCCTGTTTTTGGGCCAGCCGGTCGGCCAGTGCGTACAAGGCCCAGGGGTTGACGCCCAGGCCCACGTGGCTGGCCGGCACCTCGATGTTCTCGGTCAAGGGGCTGCTGATTTCGATGCTGCACTGCCAGGCCACGATGCCGTCGCTGCGGCTGTAGATCGACGTGGTGGGCAGCGGCGGCGGCTGGCGCATCGCGTCACGCGTGGGGGTCATGCGCGGCTTGCCTCGGTTGACGTAGTCGAACAGGCGCTTGGCATTGGTGGCGGCGGCGGGATCACCGATCTGTTCGTCGCTGTCGCGGCCTGTGTCGCTGCCGCTGCCGTCCCCGGAATGCATCACGAACGGGCTGCCCAGGCTGACCACCTGGCGCACCGCGTCGGGCGCCAGTTTGGCCAGTTCGCGGGCGTATACACCGCCCAGGCTCCAGCCCACCAGGCTGACCGCTTGCCCGTGCTTGGCCGCCAAGGCTCGGATGCGCGCCAGCGCCTCGTCCATCACCTCGGGCTGCGGCCCCAGGTTGCGGCCCTGCTCCCAACCGTGCACGTCGTGGCCCAGCCAACGCAGCAGCCGGCGCATCGGCGCGGTGCTGAGGTCGCTGCCCATGAAGCCGGGGTAGACGATCACGCCGTGGCCGTCACCGCGTGGCGCCGAAGCCAGCCACGGCGCAGCCGCCACGCTGGCGGCGAATTCCAGCGGCACGCGCAATTCCAGTGCGATGCGGCCCAGGCCGGGCGCACGCACCGCCGAACTCGCGGGCGACTTTCGGGGCGGGGTTGGACTGCTCATTCGACGCTTCTCCGTTGTGGCCGGGGCACGTGCTTAGGTGGTGGCCTTGCGGCGCGCTTCTTCCTCGTCCACCAACGTTTTCTTCGACAGCTTGCCGACTGGTGTCTTCGGCAGCTCGGCGCGCACTTCCAGCGCCCCGATCATTTCGTGTTTGCCGATGCGGTCTTTCAAAAAGAGTTTCATCTCGTCCAGCGTCACGTCCGCCGCACCGGGCTTGAGGGTGATGAAGGCCTTGGGTATCTGGCCGCGGTAGTCGTCGGGGATGCCGATGACGCACACCTCGGCCACGGCCGGGTGCGCGTAGACGGCTTCTTCGATGGTGCGCGGATAGACGTTGAAGCCGCTGCACAGCAGCATGTCCTTGGTGCGATCCACGATGTAGATGTAGCCGTCGGCATCCATGTAGCCGACGTCGCCGGTGCGCATGTACCCGTCGGGGTTGAAGGCCTCGGCGGTGGCTTCGGGGCTGTTCCAGTAGCCCTTCATGACGTTCGGGCCCTTGACGCAGATCTCGCCTTTTTCGCCCAGCGCCACATAACGCGCGGGGTCGGTCAGGTCGGCAAAGCGGATGCTGATGCCCGGGCTGGGCACACCGCAAGAACCGGCGCGGTGCGCTGCGGCCACGGGTGAAAAGGTGCCCGACGGCGAGGTCTCGGTCATGCCCCAGCCTTCGCTCAAACTGCAGCCGGTCAGCGCCATGAAGCGTTGGTGCACTTCCAGCGGCAGCGGTGCACCGCCCGAGCCGCAAAAGCGCAGCGACGTCAGATCGGCGGTGGCCGCGGCCGGTGCGTTGATGAGGGCGGTGAACATGGTCGGCACCCCCGGCATCACGGTCACTTTCTTGGCGGCTATGTCCTTCAGCACCGCATCGACATCGAAGCGCGTGTGCAAGATGTTCATGGCGCCCAGGCGCACGCCCAGCAGCATGTTCAGCGACAGCGCGTAGATGTGAAACGGCGGCAGCACGGCCAGAAACCGTTCCTCGCCTTCCACCAGGTTGGCGCCGCCCTTGGCACTGGTCAACCAGAACTGGTGGTTGGCCGCCGTCAGGTTGCCGTGGGTCAGCATCGCGCCCTTGGGCAGGCCGGTGGTGCCGCCGGTGTACTGCAGCACGGCCAGCGCCTGCACTGGGTCGCCGATGTCGTGCGGCTGGTACTGGCCGTCGTTGTCGAGCAGCGCGGCGAACGAGATGTGGCGGTCATCGAAGGTGACCGGGCTGAGCAGCTTGGCAGCATTCATCTGTGCCGTCACAGCGGCCGGCGCGGCGCTCATTTCACCGACCGTGCCGATGACGAGTTTTTTCAACCGGGTGCTGCCCAGCAGGCGGTCCATCTGCGGGTACAGCGCGGCAAAGTCTTGCGTGATCAACAGGTCGGTGTGGCTGTCGGCGATCTTGTGTTCCAGCACCCGCTCGGCGTCGAGTGGCGAGTAGTTCACGACCACCCCACCGGCCTTCAACACACCGAAAAAGCTGATCACGTAGTGGGGCGTGTTGGCCAGGTACAAGCCCACGTGCACGCCAGGGCCCACGCCCAGTTTCTGCAGACCCTTGGCGGCGCGGGCCACGCTGTCGCCGAGTTCGCGGTAGCTGAACTGGCGGCCCATGAAATCGAGCGCCGGGCGGTCGGCGAAGCGGGCTACGGCGTCGTCCAGGATCTGGCCGACCGCGCCGCACGGGATCTCGCTGTCCCAGCGCAGGCCTGCGGGGTAGGAAGCGGTCCAAGGGGTGGTTTGCATGCTGTCTCCGTAGAATTTTTGGGGCGGCGGCCGGGTGCAGCCAGTTGGATGTCGGCCCATCGGCGGGCACACCGGACAGTGCCTGCTGTCGAGGCGGTGCTGGGTCAGGGACAACCCGGGCATGCCTCGCGTGGCGAGCAAGGCCATCGCGGCGCGGCGCGCAGCGGTCATCTGGTCGAATCGGCGGTCGATGGCGCGCTGCTGCGCCGGCACGCGGGCCACCAGCGCCCGCCGTCAGGCCGCCGATTCGAACATCCGGCTCGGGCCGTCAAGCACCCGTCAAACGCCCATCAGGCCACGGCCAAACGCGGCGTGCGCTGCAGAAGCGCCAGGATGTTGGGCAACGCCGCCTCGGTGGCACGCCGGCCGGCTTCCACCAGGTAGGGCATGGCTTCGGTGTCGAACAGGCCGACACGCCGCTCGAGTTTCGGCACGATGCTCAGCAGCCTTGCGCCGCCCGTCTGCGCTTCGGCCAGGCGCGCTTGCATCAGGTTGTTGGTGAGTGCCGATGTCACCTGCGCGAGCATCCGCGACGGGCCGTCGACGCGGTGGGGCATCGGCGACTCGAAGCCCAACGCCAGCACCGCGCGGGCATCGAAAGCGGCGCTCACGGGCAGCGGGTCGGCCACGAAACCGTCGATCAGCCGACGGCCGCCGATGTGCACCGGCGCGAACATGAAGGGCAGCGCAATGCTGGCCCGCAGCGCCGTGACCAGTGCCCCCTCGCACAACACGACGCGTTCGCCGGTGGACGCATCGGTGGTGCAGACGCGCAACGCGGTGCGCAGGTTTTCGATGCGCACATCGCCGAAGGCCTGCTCCAGGCGCTGCAACACCGGTGCGTCGTCGCGCAGCGAAAAGTCGGCGCTGAAGCGGCCCAGGCGCGGGAACAGCATCTGCGGAATTGCGCCCCAGCGACGCTTGCGCGTGACATCGGGCGACCACAGCGTGGTGGCAATGCGCACCGCTTCGTTGGCGGAATGTCCTGCGGCGATGAGCGCGCCAAACATCGCTCCGGCACTGCAGCCCACCACCAGATCGGGCACCAGGCCTTCGCGCGTCAGCACCTCCACCATGCCGAGCGCGGCAATGCTGCGAACGCCGCCGCTGCCCAGCACAACGGCAAAGCGGGGCGCGCCGCGCGGGGGCGAGGTTCGCGGCGCCGGCATCGGGACGACACCGGCAGGGCGAATGTCGAGGCCGGGCGCGCCGGCGGGGAAGGTCGATGTCATGGTCATGGGTTGCCTCACCGGATGGCTGCAAATGCGTTGTCGGGCCACACCTGCTGCAGCCACGAGCGAAGGCCGTGCCGCGCGGGCCGCAGACGCACTGCGGGCGCGCCCAGGCGCCGCTGCGCGTTGACCATCTGGTCGTCTTCAGCGTCGGGAGTCAGCGCAAAGCCGCGGCTTTGCAGCAGGCCGAGCATCGGACGGTTGCTGCGCAGCACGTCGCCGTGCAGCCACTCGAGCCCGGCGGTCGTGGCGGCGCACTGCAGCGCGCGCATCACCCACGCGCCCACGCCAAGCCGCTGCCAGCGCTCGGCGACGACCAGCGCGAACTCGGCGCTGCGGCCGTCGTGGTGCACGCAGTAACGCGCATCGGCGATCAGCTGTTCTGCGCCGTCGACCTGGGCGGTCACCACCAGCGCCATTTGCTGCTGGTAGTCCACGCTGCTCATCTGTTGCAGGTGGGCGGCCGACAACGTCACCGCGCCGTGGAAGCGGTAGCGCCGCGCTTCGGGTGTCAGTCCGCGCAGCAACTGCGCCAGCAGTTCCTCGTCCTGCGGCAGCACCGGGCGCAGCGTCAGCAGGCGCGAGCCAGCCAGCGCACGCGTTTCGATCAGCGTGCTCGGGTAGCGGTGGATCTGGTAGTGCGGCTGGGGCAACGGTAGTGGCAACTGAAACTGCAACGGCTCGGTCATGGCGTACTCCTGCGGGGGCGGGTGCGGTCAAGGGGGTCAAGGTCGACTTGCTGTGGGCGGCGGGCCCGTGACGACTGTCTTGCTGACCCACCCACCGATGACCCACCGATACCGGCCTCGCGGCGTCAATTTGCTGCCCGCTAAACTGGCTTCATCGATGAGCACGCAGCCTGATCTCGCCCCCAGAGACGCCACGCCACCTGGCGTCCTGGCCCCGACAGCCTGGCCCGACGCGGCTCGCGAAGCCTGGCGGCACTGGAACCCCGCAGCCCTGCTGCAAGCCTGCAACGCACAGCCGCCTGGTGACATGGCGGCCCCGCCGGACCTGGCCCACTGGCGCGGGCTGGCCGACTTCATGACCGAAGGCGCAGACGCGCTTACCTGGCTGGACCGGGCCTGGCGTGGCTTCGATGCCAGCGGGCGCGGCGGGCCCGCTGCCGTCACCGCCAACGCGGCGTTGGTGCTTTGCCTGCTGGACAGCGGCGCGATGAGCGGCGTGGACGAATGGCACGCCCGCGTCGAGGCCGGCTTGCTGATCGAGACCTGCGAGCCACTGTCGGCCTGGTGGTTGCGTCTGGGGGTGTTGGCGCGTGTTGCGCTCGGCAAGGCCGACTCGCACGCCGCTGTGCAGGCCGCAGCCGAGTGGCAGAACGACCTGCAGCCCCTGCAGGCCGGGCTGTCACCGCACGAGCGCCTGCTGGCGGCGTTGGTGCTGATCGAGTACCAATTTGCCGCGGGCCGCTTCGAGCAGGTCGACTACCTGGCGAACCTGGTCGAGCACCCCGCGCTGTTCGACGCGGCGGCCCCCGTGTTGCAGGCCCGTTGGGTGTGTACGCACGGCTTCGCCCACTACCAGCTCGGCAACCACGAGCGGGCCGAAAAAATCTGGCAGCGCGCGCTGGTCATGTCGCACGCAGCCGGGCCGGGTGACATGGTGGGGCTGAAAGTGACGGTCGCGTTGGCACGTCTGCTGCTGGACCGCGGGCGGGTGAGCGAGGCCGACCAGGTCGTCGAAGCTCTCGACCCGCGCTGGGGCGCGGGCCGCACGTCGCAATTGGTCGAGCTGCAGCAAACACGTGCACGGGTGCAACTGCTGCGCGGCCAGCCGGCGCGGGCCTTGGCCACGCTGGACGAGGCTGATCGTCTGGCGTCGGCGGCGGGATCGTTGCGGTATGAAAGCGGGGCGCGCCTCACCGATCGGGCGCAAATCTACATCGCGCTCGACCGTTGCGACGACGCGCTGGCCTTGCTGACGCGGCTGGTTGCCGACCAGAGCGGGCGCGAGGCCCAGGTGTCCGGTTGCCTGCTGCACCTGCTGCGGGCCTGGACGACGCGCTTCGCCGATCCGCAGGGCAGCCGCAGCGACCTGCAGCAGGGGCTGGCGCTGGCACAGGCGGGGCGCTACACCATGTTCTTTCGCTTGCTGCCAGGCACGGCCGCCTCGGTCTGCGCGCTTGCCTTGCGGGCAGGTGTGGCGCCGCAGTTTGTCGACGAGGTGATCCGCAGCCGCCAGCTGCCGGCGCCGCCCGATGCCGACGCGCGTTGGCCCTGGCCGTTGTGGATGAACCTGCTCGGGAACATTGAGATGCGACGCGACGGTGCCCTGCAGCCCGGCAGCGCCAAGACCCAGCAAAAACCGCTGGAGCTGCTGCGCTTGCTGGCTTGCGAGCGAACCCTGGCGCTCGGCACCGATGCTGCGGTCGCTGCGCTGTGGCCCGAGGCCGACGACGCTGCGGCGCGAAAAAGTTTCGAGATGGCCGCGCTGCGGTTGCGCCGCTTGCTGGGTGACGCCAGCTTGCTGTGGGTGGGCGATGGTCGGGTGGGGCTGGATGCCGCACGCTGCAGCTCGGACGTGCAGCAGCGACGCCGCTTGATCGAGCGTATCGAGGCGCTGGCGATGCGCGCCACCGCGCACGACGCCGCCCAGGCTGCGCACGACGAGTGCCTGGTGCTGGTGGAGCAGGTGATTGCGTTCACGCGCGGCGAGCTGCTGCCCGGGCTGCCCGCCGCGCCCTGGCTGGAGGCGCAGCGCGCACAGTGTCGCCACGACACCGTGCGCGCGGCTTCGGCCGCCGCGACGGTGCTGGAGCGCCTGCAAGTCGGGCCGGCCGAACGCCAACTGCTGACGACCGCATTGCGCATCGAGCCGCTGGCCGAGTCCCTGGTGCGGCGGCTGATGCATGCGCACGAGCGGGCTGGCCAGCGCGGCGACGCGCTGCGCGTGTTCGAACGCTACCGCATGCAGCTCGACGGCCGAGGCGCCAAACCAGGTCAGAAAATCGAAGCCCAGTGGCGTGCGCTTCTGGCCCAGCCGGCACAGCCGGCGCAGCACCCGTCTTCGCCGACTTAGGACTGCCTCACCGCCGCAAATACACCGACGGCAGCGGCACGTCGGCGCCGACGCCGTATTGCGTGGCGCTGAAGCCCGCGCTCGAGCGCAACAGGTACCAGGTGCCGGTCGACGGGCGGTAGACGCCGATGTCGGTTTTGCCGTCGCCGTCGTAGTCGCCCGGCACGGGAATGTCGTTGCCAAAACCGAACTGCGTCGCCGTGAAACCCGAGGTCGTTCCCAGTGAATACCAGGTGCCGTTCGACGGCCGGTAGATCGCCACGTCGGCCTTGCCGTCACCGTCGTAGTCGGCCGGCACCAGCTTGTCGGCCCCGAAGCCGAATTGAACCGAGGTTGTCGAGCCCGCCAGGCTTTGCAGCACGAACCAGGTGCCGCTGCTTGGGCGGTACACACCGATGTCGGACTTTCCGTCGCCGTCAAAATCGAATGGCGCGGCGGCGACCGACGTGCGCTTTGCTTGCTTGACGGTGAAGGTCAACCCGGCCACCGCGATCGAGCTGCGGCGCGTCAGCCCTGAATTCGGCTGGACCATGAAGCTGACGCTGCCACTGCCGACGCCGCTGGCGGCTGAGGTGACCACGATGAACGGGCTGTTGCTGACCACGTTGTACGCACACCCGGGCGCGATGGCCACGGCGAAGCTCAGGCCGGCGGCGCCGCGCGCGCCGACTTCGATGCCGCCGGGCGTGAGCGTGGCCACGCAGGCAGCCAGTGCAGTCGGCGCGGCCGACACGTTCACGTTGAATGCCAGCCCGGCCGTCAACGCCGCGAAGCCGGCGCAGCACACGAACTTGCGCAGCCGGGCTGCGAATGGAGCGAGCGCAGTGCAGTTCATGCCGGCCCCCCGTCGCGCGTGGCGCGAGCACTTGAAGCCGGCGCCGTCCGCCGACCTCTGCGCAAAGCCATGGCGCCCAGGCCCAGCGCCAGCAAGGCCCAGTTGCCGGGCTCGGGAATCGGCGTGATGTCGAGGCCCTTGATGGTGCTGCTGAAGGTTACGAACTCGTCGTTGTCGAAACCGGTGACGACGTAGACGTAACTTTGCCCGCCGAGCAGCGCAAAGCTCAGGCCGGACACGTTGAAGGCGTCACCGTTCAGATCGTCGTTGGCCGCCAGCAGTCCGGTCAGCCCCGCAGTCGGCGTGAACGGCGCGGCGTACAGCAGCGCGAAGGTGTCGAACAGGCCGGTGATGGTGAAGCTGTAGACACCGTCGAGCGCCGCCGTGAACGCGTGGGCGTCGATGTGCACCGCGCTGCCGATGTCCGACAGCGCACTCAGGTTCTCGACCGGCCGGCGGAAGGTGGCGGCACCGGTGGTGTCGCCGCTGCTGGAGATGTCGGCCGCATGCGCAGGCATGGGCAAGCCGGTGATGGTTGCCAGGGCGGCGATCAGCACCGCCAGGGCGGCGCAGGGTTTCGCGTTGAGTCGGGTGGGCAGCATGGGGCAATTCCTTCGCGGGCTGAAAGCGGGTGCGCGGCGTGACCGACGGGTCAGGGCGCGCAGTGATCCCTTGCTGTAACGCGCTGGCGACCCAGAACATGACATTCGCTGGCGGGCCATCGGCGCAACAGGCCCCAGCCGCAGCCATCGCGTCAATCCGAGGCGGCCGCTTCCCCCGCCAACTCGTCCAGGATCGGGCAGTCCGGCCGCTGATCGCCGTGGCAGCAGTCGGCCAGATGCTTCAGCGCGTCGCGCATGTCGGCCATGGCCGACATGCGGCGCTCCAGGTCGACGACATGGCGCGTGGCGATGCGCTTCACATCGGCGCTGGCGCGGCGGCGGTTCTGCCACAGCTTGAGCAGCACGGCGATCTCGGCCATGCTGAAACCCAGCTCGCGGGCGCGCCGAATGAAGCGCAAGGTGTGAACCTGTTTGTCGCCATAACGCCGGTAACCCGACGCGCTGCGCGCCACCGCCGGCAGCAGGCCCAGCGACTCGTAGTGCCGCACCATCTTGGCCGACACACCCGAGCGGGCGGCGGCCTCGCCGATGTTGATTTGTTCGGCCTCGATCACGGCGGCGCTCCTTTCCAGCGCCGCAGCAGCAGCGCGTTGCTGACCACGCTGACGCTGCTGAACGCCATCGCCGCGCCGGCGATCACCGGGTTCAGCAAACCGAACGCCGCCAGCGGAATGCCCACCACGTTGTAGACGAAGGCCCAGAACAGGTTCTGCCGGATCTTGGCGTAGGTGCGGCGCGAAATGTCGATCGCGTCGGCCACCAGCGCCGGGTCGCCGCGCATCAGCGTGATGCCGGCCGTGTGCATGGCCACGTCGGTGCCGGTGGACATGGCGATGCCCACGTCGGCGATTGCCAGCGCCGGCGCGTCGTTGATGCCGTCGCCGACCATCGCCACCCGTTCGCCGCCGGCTTTGAGCTGCGCCACGATGGCGGCCTTGTTCTCGGGCAGCACGTCGGCGTGCACGTCGGTGATGCCCAGCGCCTGCGCCACGGCCTGCGCGCTGCCGGCGTTGTCGCCGGTGACCAGGGCCGAGCGGACGCCCATCTTCTGCAGCGTCAGCACCGCCGCGGCGGCGCTGGGTTTGGGCGCATCGCCGAAGGCCAGCAGGCCGAGCAAGACGGGGCCGGCCGAAACATCCGCGAGCCACGACACCGTGCAGCCGCGCGCCTGCCACGCAGCGGCGTCGGCCGCCAGTGGCGACACGTCGACCTGCAGCTCCTGCATGAAGCGGCTGCTGCCCAGCCGCAGCTCGCGGCCCGCGACCACGGCGGCCACACCGCGCCCGGCCACCGCGCGCACGCCGGTGGCGGGTGCCACCACGAGCCCCTCGTTTTTCGCCACCGCCGTGACGGCAGACGCCAGCGGATGCTCGCTGCCGGACTGCACCGCCGCGCTGGCCGACAGCAGCGCGGCACGCTGCGTTGCCGGGTCCATGCCCGGGGCCGGCACGGCGGCCATCAGTTCAGGCTTGCCGACGGTCAGCGTGCCGGTCTTGTCGAACGCGACCACAGTGACGCCGTGCGCCACCTCCAGCGCCTCGGCGTCCTTGATCAGGATGCCGCGTTTCGCGGCGGCGCCGGTGCCGACCATGATGGCCGTGGGCGTGGCCAGCCCCAGCGCGCAGGGGCAGGCAATCACCAGCACCGCCACCGCATTCAGGATGGCCGCCTCCCAGTTGCCGGTGGTCACGCCCCAGCCCAGCACGGTCAGCAGCGCAATGCCGATCACCACCGGCACGAAGACGGCGCTGACCCGATCTACCAGCCGCTGGATCGGCGCCTTCTTGGCCTGCGCCGACTCGACCAGCCGCACGATGCGCGCCAGCGTCGATTCGGCGCCGACCGCCGTCGTCTGCACCATCAGCAGGCCTTCGCCGTTGACCGCACCACCAGTCACCGCGTCGCCCGCGTGTTTGGCCACCGGCAGGCTCTCGCCGGTGATCAGCGACTCGTCGACATCGCTGCTGCCCTCGACCACGCGGCCGTCCACCGGCAGCCGCTCGCCGGGCCGCACCACCACCACATCGCCGACGCGAACCTGGGCCACCGGCAGCTCGGTGTCCAGCCCGTCGCGACGCACGCGCGCTGTGTCGGGCCGCAGCGCATTCAGTGCCCGGATCGCTTCGGTGGTTTGTCGCTTGGCCCGCGCCTCCATCCACTTGCCCAGCAGCACCAGCGTGATCACCACCGCCGAGGCTTCGAAGTACAGCTGCATGCTCTGGTTGCCATGGCGCAGCAGTTGCACCAGGCTCAGGCCGTAGCCGGCGCTGGTGCCCAGGGCCACCAGCAGGTCCATGTTGCCGCTGCCTGCCTTGACGGCCTTCCAGCCGGCGCGGTAGAAGCGCGCGCCCAGCCAGAACTGCACCGGCGTGGCCAGCGCCAGTTGAATCCAGCCCGGCAGCATCCATTGATGAGAGAAAGCCGGGCCGAACAGCAGGCCGATCATCGGCAGCACGAGCGGCGCCGAGAGCACGGCCGCCAGCGCCACCGGCCACCACTCGGCCTTGCGCACGGTTCGCGTGGCCCCGCCCGAATCGGCCCCCTCGTGCTGCGGCGTCGCCGTGTAGCCGGCACGCGCTACAGCCGCCACCAGCGCCGCTTCGTCGATCTGCCCGATCTGACGCAGGGCCAGCGTAACGCTGGCCGTCTCGGTCGCCAGATTCACTTCCGCGCGCAGCACACCCGGCACCCGCAGCAGCGCCTTCTCGACCCGCGACACGCACGAGGCGCAGGTCATGCCCTCAACGGCCAGCGTGAGGCTGCTCTCGCCGACCGTGTAGCCCGCCTTTTCGACCGCGGTGCGCAGCTCGGCCAGGCCCACGCCAGGCGACGCGCGGACACTGGCCGCCTCGGTCGCGAGGTTCACGTTGACTTCCGCGACGCCGGGGACTTTTTGCAGCGCGCGCTCGACGCGGCCCACGCACGACGCGCAGGTCATGCCTTCGATGGGCAGGCTCCAGTCGAGCAGGGCGCCGGCAGGGGCCAGGGGTGCAGTGGGGGCAACTACAGCGGTCATGGGTTCGGTTCTCGGTAACGGTCGGGCGGCGGTCGGGCGGTCCACCGCATCTGGACTGTGCGGCCAGTGTCGAGCTTGCCACCATGGCAATGTCAAACGGCTTGCGCCAGATCACCTCGTCGGCATCAGGGATTGCATAGCATTCGCTTGACCTTGCCACGATGGCAAGGCGGAACATCCGTACTTCACTCTTGAAGGACAACCATGCTTGAAATGACGATTTCCTCCATGACCTGCGGCCACTGCGTTGGCGTGGTGACCCAGGCCATCAAGGAGGCCGACCCGCTGGCCACGGTCGAGATCGACCTGGCCCGCCACAGCGTTCGCGTGCAAACCACCCAAGACCGCGTCGCCATCGAGTCGGCCGTGACCGAGGCGGGCTACACACCGAGCTGACAGCGAACCGGCCCGCGCTGCCGTCTGTGGGCCAGCGCACAGACGCCCGCACCGCGCGCTCGCAGGCTGCACGCTGACGTATTGCGCGCGTGCCGCGCCACAGGAGAAGCCAGATGCAGATCGGCATGATCGGATTGGGTCGAATGGGCGCCAGCATGGTGCGCCGGCTGCTGAAAAAGGCCCACGAATGCGTCGTGCACGCGCGCCGGCCCGAGGCGGTGGCCGAGCTGCTGGCAGACGGTGCCACCGGCTCTGCGTCGCTGAAAGAATTCGTCTCGATGTTGGCGAAGCCGCGCACGGTCTGGCTGATGCTGCCGGCGGGGGTGGTCGACGCGCAACTGGCCGACTTGCTGCCGTTGCTGGACGCCGGCGACATCGTCGTCGACGGCGGCAACTCGCACTACCAGGACGACATGCGGCGAGCCGCGCAGTTGGAGGCGCTGGGCATTCACTACCTCGACGTGGGCACCAGCGGCGGCGTGACCGGCCTGGATCGCGGCTACTGCCTGAAGGTCGGCGGCGAGGCGGAAATGTTCGGCCACCTGCGGCCGATCTTTGCCGCGCTGGCGCCGGGGGTGGACGCGGCCCCGCGCACGGCGGGCCGCAGCGGCGCGGCCGGCAGCGCCGAAGAAGGCTTCCTGCACTGCGGCGCACACGGGGCAGGGCACTTCGTGAAGATGGTGCACAACGGCATCGAATACGGCGTGATGGCGGCCTACGCTGAAGGTTTGAACGTGCTGCGCAACGCGAATATTGGCCTGCGCCCCGAGCAGCACGATGCCGAGACCACGCCGCTGCGCGACCCGGCGGCCTACCGCTTCGAGATGAACCTGCCCGAGATCACCGAGCTGTGGCGGCGCGGC
>JANNBZ010000273.1:0-13450 GCA_031386065.1 Burkholderiales bacterium
GCCGACAAAGGTGGCCGCCACGCCGTGCGCTTCGTACAGCGCGGGCTCGAACGGAAACAGGCACAGCACGTGGTCGACCGATTCGCGAATGCGCTCGACCCGCTTGCCGCGCCAGGCCCAGATCGACGGGCCGACGAAGTGGATGGTCTTGATGCCGCGTGCCTTCAAGGTGGCTTCGAGGTGCAGGTTGAAGTCGGGCGCGTCGACGCCGATGAAGGCATCGGGCGGATCGGCCAGCAGGCGCGCCGCTAGCCGCTTGCGGATGCCGACGATCTCGCGGTAGTGGCGCAACACCTCGACATAGCCGCGCACCGCCAGCTTGTCGTGCGGCCACCAGGCCGTGAAGCCGCGCGCTGCCATCTTGGGGCCGCCGATACCGAACGACTTCAGGGCGGGCCAGCGCGCGTTCATGCCGTCGAGCAACAGGCCGGCCAGCAGGTCGCCGGAGGCTTCGCCCGCGACCATCGCGAAGCGCGGAGCAGCCGAGGCCATGCCGCCGCTCAGCGCACGATGCCGCGGTCGGCGCGCGCCAGGAAGGCGGCCATCAGCGCGATGTCGTCGGCCGCCTCGGGCATGCTGGCGACCAGCGCCTGGATCGCGACGCGCGCGCCTTCCACGGTGTGACCGCCGCGGTACAGCAAGCGGTGCATCTGCTTGACTGCCGCCACCCGCTCGCCGGAAAAACCACGCCGCTTCAGCCCCTCGAGGTTGAAGCTGCGCGCCTGCGCCGGATTGCCCGAGACCATGGCGAACGGCGGCACGTCTTGCAGCAGGATGGTGCCCATGGCCGTCATCGCGTGCGGGCCGATCTTCACGAACTGATGCACCGCCGTGTAGGCGCCCAGGATCACCCAATCGCCGACTTCCACGTGGCCGGCGATCTGCGCGTTGTTGGCGAAGATGGTCTTGTCACCGACCTGGCAGTCGTGGGCCAGGTGGGTGTAGGCCATCATCCAGTTGTCGTTGCCCAGACGGGTCACGCCGCCGGCTTGCACCGTGCCCAGGTTGAAGGTGCAGAACTCGCGAATGGTGTTGCTGTTGCCGATGTGAAGCTCGGTCGGCTCGCCAGCGTATTTCTTGTCTTGCGGAATGCCGCCCAGCGAGCAGAACTGGAAGATGCGGTTGTCGCGGCCGATGGTGGTGTGCCCGTCGATCACGCAGTGCGGACCGATTTGCGTGCCCTCGCCCAGCTTCACGTTCGCACCGACGATGCTGTACGGGCCCACGCTGACGGATTCGCCCAGCTCTGCGCCAGGTGCAACGATGGCAGTGGCGTGGATGTTCGCCACGGCGTCAGACCTTCGCCGGGTCGATGCTGCGCATCGTGCACATCAGCTCGGCCTCGACCGCCAGTTCGGTGCCCACCAGGGCGCGCGCCTTGAACTTGAAGATGCCCGAGCGCAGCCGGTCCAGCGTCACGTCCAGCGTGAGCTGGTCGCCAGGTTCCACCGGCCGTTTGAAGCGTGCGCCGTCGATGCCGACGAAGTAGTAGACGGTGTTGTCGTCGGGCGTGGCGCCCAGCGTCTCGAAGGCCAGCAGTGCAGCGGCTTGCGCCAGCGCCTCCAGCATCAGCACGCCGGGCATCACCGGGCGGTGCGGAAAGTGGCCGCCGAAGAAAGGCTCGTTGATGCTGACGTTTTTCAGCGCGACGATGCGCTTGCCCTTTTCGATTTCAAGCACCCGGTCGACCAGCAACAACGGGTAGCGGTGCGGCAGTTTGCGCAGGATCTGGTGGATGTCCATCGTCGTCATGTCGTCTTCTTTTCTAATGCCCGCACGCGGTCGCGCAGGGCATGCAACTGGCGCAGCGTGGCAGCGTTCTTTTCCCAGGCGGCATTGTCGTCGATGGGAAACACGCCGCTGTACTGCCCCGGCTTCAGGATCGAGCGCATCACCACCGACGCGGCCGAGATGTGCACATGGTCGACCAGCTTCAGATGGCCCAGCACGATGGCGCCGCCGCCGAGCGTGCAGTGCGCTCCGATGACCGCGCTGCCCGCCACACCGGCGCAGCCCGCCAGCGCGCTGTGGGCGCCGATGCGCACGTTGTGGCCCACCTGCACCAGGTTGTCGAGCTTGACGCCGTCTTCGATCACGGTGTCGTCCAGCGCGCCGCGGTCGATGCAGGTGTTGGCGCCGATTTCCACATCGTTGCCGATCTGCACGCTGCCGAGTTGCTCGATCTTTTCCCAGCGACCCCCGATGGTGTCGGTGAAGTTCGGCGCAAAGCCGAAGCCGTCCGCACCGATCACGACACCGCTGTGCACGATGCCGCGCTCGCCAATAGAGCAGCCGGTGCCCAGCGTGACGCGCGCCGCCAGCCGGGTGCCGGCGCCCACGCTTGCGAGCGCACCGATGAAGCACTGCGCACCGATGACGGCTCCGTCGCCCACCTGCGCGCCGGCTTCGATCACCGCCATCGGGCCGACGCTGACACCGCTGCCGATAAGCGCCGACGCGTCGACGATGGCACTCGCATGCATGCCAGGCGCTGCCGCCGGACGGGTCTGCGCGGCCCACCACTGCGTGAGCCGGGCGAAACACAAGTAGGGATCGTCGGCGACGATGACGGCGCCGCGCAACGCCGCCGCGTCTCGAAGCGCGGGCGCCACGATCACGCAGGCGGCCTGCGTGGTGGCGAGTTGCTGTTGGTAGCGCGGGTGCGCCAGGAACGACAGCGTGGTCGGCGTGGCGGTGTCGAGTGGCCCGATCCGCGTGATGCGACGTTCGGGGTCGCCAACCAGTTCGCCGCCGAGCTGCGCGGCGATGTCTCCCAGTCGGAAATCAGTCACCGCCTTTTGCGGCGCCTTACTTGGCGCCCTGGGCGTTCAAGGCCTTGATGACCTTGTCGGTGATGTCGACCTTCGGGCCGGCGAACACGGCTTCCTGCAAGATGATGTCGTACTTTTCAGTCTCGAAAATCTGCTTGATGACCTTGTTCGCGCGCTCGACCACCGACGACAATTCTTCGTTCTTGCGCTGGTTCAGGTCTTCCTGGAATTCGCGGCGCTTGCGCTGAATTTCGCGGTCTTGCTCGACCAGTTCGCGCTGGCGGCGGCCACGCTCGGTTTCGGTCAACGTAGGTGCGTCTTTCTCCAGCTTGTCGGCGGCAGTCTTGAGGCGCGCCGCCAGGTCGTTGAGGTCTTTGTCGCGCTTGCTGAACTCGGCTTCGAGCTTGGTTTGCGCCGCCTTGGCAGGCACCGCGTCGCGCAACACGCGGTCGCTGTTGACGTAGCCGATCTTCAATTCCTGCGCCTGCGCGCCGAATGCCACACCCGCGAGTGCGGCTGCGGCGAGCATCAATTTGACTAGAGAGCTTTTCATTAGAACGCGGTCCCGATCTGGAATTGAAGACGCTGGATTCTATCTTCTGGCTTCTTGCGAATGGGTGTGCCGTAGCTGAGCTTCAGCGGTCCCACCGGCGAGATCCAGCTCATGCCCACGCCGGCAGACGCGCGGATGCTGCCAGCGGTGATTTTTTCGGATTCGCCCCACACGTTGCCGGCGTCGACGTACGTGAACAGGCGCAGCGTGCGGTCGTTGCCGGTGCCGGGCACCGGAAGGTACAACTCGCTGTTCAGGTTGAAGCGCCGGTTGCCGCCGATGTAGGCGCCGGTCACATCGACCGGACCCAGCGAGCCCTGGTCGAACGCCCGAACCGTGCCGAGGCCACCGCCGTAGAAGTTCTTGAAGATCGGATAGCGTCGGCCGCTCAGGCCCTTGCCGTAGCCGACCTCGGCATTCACCGCCAGCGTGAAGCGGCGCGTGAGCGGGAAGTACTGCTGGAACTGCGCGTTGGCACGCAGGTAGCGTGTGTCGCCGGCGATGCCCCAGTCGAGGTTCAGGCGCTGGTAGCGGCCTTCGGTGGGGACGAGCGCGCTGTCGCGGCCGTCGCGGGTCCAGCCGATGGTCAGCGGCACCGAAGAACTGATGGCGCCGAACTGCTCGCGGTACAGGAAGAAGTTGTTCGGCAGCGCGGTGTTGCCCCGAATCTCGGTGCGCTCGAAGCCGATGCCGAAGAACACGGTGTCGAATTCGCTGAACGGAACGCCGAAGCGCACCGACGTTCCGGGCGTGACGAGCTGGTATTCCTCGCCCTGGCTGTTCAGCGGCTTGGTGGTGCGGTAGTAGATGTCGAATGCGCGCGAGATGCCGTCGATCGTGAAGTACGGATCGACCGTGCTCAGCACCAAGGTGCGGCTGGACTTGCTTGTGTTGAGTTCGATGCCCAGGTAGTTGCCCGAGCCGAACACGTTCTCCTGCTTGATCGATGCCGTCAGCGACAGTTTGTCGGCGCTGGAAAAGCCGGCACCCAGCAGCAGGTTGCCGGTAGGCTTTTCCTTGATGGTCACCACCAGGTCGACCTGGTCGGGCGTGCCCGGCACTTCATTCGTCTCGACGTTGACATCGCTGAAGTAGCCCAGGCGGTCGACCCGGTCGCGCGACAACTTGATCTTGCGGCCGTCGTACCACGACGACTCGAACTGCCTGAACTCGCGGCGTATCACTTCGTCGCGGCTGCGGCTGTTGCCGGCCACGTTGATGCGGCGAACGTAGACGCGGCGCTGCGGATCGGCGGCCAGCGTCAGCACGACCTGCCCGTTGACGCGGTCGATTTCGCTGCGTGATTCGACGCGCGCGAAGGCGTAGCCGAACGAACCGAAGCGGTCGACGAAACCGCGCGTCGTCTCGGCCACGGCTTCGGCACGGTAAGGCTCACCGGGCTTGATGGTGACCAGGGTCTTGAAGTCTTCTTCCTTGCCCAGGTAGTCGCCTTCCAGCTTGACGGCGGTCACGGTGAAGGGCTGGCCTTCCTTGATGGTGATGGTGACCGTGATGTCCTGTTTGTCGGGCGAGATCGCGACCTGCGTCGACTCGACGTTGAATTCGAGGTAACCGCGGTTCAGGTAGTGGGCGCGCAGGCTTTCCAGGTCGGCGTTCAGCTTGGCCCGCGAGTAGCGGTCTGCCTTGGTGTAGAAGTTCAGCCAGCCGCCGTCGTTGAGGTCGAACAGCCCCTTCAAGGTGCTCTCTGAAAACACGCTGTTGCCAACGATGCGGATTTCGCTGATGCGCGCGACCGTGCCTTCGGTGACGGTGAAGGTCACGTTGACGCGGTTACGTTCCTGCGGGGTGACGGTGGTCAGGACCTCGGCGCCATACAGGCTGCGCGTCAGGTACTGGCGCTTGAGTTCCTGCTCGGCACGGTCGGCCAGCGCCTTGTCGAACGGCTGCCCTTCGCCGATGCCGAAGTCTTTCAAGGACTTGGCCAAGGTGTCCTTGTCGAATTCCTTCAAGCCCGCGAAGTCGATGCTGGCGATCACCGAACGCTCGTCGACGATCACGACGACCACGCCGTTGTCGATCTCGATCCGCACGTCTTTGAACAAGCCTGTCGCGAACAGCGCGCGCAGCGCCGCAGCGCCCTTCTCGTCGTTGTAGGTGTCGCCGATGCGAAACGGCAGCGACGCGAACACTGTGCCCGCGTCGGTGCGCTGCAAGCCCTCGACGCGGATGTCCTTCAGAGTGAACGGATCGACCGCCCACGCGGCACCCGACTGCAATGCAGCAGCCAGGGCGAGCGACAAAATGGAAGGACGAAATGAGGTAAAGCGGGAAGGCAGCGGCATGTGAGGTCAGTGCAGGCCGAGGAGTCGGGCCAGGTCGTTGTAGAGAGCGAGTGAGGTCATCATCAACAGGATGGCCACGCCACCGCGTTGGAGCCGTGCTGTCCACGCTTCGGAGACGGCCCGCCCGGTCACTGCTTCAAAAAGATAATACATCAGGTGTCCGCCGTCGAGCATGGGCAGCGGCAGCAGGTTCAGCACCCCGAGACTGACGCTGACGACGGCCAGAAAACCGAGGTAATACGCCAGCCCCAGACGCGCCGACTGGCCCGCGTAGTCGGCGATCGTCAACGGGCCGCTGAGGTTCTTCAGCGACGCTTCACCGATGAGCATCTTGCCGAACATCGTCAGCGTCAGCGCCGACATGTCCCAGGTCCGCGTGACGGCCTTCGTCAACCCTTCGATCGGCCCGTAGTGCACCGTCACCATCTGCGGCGGCTGACCGACATACGCCTCGATGCGGCCGACGCGCTTGTCGCCGTCGGGCACCACGGCCGGCTGCACCGCCAGCTCCAGCGTCTGCCCGGCACGCGACACACGCCACGCCATGGGCTTGCCTTCGGTGCCGGCCACACCGGCGCGAATCAGCTCGCGCAGACGAGCCGCATCGGCAATCGCGGCGCCGTCCACGCTCAACACCCGGTCACCCGCGCGCAGGCCCGCGCGGGCCGCCGCACCGCCCGCCTTGACTTCACCCAGCACCGGCTCGCTGAACGGTGCACCCAGGCCGATGCGCTGCATCAGTTTGGCGTCGACATCCTGCGAACCCAGCGCATCGAGCGCCAGCACCACGCGGCGCTCGCCGCGGCCGTCGGCATCGGACACCGTCAGGTTCAACTTTTCGCCGTGCATCACCGCCTCGGTGATCTGCCAGCGCAGGTCGGTCATCGAGCGCAGGTCCTGCCACTCCATGCCGTCGCGCGACACCGCGCGCGCCCAGTCGCCAGCGCGCAGGCCGGCCGCCTCGGCCACGCTGCCGGCCACCGGCGCACTCAGCACGGCCTTCGGTTCTTCGAGCCCGATCCAGTGTGTCGCCGCGTACAGCAGCACGGCCAGCAGCAGGTTGGCCAACGGCCCGGCGACGACAATGGCAGCGCGCTGCCACAGCGGTTTGCGATTGAAGGCGCGACCCAGGTCGGCGGAGGCCACAGCGCCTTCTCGCTCATCGAGCATGCGAACGTAGCCGCCCAGCGGCAACATCGAGACGACGAACTCGGTGCTGTCGGCGCTGGCCTGGCGGCGCCAGACCACGCGACCGAAGCCGACCGAGAAGCGCAGCACCTTCACGCCGCAGGCCACCGCCACGCGGTAGTGCCCGTACTCGTGAACCACGATCAGGATCGCCAGCGTGACGACGAAGGCGAGCAACGTGGAAGTCATGGCCGCAACTTCATCGCGTGTTGTTGCGCCTGGTGTCGTGCGCGCGTGTCGAGGTCGATCAGCGCGTCGATCGAGGTGGCGTCACCCGCAGTCACCACGACAGATTCGAGCGTGCGTTCATTCAGGCTGTGAATCTGGTCGAAGCGGATGGTTCCTGCGAGGAAACCCGCCACGGCCACTTCGTTGGCGGCGTTCAACACGGCCGTGCTTCCGGGGGCGGCTGCCAGCGTTTGCCACGCCAGTTTCAAGCCGGGGTACAGCGCGTGGTCGGGCGAGGAAAAACTGAGCGCAGCGAGGTCGCTGAAATCGAGCTGCCCCGCGCCCGATTCGATGCGCTGCGGGAACGACAGGCCATAGGCGATGGGCACGCGCATGTCAGGCGTGCCGAGTTGTGCCAACACCGAGTTGTCGCGGCACACCACCATCGAGTGGACGATGCTTTGCGGATGGATGACGACACGGATCTGCTCGGGCTGCAGGTCGAACAGCCAGCGCGCCTCGATCACTTCGAGCGCCTTGTTCATCATGGTGGCCGAGTCGACCGAGATCTTGCGGCCCATCACCCAGTTCGGGTGCGCGCAGGCTTCGTCAGGCGACACGCGGTGCAGCGTGGCCGGGTCGCGCGTGCGAAACGGCCCGCCCGACGCGGTGAGAATGATGTGGTCGATGCGCGAAGCCCAGGCCGCCCGGTCTTCGGGCAGGCACTGGAAGATGGCGGAATGCTCGCTGTCGATCGGCAGCAGGGTGGCGCCCCCGGCACGCACCGCCTGCATGAACAGCGCGCCGCCGACCACCAGCGCTTCCTTGTTGGCCAGCAACAACCGCTTGCCGGCCTGCGCCGCCGCCAGACACGGCGGCAGGCCGGCCGCACCAACGATGGCGGCCATCACCATGTCCACATCGGCGTGTGCGGCCAGTTCACACAGCGCCTGCGGGCCGGCCAGCACTTCGGTGCGCGAACCCGCTTCAATCAGCTGCGCCTGCAAGCGCGTGGCCAGTTCTGCAGTCGGCACGGCGGAAAACTTGGGCGACCATTGCAGGCACTGCGCCAGCAACTCGGTCATGCGGCTGTGCGCCGTCAAGGCGAACACTTCGAAGCGCTCGGGGTGGCGCGACAACACGTCGAGCGTGCTGGTGCCAACTGATCCGGTCGAGCCCAGGATGCAGATGCGCTGGCGACGCGACGAGGGACTTTTCATCTCAAAGCGACGCCATCGCCAGGGCGAGTGGGAACACCGGCAGCAAGGCGTCGACGCGGTCCAGCACGCCACCGTGGCCGGGCAGCAAGCCGCTGCTGTCCTTGGCGCCAGCGCTGCGCTTGACCAGCGACTCGACGAGGTCGCCAACGACGCTCATCGCCGACAGAAACAACAGCACCGCGACCAGGCCGAGGACGCCCAGACGTTCGTGCAGCCGCGTGTACAGGCTGCTCGAATCGACGTGGCCGGCGCGGTCCACCGCGATCCAGACCGCCGCCAGCAGCAGCACGCCGAGCATGCCGCTCCAGACACCTTCCCAGCTCTTGCCAGGGCTGATGGCCAGCGCGAGCTTGCGCTTGCCGAAAGCGCGCCCGCCAAAGTAGGCCGCGATGTCGGCCGCCCACACCAGACAGAACACCGACAAGATGAAATTGATGCCGGTGGTCTTGGCGCTGACCAGTGCCAGCCAGGCTGTCCACAGGCCGACCAGACCCAGCGTCCAGCGCACGCCCTTCGGTAGCAAGGGCCAGCCCGCCGGTCCGGCTTTCAGCGCCCACGCCCCGCCCAGCACCCACACCCCGGTGGCCGCCCACCACGCCGCAGGCGGCGCTTGCAGCGTCCAGCCGGCGAACAAGGCGGCCGCGCACGCAGCCGCCAGCAGCCCGCCGAAAACCAGCGACAAGCTCGCACCGGCACTGTTCAGCCGACCCCATTCCCAGCCGGCCGCCGCGATCATCAGCAAGGTCAGCAGCGCGAACGGCCAGGCCACGGCCGCGAACAAGGCCGGCAGCAACAGGGCCAGCAAGACGACTGCCGTGACGATGCGTTGTCCAAGCATGGTCAGCCGCGGCCAGAACTGTCTTCGACTGCGGGCTGGAGGCCGCCGAAACGTCGATCTCGGCGGGCGAATTCGGCCAACGCGGCATCGAGTTCGGGCTCGCCGAATTCCGGCCACAGGCAATCGGTAAACACCAGCTCGGAGTACGCCGCCTGCCACAGCAGGAAGTTGCTGATGCGGGTTTCGCCGCCGGTTCGAATGAACAGGTCGGGGTCGGGGGCATAGCTCATCGCCATGTAGCTGGCCAGCGTGGCCTCGTCGATCTGGTCGGCGCTCAGACCGGCGCGAACGGCTTGCTGGCAGGCCTGGATCACGTCCCAGCGGCCACCGTAGTTGAACGCCACCGACAGCGTCAGCCGCGTGTTGTGCTGGGTGCGCGTTTCGGCTTCACACCAAGCCGCACGAACTTTGTCGGAGACCTGCGAACGGTCGCCCACGATGCGAATTCGAACGCCAACGCTGGCCAGCTTGGTCAGGTGCTTGGACACCGCCACCAGCACCAGGCCCATCAGGCCCGACACCTCGTCGCTGGGACGCTTCCAGTTCTCGGACGAGAACGCGAACACGGTGAGGAACTCGATGCCGCGGTCGACGCAGGCCAGCACCGTGCGCACCAGCGTGTCGACGCCCTGGCCATGCCCGACCACGCGCGGCATGAAGCGTTTCTTGGCCCAGCGCCCGTTGCCATCCATCACGATGGCGATGTGGCGCGGAATCGGTGCCTTGGCAGCCGCAGGAACAGCGGCCACCGGAACCGTGCCCCGCACGTGCGCTTTCGCGTCTGCGCGCATCACACCGCCAGGATCTCGGCTTCCTTGGCGGCGATCAGGCGATCGATCTCGGCCACGGTGCGGTCGGTCAGCTTTTGCACCTCGTCGAGCGAGCGGCGTTCGTCGTCCTCGGAGATTTCCTTGTCCTTGGCCAGCTTGCGCGCGTGCTCGTTCGCGTCGCGCCGCAGGTTGCGCACGGCGATCTTCGCGTCCTCACCTTCGTGCCGAACCACCTTGGTGAGGTCACGACGACGCTCTTCGGTCAACGCCGGCGTGGGCACGCGAATCAACTCGCCCTGGCTGGATGGATTCAGCCCCAGGTCCGATTCGCGGATCGCCTTTTCGATCTTCGGGCCCAGCGCCTTTTCCCAGGGCTGGACGCTGATCGTGCGGGCATCGAGCAGCGACACATTGGCCACCTGGCTGATCGGCACCATCGCACCGTAGTACTCGACCTGCACCTGGTCCAGCAGGCCCGGGTGCGCGCGCCCGGTGCGAATTTTCTGCAAGTCGGTCTTGAGCACTTCGATGGACCGGGCCATCTTGGTTTCAGCACTCTTCTTGATCTCAACAATGCTCATGGCTTGTCCTCGTGACAAACAATTCAAACGTGAACCAGGGTGCCTTCGTCCTCGCCCTGCACCACGCGCTTGAGCGCGCCGGGCTTGAAGATGCTGAACACCTTGATGGGCAGTTTCTGGTCGCGGCACAGCGCGAACGCGGTCGCATCCAGCACCTGCAGGTTCTTGGTGATGGCTTCGTCGAAGCTGATCTGCGTGTAGCGCGTGGCGGTCGGGTCTTTCTTGGGGTCGGCGCTGTAGACGCCGTCGACCTTGGTCGCCTTCAGCACGATCTGCGCGCCGATCTCGGCACCGCGCAGCGCGGCGGCGGTGTCGGTGGTGAAGAACGGGTTGCCGGTGCCGGCCGCGAAGATGACGATCTTGCCTTCTTCGAGGTACTGCAGCGCCTTCGGCCGCACATAGGGCTCGACGACCTGCTCGATGCCGATGGCCGACATCACCCGCGCCGTCATGCCCTCCTGGCGCATCGTGTCGGCCAGCGCCAGTGCATTCATCACGGTGGCCAGCATGCCCATGTAGTCGGCCGTGGCACGGTCCATGCCGACGGCGCCGCCGGCCACGCCACGAAAGATGTTGCCGCCGCCGATCACCACCGCCAGTTCGCAGCCAAGCTGTGTGACCTCCTGGATCTCGCGCACCATGCGCACGATCGTCGCCCGGTTGATGCCGTAAGCGTCGTCCCCCATCAGGGCCTCGCCGGACAGCTTGAGAAGGATGCGCTTGTAGGCGGGCATGCGAAGACCTCCGGGGTGTGTTCTTGTGATCGCCGAGTCTAATCGGGGCGGAGGGGCTTCACGCCCGTCCGCACACCGCTTCAGGCGCCTTTGGCGGCAGCCACCTGCGCCGCCACTTCGGCCGCGAAGTCGTCGACCTTCTTCTCGATGCCTTCGCCCACCACGTACATCGTGAAGCCCTTCACCGTGGTGACACGCTCTTTCAACATTTGCTCGACGGTTTGCTTGTCGTTCTTGACGAACGTCTGGTTCAGCAGACTGACTTCCCTCAGGTACTTTTGCACCGAGCCCTCGACACGCTTGGTGACGATTTCAGGCGACTGCGGCTGCTTGCCGGCCGCCTTGGCGGTCTCGGCGTCCTCGGCCGCTTTTTGCGACGCGATCGAGCGCTCTTTTTCGATCAGCGCAGCCGGCACGTCGCTGGAGGCCAGCGACACCGGCTTCATCGCGGCGATGTGCATCGCCACGTCCTTGGCGGCGACGTCGTCACCGTCGAACTCGACCATCACGCCGATGCGCGTGCCGTGCAGATAGTGGGCCAACTTGCCGCCGTCGGCGTAGCGCTTGAAGCGACGCACGGCCATGTTCTCGCCGATCTTGCCGATCAATCCCTTGCGCACGTCTTCGACGGTCGGGCCGAAACCGGCCAGCGACAGCGGCAGTGCCGACAAGGCCGCAGGATCGGTCGGGTTGTTGGCAGCCACGAGCTCGGCACAGGCCCGGCAGAACGCCAGGAAGTCGTCGTTCTTCGAGACGAAGTCGGTTTCGCAGTTCACTTCGACCAGGGCGCCGGTGTTGCCGCTCACCGAAGCCGCCACCACGCCCTCGGCGGTGATGCGCGAGGCGGCCTTGCCGGCCTTGCTGCCGAGCTTGACGCGCAGCAACTCTTCGGCGCGCTCCATGTCGCCCTCGGCTTCGGTGAGGGCTCGCTTGCACTCCATCATCGGGGCGTCGGTCTTGGCGCGCAGTTCAGCGACCATGCTTGCAGAAATCGCGGGCATTTGGGTTCTCCGTTTGAGGCTGCAGCCGGCCGCGAGGGCGGGCTGCAATGTCGATCAGATTGGAAAAAAAGGGGCTGTCACAGCCCCTTTTCAGGCTCGCCGCGGCGGCGAGCAAGGGCGCGACGATCAGGCGGCTTCGTTGACTTCCACGAACTCGTCGCCTTCGGCAGCCACGGCCTGGACCACGTCGTTTGACGCGTTGGCCTTGCCTTCGAGCACCGCGTCGGCAACGCAGCGCGCGTACAGCGCCACGGCCTTGGCCGAGTCGTCGTTGCCCGGGATCACGTAGTCGATGCCGATCGGCGAGTGGTTCGAGTCGACGATGGCAACGATCGGAATGCCCAGCTTCTTGGCTTCAGCAATCGCGATCTTGTGGTAGCCGACGTCGATGACGAACAGCGCGTCAGGCAGCGCATTCATGTCCTGGATGCCGCCGATGTCGCGCTCGAGCTTGATCATTTCGCGCTCGAACATCAGCGCTTCCTTCTTGATGCGAATCTCGGTGCCCGATTCCATCTGGGCCTTCATTTCCTTCAGGCGCTTCAGCGAGCCCTTGACAGTCTTGAAGTTGGTGAGCATGCCGCCCAGCCAGCGCTGGTCGACGAAGGGCATGCCGGCGCGGCGGGCTTCCATCGCGGTGACTTCGCGCGCCTGGCGCTTGGTACCGACCATCAGGATGGTGCCTCGCTTGGAGGCCAGTTGGCGGACGAACTTCATCGCGTCGACGAAGAGCGGCTGCGTCTTCTCGAGGTTGATGATGTGGATCTTGTTCCGATGGCCGTAGATGTACGGGGCCATTTTCGGGTTCCAGAAGCGGGTTTGGTGTCCGAAATGGACGCCGGCTTCCAGCATTTCACGCATGCTGATGTTCATGTGAACTCCAAAGGTTGGTTCTAAAATCCGGCTTGAATTGCTGGCAAAGGTTTCAGTTGAAACCAGGTCCGAAATTCGATTCGCGTTTGAGCGTGTTTCCGAAGTCCTGACCCGCTGCCCGCAACACCTTTCAACAGCCGGGTTTGCGATTTGTCTTTCGGCACCGAGCCCAAGAGGTTCTGCATCCGGATAAACCGGTCGATCATAACATGCCACAACTCATCGATCTGACCCACCAGCGCGCCGAGATCGCCAGTGGCCGCGCTACCGCAGCCTCGCTGCTGGCGGCGTCAACGCGGGCCGAAGCCAATGCCGCCAGTCGGCATAGCATCGTGCGTTCCTTCGGCGCTACCGCCATGGCCGCTGCGCAGTCGGTCGACTTGCAGCGGGCCGCTGGCGCACCGCTGCCGCCACTGGCCGGCCTGGCGGTCAGCGTGAAGGACCTGTTCG
>JANNBZ010000276.1:0-1698 GCA_031386065.1 Burkholderiales bacterium
GGTGATGAAGATGTTGGCCGGCTTGATGTCGAGGTGCAGCATCTTGTGCTGGTGCACGATGCGCAAGCCACGCAGGATTTCATCGAACAGGCTGCGGATGGTCGACTCGCGGAACACCTTGTCGCGCTTCAGGTCGCGCGCAGTAACGATGAAATCCTGCAGCGTGTCGCCCTGCAGGTAGTTCATCACCATGTAGACGGTTTCGTTCTCGCGGAAGAAGTTCAGCACGCTGACCACGCTGGGGTGCGAAATTTGCGCCAGCGAACGGCCTTCCTCGAAAAAGCTTTTCAGGCCGAGCCGGTACAGCGGCTGCTTTTCAGGCTTGACCCGCGGCGTCAGTTCGCCTGGCGAGCGTTCGGCCAGCGACGAAGGCAGGTACTCTTTCAGCGCGACCAGGTGGCGCTCGGTGTCTTCGGCAAGATAGACCACGCCGAAGCCACCGGCGGCCAACTTCTTGATGATCTGGTACCCACCCACCACGGTGCCCGACGGCAGCGGAGCAGGTTTTGGCTTTGACATAATCGATGGTTTCTACGGGGAAAAACTGCATGTCAGTCTACAGCATGACCGGCTACGCCAGCGCCACGGCGGGGCCTGGAACAGAGCCCCATCCTGCCCCATCCAGTGATGCTTCTCACACGCGCGCAGCGGGCACGCCAACGGCCGCGGTGACGATAGAACTGCGGTCGGTCAACGGCCGTTTCCTCGACCTGAGCTTTCGCCTTCCCGACGAACTGCGCGCACTCGAACCGGCCCTGCGCGACCTGCTGGCCGCTGCCTTTCGGCGCGGCAAGATCGAACTGCGGCTGAACACCAAGGCCGAGGCCGACACCGCCTGGCCGCAGCCGCAACCCGAGCAGTTGAACCGCCTGAGTCGGCTCGAAGGCAGCGTGCAGGCGTGGTTGCCGAAGGCGCAGGGCCTGTCGGTGCACGAGGTACTGCAGTGGTGCAAGGGCGGCACGCCGACGCAGATGCTCGACGACGTCGCCCTGCAGGCGATGAAGGCCGCCGTGAAGGGGCTGAGCGAGGCGCGTGCGCGCGAGGGCAAGCGTCTGGTGGCGGTGCTGATGGAACGCGTGACGCGGCTGCGCGAGCTGGCCGCACTGGCCGAGCCGCTGGTGCCGGCGGTGGTGCAACGCCAGCAGCAGAAGTTCTTGGAGCGCTGGGAAGAAGCGCTGGCAGCAGCCGGCGCATCGCAAACCATCTCGCGCCAGTCGCTGCAAGAGCGCGCCGTCAACGAAGCCGCCGCCTACGCCATTCGCATCGACGTGGCCGAGGAGTTGGCGCGGCTGCGCGCCCACCTCGACGAGATCACCCGCCTGTTGAAAGCCGGCGGCGAGGTCGGCAAGCGACTCGACTTTTTGATTCAGGAGCTGCTGCGCGAGGCCAACACGCTGGGATCGAAAGCCTCGTCGCTGGAGCTGACCAACATTTCAGTGGAAATGAAAGTGGCCATCGAGCAACTGCGCGAGCAGGTGCAGAACCTGGAATGAGCATGGAGTACCCAGGCAACCTCTTCGTCGTAGCCGCGCCCAGCGGGGCCGGCAAGTCAAGCCTCGTCAGCGCGCTGCTGCAGGTCGACTCGCACCTGGTGGTGTCGATTTCGCACACTACCCGCGAACCGCGCGGCCAGGAACAGGAGGGGCGCGAATACCACTTCATCCCGCCGGCCGCATTTCAGGCGAAGGTCGCGGCGGG
>JANNBZ010000303.1:0-1528 GCA_031386065.1 Burkholderiales bacterium
CCTGAAGCTGCTGCGTGAATCGACCAACCCGCAGGCGCAGTTCCTGTGGGCCATCCTGCGCGACAGCTTCCATTACGCGGCCGTGCACCTGGCCGACGTGGCCGACAGCGCGCGCGACATCGACTTCGCGATGCGCTGGGGTTTCGGCGTGACGCAAGGCCCGTTCGAGCTGTGGCAGCAAGCCGGCTGGAAGCAGGTGGCGCAGTGGGTGAAAGACGACATCGACGCCGGCAAGGCGCTCAGCAGCGCGCCACTGCCGGAATGGGTGTTCGACGGCCGCGACGGTGTGCACACGCCTGAAGGCTCGTGGAGCGCCGCGCAGGGCCAGTACATCGCGCGCAGCACGCTGCCGGTCTACCAGCGCCAGCACTTCGGCGATGCCGTGCTGGGCGCGGGCGCGCCGGATGCGAAGACCGCCGGCAGCACCGTGTTCGACAACGAAGAAGTGCGCGCCTGGACGCTTCCCGGTGCTGACGCGGACGTGTTGATCCTCAGCCTGAAGAGCAAGCTGCATCTCATCGGCGCGCCGATGATCGCCGGCCTGCTGCAGGCGGTCGAGCTGGCCGAGGCGCAGTACAAGGGCCTGGTGATCTGGTCGCCCGACGATCCGTTTTCGGCCGGTGCCAACCTGGAGGCCATGCTGCCGCAGTTCATGAAGGGCGGCGCGAAAGCCATCGAACCTGAAATCAAGAAGCTGCAGGACGCCCTGCTGCGCATGCGCTACGCAGCCGTGCCCACGGTGGCGGCGGTGCGCGGCATGGCGCTGGGCGGTGGCTGTGAAATTGCGCTGGCCGCGTCGCGCCGCGTGGCCGCGATGGAAAGCTACATCGGCCTGGTCGAAGTGGGCGTGGGATTGATGCCCGCGGGCGGCGGCCTGACCTACATTGCGCGCCGCGCCGCCGAGATGGCGGCGGCCGGAAACAACGCCACCGCGAACGGCGATATCTTCAAGTTCGTGTCCGACGGCTTCACCAGCGCGGCGATGGCCAAGGTCGGCACCAGCGCAATCGAATCGCGCAAGCTCGGCTACCTGCTGTGGAGCGACGTGATCGTGCCGCACAAGGACCAACTGCTGTTCGTCGCCATTGCCCAGGCGCGCGCCATGCACGACAGCGGCTACCGCGCTCCGGCGCGCGGCCTGTTCCCGGTGGCCGGCCGCAGCGCCATCGCCACCATCAAGGGACAGCTCGCCAACATGCGCGACGGCGGCTTCATCAGCGCGCACGACTTCCACATTTCGTCGCTGATTGCCGACGTGGTGTGTGGCGGCGATGTGGACGCCGGATCGATGGTGACCGAGGAGTACCTGATGGCGTTGGAGCGCAAGCACTTCTGCGCCCTGCTCGAACACCCGAAGACCCAGGAACGCATCATGGGCATGCTGTCGACCGGCAAGCCGGTGAGAAATTGACCACCCCCGGAGCGGCTTGCGCCGCTCCCCCTCAAGGGGGCGCCGCCACCGGCCCGGCAAAGCCGGCTCCGCGGCGTCCGCTTGAAACGCACACCGAAGAATGGAGCTGAGCATGAA
>JANNBZ010000340.1:0-5613 GCA_031386065.1 Burkholderiales bacterium
CCCAAAGTCAACGGCTACCAGTCGCTGCACACCGTGGTGCGCGACGCTGACGCGCGCGCGGTCGAAGTGCAAATCCGCACCCGCGCTATGCACGAGCACGCCGAGCACGGCGTGGCCGCGCATTGGGCCTACAAAGAGGCCGGCGCGCGCGGCTATGCCGGCGTCAGCGCGGCCGGCGATTTCGACGCGCAAGTGGCCGAGGCACGCAAGGCGGTGCTGCGCCAGTTGCTGGCCTGGGAGCGCGAGTTCGCCCATCCCGACGGCGAAGGCGCACCCGCAACAGCTGCAGCAACTGCAGCAACCGCCACCGACGCGTTGTTCGACGACCGCATCTACGTCTTCACGCCGCAGGCCGCCGTGGTCGAACTGCCGGCCGGCGCCACGCCCATCGACTTCGCGTACACGGTGCACACCGACCTCGGCCACCGCTGCCGCGGCGCCAAGGTCGACGGTGTGATGGTGCCGCTGAACACGCCGCTGCACAGCGGCCAGACGGTCGAGGTCACGGCGGTGAAAGAGGGCGGTCCCTCGCTCGACTGGTTGAACGGTGAACTCGGCTATTTGAAGAGCGCGCGCTCGAAGGCCAAGGTGCGCGGCTGGTTCAATCTGCTGGCGCAGGCGCAGACGGTGGCGCGCGGCCGCGAGGCGGTTGAAAAAATATTGCAGCGCGAAGGCCGCACCGCCATCAAGCTCGACGACCTGGCCAGCCAGCTGGGTTTTCGCAACGCCGACGCGCTGTTCGAGGTGGTCGGCAAGGACGAGTTCTCGCTGCGCAACATCGAGACCCTGTTGCGCCCGGCCGAGGCGCCGCCCACCGCCGACGAAGTGATTGCGCTGCGCCGTCCGCGCTCGGAAAGCGAGCTGCCGCAGGGCGGTGTGCTGGTGGTGGGCGTGGAGTCGCTGCTGACCAGCCTGGCGCGCTGCTGCCGGCCGGCCCCGCCCGACGCCATCGGCGGCTATGTGACGCGCGGCAAGGGCGTGGCCATCCACCGCAGCACCTGCAGTAACTTTCGCGAGCTGGTGCGGCGCGCACCGGAGCGTGTGATCGCCGTCGCCTGGGGCCAGCCGCGGGCCGGCGGCGGGCAGGTCTATGCGGTCGACGTGAGCGTCGAAGCGGCCGACCGCCAGGGCCTGCTGCGCGACATCTCCGAGGTGCTGGCCAAGGAAAAGATGAACGTCAGCGGCGTCAAGACACAGTCGGTGAAAGACCAGCGCGGCGGCACCGCGTGGATGACCTTCACCGTTGAGGTGGCCGACGCGGCGCGGCTTGCGCACGTGCTGGGTTTGGTGGCGCAGATCGACGGTGTGCGTTCGGCGCGGCGCAAATGAACGGGTCGTGACGAAAGTCACAGCGCGCGTCGACCTCCGCGACGCGTCTTGACACAAGCCTGCGCGTTCAGTCACGCGGCCTCGGTTTCCTTCGCTCACATCTGAACCATCTGTTCGCAGACTCGCCGAAAAGCAGCGCGCAGCGGTCGGCCGCATGCGGTCGGAAATCGGCCTCGATGACCAGTTCGGGCGGTTTGTCGCGGTTTCGTCGCCGCCTGGCCACTGGCATGTGAACTGCGTTCCCTTGGGCAGGTCGGGATGTGTATCCATACGCAGCCGCACCGCCCCGCGAAGGAGAGCGCAGCATCATGTTCGGCCTGTCGAAAGCATTCGAGCGAGCGCGCGTTTTCGCGCCCACGATCACTGCGCACGCCGGCAAGGGCGGATGGATCAAGCGCGACGAAACCATCATGGGCACGTCGATCAGCGTCGAGCTGTTCAGCGACCACCGCGCCGCCGCAGAAGAGGCCATCGACGCGGTGATGAGCGAGATGCACCGCATCGACCGCGCGATGAGCCCGCACCGCATCGAGTCCGAGCTGTCGCGCATCAACCGCGACGCCGCCTACGAGCCGGTGCCGCTGAGCGCCGAGATGACAGCGCTGCTGGTGCGCGCCAATCACTTCGCCGAGTTGTCGGGCGGCGCGTTCGACATCAGCTACGCCGCCGTCGGCCAGCTCTACGACTACCGACGCGGCATTCGACCTACCCATGCCGCCCTGGCGCAGGCGCGCGCGGCGGTCGGCTACCAGCACCTGATCCTCGACCCGCTGGAGCGCACGCTGCGCTTCGGTCGGCCCGGCATGCGCATCGATCTGGGCGGCTTCGCAAAGGGCCACGCGGTCGACAACGCAGCGGCGATCCTGCGCGAGCACGGCGTGCGCCACGCGATGGTCAGCGCCGGCGGCGACAGCCGCGTCATCGGCGACCGCTGCGGCCGCCCCTGGACCATCGGTGTGCGCGACCCGCGCCGCGCCGGCGAGATGGCTGCCGTGCTGCCGCTGGAAGACGTGTCGATCTCGACCTCGGGCGACTACGAACGCTATTTCGATGCCGACGGCACCCGCTTTCACCACCTGATCGACCCGGCCACCGGCCGTTCGCCGAGTGGGGTGCACAGCGTGACCATCCTCACGACCGATGGCATTACGGCCGAGGCGCTGTCGAAGGCGGTGTTCGTGCTGGGTGTCGAGCAGGGACTTCGGTTTATCGAGTCGCAGCCCGAGGTGGACGCCGTGGTCGTCGACGCCGCTGGCGCATTGCATTACTCAAGCGGCTTGCAGGCCCCCGGCCCGCAAGCTCATCCATAAGCGGCAACGACCGCAACGGCCACAGAGCCAGAGGAGAGCCAGGAATGAACAAGCTGTGGGCTACCGTGGTCGGCGCCAGTGCCGCCGTGTTGACGCTGACCATCGCCGCCTGCGGCAGCGGCAGCGCCAGCGATTCCAACACCGTCACCGTGGCCGGCGACGTGCCGCTGGCGTACGTGAAGCGCGTCAACACGCTGGGCATGAACCCGACCGACGGCGCCAACTTCGCGCCCGGCGGCGACCTGATGATTCGCGAGAAGTCGTCGCCCAGCGCACCCGAGCACAACATCACCGCGAAGTTCACGCAGGGTGCGGGCGATGCGTCCGACCCCGAGGTGTCGTACGACGGCAAGAAGATCGTCTTCGCGATGCGCTGCCCCACGGCCAACACCTCGACCATCGACGCTGCGCCGGCCTGCACTGGCCACTGGAACATCTGGGAATACGACATGACCACCGGTGGCTTCACCGGCGGCAAGTTCCGTCGGCTGACGAATTCCACCGACTCCGACGACGTCGACCCGGCCTACCTGCCGGCCGGCGGCGGTTATGTTTTCTCATCCAATCGGCAGACCCAGTCGAAGAACCTGCAGGCGGTGGGCCAGCCTTACTACGGCCTCGACGAATACGAGCGCGAGCGGGTGCTGAACCTGCACACCATGGACGCCGACGGCGGAAAGATCCAGCAGATCTCGTTCAACCAGAGCCACGACCGCAACCCGGTGGTGCGGCCGAACGGCGACATCATGTTTTCGCGCTGGGAACATGTGGGCCCGCGCAATCGCTTCGCGATCTTCCGCACCAAGCCCGACGGCACCGACATGTTCGTGCTGTACGGCGCGCAGAGCCCCGGCAACAGCTTCTTGCACCCGCGCGACATGGACCCGGCGGGCAAATACAAAGGCTTCGTGTCGTCGTCGCTGATGTCGCTGTCGGGCACGCAGGAAGGCGGCTCGCTGATGTTCATCGACGCGGCGCGCTACTCCGAACAGAACACACCGGCCAACAGCACGGTGCCGGCCACCGGCGGGCAGACCGAGGTCACCGAGAAAGCCCTGAACCAGGGGCGCGGCCTGTCGCCGCAAGGCCGTGTCACATCGCCCTACCCGTTGTGGGACGGCAGCAACCGCGTGCTGCTGAGCTACCGGCCCTGCGAGGTCACGCGCGACGGCATCATCGTGCCGTGCTCGACCTTGAGCGCCGACGAACTCACCCGCTTGAGCGACATGGACCGCGCGGTCGACGCGGTGAACGCCGACGGGCTGAAGGACAACGTGCCCGCGTCGTACGCGATCTACATGTTCGATCCGCTGCCGCAGACCTGGCTCATCGTCGCCGCGCCGCCACCCGGCTTCATGTACACCGACCCGGTGGCGCTGCAGGCGCGCGCCGAGCCGAACGCCACCGCGCCGACCACCATCGACGCCGCGCTTGCGGCGCAGGGCCTGGCCCTGATCGAAGTGCGCAGCGTCTACGACACCGACGGCCTGGAGCGCATGGGCGAGGGCATGCTGGCTGCGGTCGACCTGCCTTCGGGTTGCCTGGCCGGGATTGCCAAGACCGCGCCGGCCGATGCGATGGACACGCGCTCCCGCGTGGCCGACCTGGCGCGCATGAAGAACCCTGCCGACGCGGCCTACGGTTGCGCACCGGCGCGCTTCGTGCGGGCCACCCGCGCGGTGGCGCCGCCGGCCAGCGCGATGGGCCTTCGCTCGGCCATCGGCGAAACCGAATTCGAGCAGCAGCAGATCCTGGGCTACGCAGCTATCGAACCCGACGGCTCGTTCAAGCTGCAAGTGCCGGCCGACACACCACTCGCGTTTGCCGTGGTCGACGCCAAGGGCCGAGGCATCCAAACCCACCTGAACTGGATCCAGGTGCGCCCGGGCGAGCGCCGCACCTGCGACGGTTGCCACAGCCCGCGGCGCGGCGGCGCGCTCAACTCGGGCGCGGTGGTCAATGCCATGCCATCGGGAATCTTGAGCGGCATGGCCAGTGCCCACCAGTCGGGCGAGACCATGGCCGCCACGCGCACCCGCCTCGACCCCACGCTGCTGAAGCTGACCGCCGACATGCTGTATGCCGATGCCTGGGCCGACACCGCCCAGCCCGGCGTGACCGCCCGCGCGGCCATCAGCGTGCGCTACACCGGCAACGCGCGCGCCGCAGACGACCTGGTCACCGCCGCGCCGGTGAACGGCATCATCAACTACCCGACCCATATCGCGCCGCTGTGGACGCGCGACCGTGGGAGCAAGACCTGCACAACCTGCCATGCCGACACCAAGAAGCTCGACCTGCGCGCCACCGTGGCCGGCACCGGGCGCCTCACGTCGTATGAGGAATTGCTGCTCGGCGACCCGCTGATCGACCCCGTTACCGGGCTGCCGATCACCCGGCTGCGCGAAGGCGTGCCGATGATCGAGCGCGGCGCGGCGCTGGTCGAAACCATGTCGGGCAATGCCACCGGCATGGCGCGCAGCAGCCGGTTGACGGAAATCCTGTTCGGTGAACAGCTCAAGGTCAGCGACGAGGCACGCACCACGCACCCGAATCCGCCGGCCAGCGCGCCCGACCATTCGCTGATGCTGAACGCGGCCGAGAAGCGACTGGTCAGCGAGTGGATGGACCTCGGCGGGCAGTACTTCAACAACCCGTTCGACGCCGGCATCCGCATGATCAGCACGCTGAGCCAGGACACCTTCGATGCGCAGGTGTTCCCCATCCTGCGCGCCACCTGCGCGGCCGGCTGCCACCAGGCCATTGGCGGCGACAGCAGCACGCCCACCGGCAGCGCCTTCCGCCAGAACCGCTTCGTGCTGACCGGCAGCCGCGAGGGCGACTACAACGTCACGCTGTCGATGGTGTCCGACACCTGCAACCCGACGGCCAACTACCTGCTGAGCCGGCCGTCGACCGTGCCGCACCCGGCCGGCGCCGTGACGCAGCGCAACGCCGTGCTGCCGGCTGGCAG
>JANNBZ010000384.1:0-5385 GCA_031386065.1 Burkholderiales bacterium
CGCGACCAGCTTCTTCATGTCCTGCTGCACCAGCGCCACCAGGCCGATGTAGATCACCGCCACCAGCGACAGCGCGATGATGAACCAGGCCCACTCGTGCGCCGCGTCGGGCGTGATGGGCAGCGAGAAGCGCACGAAGCCATAGGCGCCCAGCTTCAGCATGATCGCCGCCAGCACCACCGAGCCGCCGGTGGGCGCTTCGACGTGGGCGTCGGGCAGCCAAGTGTGCACCGGCCACATCGGCACCTTGACCGCGAACGCCGCGAAGAACGCGAAGAACAGCAGCGTCTGCGTGGACATTGGCAGCGGCAGCTTGTGCCAGGCCAGGATGTCGAAGCTGCCGCCCGACTTGTAGTACAGGTAGATCAGCGCCACCAGCATCAACAGCGAACCGGCCAGCGTGTAGAGGAAGAACTTGAACGCCGCGTAGACGCGGTTCGGACCGCCCCAGACGCCGATGATGATGTACATCGGGATCAGCGTGGCTTCGAAGAACACATAGAAGAGCAGGCCGTCAAGCGACGAGAACACACCCACCAGGATGCCGGACAGGATCAGGAATGCGCCCATGTACTGGTTCACGCGCTCGGTGATGACCTCCCAGGCCGAGATCACCACGATGACGGTGATGAACGAAGTCAGCAGCACGAACCACATCGACAGTCCGTCCACGCCGAGCCGGTAGCGCACGTTGAAGCGGTCAATCCACGCCAGGTTTTCCTGGAACTGCATCGCGGCGGTGCTGGTGTCGAAACCGGTGATCAGCGGCAGCGTGACCGCGAAACTGGCAATGGAGGCCAGCAGCGCGATCCAGCGCACGGCGGCCACCTGCTCGTCGCGCCCGAGCGCGAACAGCACGCCGCCCGACAGGATCGGCAGCCAGATGGCAAGACTCAACAAACCCATGTTCTTTTTCTCCGTGCCCGACAAGGCGTCGCGCGCACCCCCGTCAGCGTGTTCATCAGCGGCCGGTCAAGCCGCGCAGGTAAGGCCACAACTGCCACGTCATGAGGCCCATGACACCCAGGATCATCACCAGCGCGTACCAGTACAAATAGCCGGTCTGGAATGTGCGCACCACCGCCGACACGCCGCCCACCAGGCGTGCCGACCCGTTGATCACGATGCCGTCGATCAGCCCCACGTCGCCGCCCTTCCACAGGCCGCGGCCGAGCAGGCGGGCGCCGGCTGCCAGCACGTTCTCGTTGAACCAGTCGAAGTAATACTTGTTTTCGAGCACCCGATTGATGAAGCCGGTGCGCGCCTGAATGGCCGCCGGGATGCCGGGCTTGGCCAGATAGAAAACATAGGCCACCAGCACGCCCGCCAACGCCAGCCAAAACGGCAGCTGCGTCAGGCCGTGCAGCGCCATCGCGCCGGCACCGTGGAATTCGCGCGCCATCTCTTCGAGCGCGGGATGCTGTTCGAGGTCGACGAAGATCGAGTCCTTGAAGAAGTCGCCATAGAGCATGGGCGCGATGGTCAGGTAGCCGATGACCACCGACGGGATCGCCAGCAGCACCAGCGGCACCCAGACGACCCAGGGCGATTCATGCGGTGTGTGGCTCGAAGCGTGGCCGTGGCCATTGTCATCATGGTCGTGTTCACCCGCATCATGAGAATCGTCCGGCGACGGATGCGGCTTGTGATGAAACCGCTCCTTGCCGTGGAACACCAGGAAGTACATGCGGAACGAGTAGAAGGCGGTCACGAACACACCGGCCACGACCGCGAAGTAGGCGAAGCCCGAGCCCCACAGGTGGCTCGCGTGCACCGCTTCGATGATGCTGTCCTTGCTGTAGAAGCCAGCGAACAGTGGTGTGCCGATCAGCGCCAGCGACCCGACCAGCGCAGTGATCCAGGTGATGGGCATGTACCGGCGCAGGCCGCCCATGTTGCGGATGTCCTGGTCGTGGTGCATGCCGATGATCACCGAGCCTGCCGCCAGGAACAGCAGCGCCTTGAAGAAGGCGTGCGTCATCAGGTGGAACACCGCCACCGAATAGGCCGAGGCGCCGAGTGCAACCGTCATGTAGCCCAGTTGCGACAGCGTGGAGTACGCCACCACGCGCTTGATGTCGTTCTGGATGATGCCCAGGAAGCCCATGAACAGCGCGGTGATGGCACCGATCACCATCACGAAGCTGAGCGCGGTGTCCGACAGCTCGAACAGCGGCGACATGCGCGCGACCATGAAGATGCCGGCCGTCACCATGGTGGCGGCGTGGATCAGCGCCGAGATCGGTGTCGGTCCTTCCATCGAGTCGGGCAGCCACACGTGCAGCGGGAACTGCGCGCTCTTGCCCATGGCGCCGATGAACAGGCAGATGCAGGCCACGGTGATCAGCATCCAGTCGCTTCCACCAAAAGGATTCGGCATCGTGAGCTTCGCCAGCTCGGGCGCTTTCGCGAACACCTCGGCGTAGTTCAGGCTGCCGCCATAGGCCAGCACCAAGCCGATGCCGAGGATGAATCCGAAGTCGCCCACGCGGTTGACCAGGAACGCCTTCATGTTGGCCGCGATGGCCGACGGCTTGCTGTAGTAGAAACCGATCAGCAGGTAAGACACCAGGCCGACCGCCTCCCAGCCGAAGAACAGCTGCAGCATGTTGTTGCTCATCACGAGCATCAGCATGGAAAAGGTGAACAGCGAGATGTAGCTGAAGAAGCGCTGGTAGCCGTCTTCTTCGGCCATGTAGCCGATGGTGTAGATGTGCACCATCAACGAGACGAAGCTGACCACGCACATCATCATGGCGGTCAGGCCGTCGACCAGAAAGCCGACCTCCATCTTCAGCCCGCCGACCACCATCCATTCGTACACCGTGGCGTTGAAACGCGCACCGTCCAGCACCGCGAGCAGCGTCTGCACCGAGATGGCCAGCGAAATCGCCACGCCGATACAGGTGATCCAGTGCGCGCCGCGGCGACCGATCTGCTTTCCGAACAAGCCGGCCGCCACGGCCCCGACCAGCGGTGCGAGTGGCACCGCGAGCAGCATGTTCTGCGAAAGTTGCGCTGCCATTTCAGCCCTTCAAGGCGTCGAGTTCGTCGACATTGATGCTGGCGCGGTTGCGGAACAGCACCACCAGGATCGCCAGGCCGATGGCCGACTCGGCGGCCGCCACCGTCAGGATGAAGAAGACGAACACCTGGCCGGCCATGTCGCCCAGGTAGTACGAAAACGCGACGAAGTTCAGGTTCACCGCCAGCAGCATCAGCTCGATCGCCATCAGCAGCACGATCAGGTTCTTGCGGTTCAGGAAGATGCCGATCACCGACAGCGCGAACAGGATGGCGCCCAGCGACAGGAAGTGCCCCAGCGTGACGGGGCCCAGGTTGAACAGGTTCATGACTTGTCCCCCGCCGCTGCCGCAGGCGCTTCCACCGTCGGCGCCATCTTGACGATGCGCACCCGGTCGGCAGCGCGCACCTTGACCTGGTCGGAGGGGTTGATGTACTTCGAGTCCTTGCGCTTGCGCAGCGTCAGCGCAATCGCCGCGATGATGGCCACCAGCAGCAACACCGCCGCGATCTGCAGCGGGTAGAGGTAGCGGGTGTACATCTCGATGCCGAGCAGCTTGGTGTTGCCCATCTTCAAGGCAGCAGCGTCGGGCACCGGCACCTCGGTCAACCGGAAGCCGCCCAGCAGCACGGCCGCCATCTCGAGCGCAATCACCACGCCCACCAGGCCGGCCACCGGAAAGTGTTTCCAGAAGCCTTCACGCAGCGCGTCGACGTTGATGTCCAACATCATCACGACGAAGAGGAACAGCACCATCACCGCGCCCACGTAGACCAGCACCAGCGAGATCGCCAGGAACTCAGCTCGCAGCAGCGCCCAGATGCACGAGGCGGAAAAGAACGCGAGCACCAGGTACAGCGCCGCGTACACCGGGGTGCGCGCGGTGATGACGCGGAACGCCGCGAACAGCAGCACGGCAGAAAAAACGTAGAAGAGCGCGGTCATCGTGTTCATGTTGTTCTGTGACGCTGGGCGGCCCGACGCAACGGTCGGGCAAGCGCCGGTGAGACCGTGGCTGGCTCAGCGGTAGCGGGCGTCGGCCTCCTTGTTGGCGGCAATTTCTTTCTCGTAGCGGTCGCCCACGGCCAGCAGCATGTCCTTGGTGAAGTACAGATCGCCGCGTTTTTCGCCGTGGTATTCGAAGATGTGCGTTTCAACGATGGAGTCGACCGGACAGCTCTCTTCGCAGAAGCCGCAGAAGATGCACTTGGTCAAATCGATGTCGTAGCGCGTCGTACGGCGCGATCCGTCGTCACGCACTTCGCTCTCGATGGTGATCGCCAGCGCCGGGCACACCGCTTCGCAGAGCTTGCAGGCGATGCAGCGCTCTTCGCCGTTCTCGTACCGCCGCAGCGCGTGCAGGCCACGAAAGCGCGGGCTCTGCGGGGTTTTCTCTTCGGGGAACTGGACCGTGATCTTGCGCGACCAGAAGTGGCGCCCAGTCAGCGCCATGCCCTTCAGCAATTCGATCAGGAAAAAGCTCGAGAAAACGTTCTTGATGGAAGCGACTGCAGCCATGGTGAGTACCTCCTTTAATTCCAGATGCTCCAGGGCGACTGGATCCACAGCCCCACGACCACCAGCCACACCAGCGTCACCGGGATGAAGATTTTCCAGCCCAGCCGCATGATCTGGTCGTAGCGAAAACGCGGGAAGCTGGCGCGCACCCACAGGAACATGGTGACGACGACGAAGGTCTTGAGGCCCATCCAGATCCAGCCCGGAATCGCGTTCGTCAGCACGCTGTCGATCGGCGGCAGCCAGCCGCCGAGGAACATCAGCACGGCCAGCGTCGAGATGAGGATCATGTTGGCGTATTCGGCGAGGAAGAACATCGCGAACGCCATGCCCGAATACTCGACCATGTGGCCGGCCACGATTTCAGATTCGCCCTCGACCACGTCGAACGGATGCCGGTTGGTCTCAGCCAGGCCCGAGATGAAATAAACCACGAAGATGGGCAGCAGCGGCAGCCAGTTCCACGACAGCACGCTCAGGCCCATGTCGGCGAAGCGGCCCTTGTTCTGGCCCATCACCACATCGGTCAGGTTCAGGCTGCCGGTGACCATCAACACCACCACCAGCGCGAAGCCCATCGCGATCTCATAGCTGACCATTTGCGCCGACGCGCGCAGCGCACCGAGGAAGGCGTACTTCGAGTTCGACGCCCAGCCGGCGATGATCACGCCGTAGACCTCGAGCGAGGTGATGGCCATCACGAACAACAGGCCGGCGTTGATGTTGGCCAGCGCCACTTCGGGGCCGAACGGGATCACCGCCCACGCGGCCAGCGCCGGCATGATGGTCATCACCGGGCCGAGGAAGAACAGCGGCTTGTTGGCCGCTGCCGGGACGATGAT
>JANNBZ010000391.1:0-2412 GCA_031386065.1 Burkholderiales bacterium
ACGCGAATCAGCATGCGCTCGTCGGTTTCCGACGGGTGGCGGGCAATCGTCAGCGCATGGTCGCCGTAGACATTGCGGTCCATGTCGGCGATCTGCAGGTTGGCCTTGAAGATCGTCGCTTTGATGGCCATGGGGTTGCGCGTTGGCGCCTGCGGGAGAGGACGCGCGATTAGACCAGACGGCCCCTGGCCGCAAGCGCGAGACAATCGGCCACATCGAACAACCTGGGAACCCGCCATGAGCATGAAGAAAAGCGACCTCGACAAGAACCTCGGCATGAAGATCAGCGGCAAGATGAAAACCGCCGTCGTGCCCGACCGCTTCACGCAAAGCGCCGCCGCCGCAGTCGACAAGCGCGAGCAGCGCAAGCGCGATTCGGCCGCCGGCCTGGTGCCGTTCGCCTGCAAGCTGCCCGGCGACCTGGTGCGCCGCCTGCACGACCGCGCCGTCGGCCACGAAGGCGGGCTGAACGCGCTGGTCGTCGCAGCGCTGGAAAAGGCCTTGGCCTGAGCCGATGCAGCGAAGGACCTGCGAAGCTGTCCAGCGAAGTCGGCTCGCGAAGGCCACGGAAGAAGCTTCAATCAACCGCCGACGCGCAGGCCTGAGTTGACAGTTCATCGCGTGCGCCCGTCGCCGGTCACTGGCCACGCACGCGCGAATCAAGGTTTCTCGGCCACCGCCTTCAGGTTCGCCAGGCCGGCCTCGAAGTCCTTGCCGATCATGCTGTCGGCGTTCAACGCGATCCAGTGGAACAGCGGGTTGCGGCCCATATCGCCGTTCATGGTCCAGCTGACTTTGGTTGCCGAACCCTCGGGCTGGAAGCTCAGGGCGCCGGTCGACGTGGTGCCGAAGTCGGGGAAGAACAGCTCGTAGCCCACGCGTTGACCGGGCACCACGTCGGTGAAGGTCATGCGGCCATCGCCTTCGCCCTTGCTGTGCCAGGTCCACTGCGCACCGCTGCCGCTGGGCGGGCCGGCGTATTCGATCTGCATCGCGGGGTCGCGGCGGTTCCACACCGACCACTGCTTCCAGCCGCGCGGGTCGGCCACCAGCGGGTAGATGCGATCGGCCGGCGCGTTGACCAGCACGCTGCGCGACACGCTGAAGGTCGACGGCAGCAGCCAGCCACCGATCAGCAGCACCGCGGCCAGCGCAAGCACACCCAGGCCCAGCCATTTGAGGAATTTCATTCGGGGTCTCCATCGTTTGAAGGGCCATCAGTGTCCTGCTGGCGCGGCGCGAGGGCAACCGGCGCCGACCCTTCAAACCGCCCGAGCTTTGCCGTCACGCGTCACGGCGCGAAGGGTCCCCGCGCATGATGGGAAAATTGTCTGAATTTCTCGTCCCGGAACCCATTCGCATGCCTTCCACCTCGTTCGACTTTTTCGTGATCGGCGCCGGCAGCGGCGGGGTTCGCGCCGCCCGCATGGCCGCCGGCATGGGGGTGCGCGTGGCGGTGGCCGAGGTGTCCGCGCTCGGCGGCACCTGCGTCAACCTGGGCTGCATTCCGAAGAAGCTCTACAGCAATGCCGCGCACTACGCCGAAGGTTTCGAAGAGGCGCGCGGCTACGGCTGGAACGTGGACGAGCCGACGCTCGACTGGGCGCGCCTGAAGGCCAATCGCGCGGCCGAGATTTCGCGCCTGAACGGCATCTACGAGCGCCTGCTGGTGGACGCCGGGGTCACCGTGCTGCGCGGCCGCGCGAGGCTGGTCGACCCGCACACGGTCGAGGTGAACGGCCAGCGCTTCGAGGCGAGGCATGTGCTGGTCGCCAGCGGCGGCCACCCGCTGATGCCCGAGGTGGCGGGCGGCGAACTGGCCGTCAGCTCTGACGACATGTTCGACCTGCCGGTGTTCCCGAGCCATCTGGTGGTGGTGGGTGCGGGTTACATCGCCTGCGAGATGGCGTCGATCTTTCGCGGCCTGGGTGCGCAGGTGACGCAACTGGTGCGCGGCCCGCAGTTGCTGCGCGGCTTCGACGCCGACGTGGCGGCTTTCGTGACGGACGAGATGCGCAAGAAGGGCGTCGACATCCGGCTGCTGTCGAAGATCGAATCCATGCAGGCCGCCGATGGCCGCGTGGCGGTGCGCCTGCACGACGGGCAGACGCTGCTGGCCGACACGGTGCTCAGCGCGACCGGCCGCGGCCCCAACACGGCAGGGCTCGGGCTGCAAGAGGCGGGCGTGAACGTGGGCCCGCGCGGCGAGGTGCTTGTCGACGACCACTATCAGAGCAACCTGCCGTCGGTGCATGCAGTGGGCGACGTGACCGACACGGTGCAGTTGACGCCGGTGGCACTGGCCGAGGCGATGGTGCTGGTCGACCGCTTGTTCGGCGACGGCCAGCGGCGCATGCACTACGAGTTGATTCCGACGGCGGTGTTCACGCACCCGAACATCGGCACCGTGGG
>JANNBZ010000386.1:0-22611 GCA_031386065.1 Burkholderiales bacterium
GGCTTGCGCAGTTCGATGATGGTTTCTTCGGCGTTCGTGTAGAGCGTTCGGGCCGAATAGCCGCCGCCCGTCGCCAGCACGCACAGCGCGTCCTGATACTGCGGGTGCAGGTGGCTCAGGTTTTCCAGGCTCACCATGTGCGAGTTGCGCGCCGCGATCCACACGTCTTCCACGGACTTCGGCGCGGCCCGCAGATCAGCCTGATTCGGGTCGATCAGCCGCCGCAACGCCCGTTGTGTCGAACTCTTGGCGCTGCCTTGCTCGCCCACCAGTTCCAGCACCACATGCGGGGTATCGGTGCGCAGGCATTCCAGCATCCAAGCCAGCACCATCAGGCGGTCGGCCTCGGGGATATTGACCAGCGGCCACAGCGCATCCAGCGTGCCGCCACGCTCAGGCACGGGCAACGGCCGCATGGATGCGCTGCGGGTGAACAACGGCGCCCCAGCGCCGGCCACCACAGCCCAGCCGGTCGCCGTCACCTGCACGCACTGCCAGGCGTCATTGCACAGGTCAAGCCAGTAGCCCGCTTCGGTCTTGGCGATGCGGGTGAACACCTCGCAGGCTTCGCCCTCGAACTGCGCCTGCCCGCGCAGCGTCGCCAGCGCCACCTTCAGCGACGTTTCGGTCGGCGCCCGGTCGTGCTGGGTGTAGTAAGCGTGGCTCAGGTAGTCGCTGAAGCCGCTCGAAAGCACGCCATGCACCTGACGTGCGCCGGCCGCATCGAACACGGCATAGGGCTCGCGCTGCGCGTCGTGAAGGAACTCGCACTGACTGCGCGCCAGGGCGATCAGCTTGTCTGCGACAGATTCTTCGTCGTCAGGTGGTGCGCCATCGCCATGTTGCAGTTGCTTGTCCAACTCGGTGACGCCCACCCCAGCCCGCTTCAGCCGCGTGCGCAGCCGCACCCAGCCCGCGAAGTCTTGCGCCCGCAGGTCGCGCAGCGTCGCCAGCGCTGCCGGCTCGAACGGTGCGCCCACGTCGCCGGCTTCGGCGGTCTGCGCCAGCGCGTCGGCGTCGGTGGTGGTCTTGTCGGCGTCCTGTTGCTGTACCGCGTCCAACACCTCGGGGTCGGCCGCCGCCGCGATCAGCGCCAGGTCGTTCAGCAGGGCATTCATGCTGCGGCCTCCGCTGCCGCCACGGCCACGGCTGCGCGCTGTGCCCACACGTCGCACCAGTCGGCACTGGGCGTGCTGGGCGTCATCACAGCCACGCTCAGGCCCGCGCGCATGGCCCGCGACTTCAGGCTCTGCGCCGCAGCAGCGCCGGCCGGGTCGGCGTCGGCAAACACCACGATGCGCCTCACGCCAGGCGGCCATGTGTAGGCGGCCAGGTTGCCCGCGCAGTAGGCGGCCACGGTGGGCAAGCCTGACGCCAGGTGCGCCGCCTGAGCAGTCTCGATCCCTTCAGCGATGCCGATGACACCATGCTGCGCGTCGTGCAGCGGGATGCAGGCACCGGCCAGCGGCCCGGCCGCGCCGGTTAGTTTCTTGACGGTGGGCACGGGGGCCTTGCTGCCGTCCGCCGTCAGGTAGGTGCGGTGCAGCGCCAGTACCACGCCATCGGGGCGGACCAGCGGTGCGATCATCGCCGGCCAGGCGCCACGGTCGCCGCCGTCCCAGTAGGTCAGGCGCGGGTGCAGCCGCAGGCACTCGGGCACCGGCCCGGCCAGCCCGCGCCGCCGCACGTAGAGCGACACGGGGTCAGCATCCGTCACTACTTTGGTGTTCGCCCACAGCGCCGCATTGCGCTGGGCGTTGTCGGCCTGCTGCTGGCGCTGCTGGGCAGCGCGCTGCGCCTTGGCTTGGGTCATTTGCCGGGCCATGTCGGCACGTTCGGCCGGCGTCATCAGCTCGCGCCGTTGCGCGGTCCACACCGATGACACGCCGCTGCGGAAGTCGCCGAAGACACCGGCCCGGCCATCCTCGAACAGTTGGCACCATCCGGCCTTGTCGCTGGCGCGGACCGACGTGCCGAAGCGATGGATGCGGCCAGGCTCGATCAGCTCGGGGGCATGGCCCAGCGCGGCCATGATCGCCACGCGGAAGTTGTCGGCGGCCTCACGCATCGGCACCCCCCACTTGATCGAGAAACCGCGCCACGGCCGCCAGGTCGCGCAGCTCGCGTGCCATGCCCCATCGGGTGACGTAGAAGCACACCGGCCCATCGCCGGCCGCAGTGCGGTGCAGGCTGTGACCCTTTAGCGCCAGGTACGCTCGCAGCGTGGCGAACCGCTTGCCGTCATCGGCGGATTGCTCGAAAATAAGGCACTGCGTTTCTGTCTGCACCTGGCCTCCGACGTTTGCCGCGTCGGGGGCCTTTTCAATGGTGGGCATCACCACAGCATGCGCAGCAGCGGTGCCCAGCGGTGCCAGGTCAACATGATCGTGGTGGGCCAGCGTAGGCGCGGCCAGGCCCGGCACAGTGCCGTGGTCTTGGACATCCATGCGGGCCTCACCGCGCGGCCTGGGCGTCAAGCCACTGGCGCACGTCTTCCACGCGCCAGGCTGTCACACGCTCGGACAGCTTCACCGGCTTGGGGAACGTCCCGGCCTTCACCCGGCGCCACAGCGTCGCCGACGAAAACGGCACCGGGGCGGGGATCAGTTGGGACTGGCGAACGTAGCCCGTTGCGGGCAGTTCGCCGAAGGGGCGGGGTGCTTGTGTCATGTCGTCGGACCTCGTGAAACGGGGTGAAAGATCGACATGAAGGTTATGCACTGCCCGTGCTTTACCTATGGAAGACGCTTAGCCCTTCGTAGGCGAAATGTTCCGGCTGTGCTCCACCTATTTCTCACCAGCTTGCTTCTTCCGCTCCTTTGCCATCGCCTTTCGGACGTCATCGGCCGAGCAGTCTGTGCCTGCCAGAAGGCATACCGCATCAGCGATCAGTTCGTCGGGAATCGGAAGTGAACGATGCGGCGCCCAATCAGACAGAGCGAAGCAAATTTCTCGAATGATGTATGTCCGAAAGGCGGTCCGGGTCTTCACCTTTGTCGGCAGGAAGTCGGGGACCTCGAACGATGCAGCGTCGCGGATCTTCTGTATCGCCCAAATCGGCGTGATTCCAGCTTGCTCCATCTTCATCGCAGCCACCAATAGTGGTGCCGAGGGCGACGCGCCGCAGAAAGAGTCAAACACGCGCTCAGCCTGCTCTGGCGACAACCTGAATTGTCCAAACTTGTCGGCGATGCCCCCAGGCGAAACCTGCTCTAGCAAGTTGATCAGATGATCACACGCCTGAACAATCTTGCCTTCATGGCTACGGCGTTCCGCCGCAGTGAACTTCGCTGCTCTGTGCCAGTCTTCGACTGCAAACACCACTCTCGATGGCACCGCCCACGCACTTGAGCCGGCAATGTCATCGGCAACCGAGTGATGAGTTTGGAAAGCCCCTAGACGCATCCAGATGTCTTTGAAGACAGGATCGGACATCAACTGCCCCAGCGTCCTCCGCATGTGCTGCTCATATGCGACCAGGGCGGGCCAAGTTCGGAATGAGTTTCGCCCCGCAATGTCTAGCCTAAGCGCGATCGATGACCCCGAGCCGTACGTTTCGATTTGCTCGCGCAGCGTCGCCAATCTCGAGAGTTCCTGCTCTAAGAATGCGATCCGTTGGTCTTCAGAACTACGGCAAATGCGCCTGTGCATCAAGTTGCGCAGTCCTCTGGATGCGCCACCACTTGCGGCGGGGGCCTTCCCTGGCCTTGTCATGCAGCGGCCCGAATCGGGATCACGTTGTTCTGGTGCCAGGGTTCACCGGCCTCGCAGGCCAGCACGAACGACGCCCACGTTTCCAGCGCCGCCCTGCGTTCGGTCATGTAGTCGTGTTGGTCGTAAACGCCCACCAGACCACCCAGCGAGTGATTCAGGCAGCGTTCGGCCACGATCACGTTGACGCCCAGCGCGGCCAGGTGACTGCGCGCCGTGGATCGGAGGTCGTGCGGGGTGAAGCGCCGCACCTTGTCGCCCAGCTTGTCGCACAGCTTGTGCAGCATGGCGTTCAGCGTGCGTTGCTCGAACTGCACCTCGGCGCCGCCGTGGTTGCGGGTGCGCCGGGTCTGCCGTGCGGGCAAGACGAACCGCGACCCGCAGGCCAGCGGTCGCAGCGCCGTGAAGCACGCCAGCGCGGCCGGCGTCAGCGGCACGGTGAAGCCCTTGCCGGTCTTGGAATTGGCATCGGGCACGAACCATTCGGCGCGCTCGAAATCGACATGCGCCCATTCGGCCTTTGCCAGTTCGCCGATGCGGGTGCAGGTCAGCAGCAGCAGCTTCACGGCCAGCGCGTTGTCGGTGCCTATGGTGGGCAGGGCAGGCAGCACCGCGCGCAGCTCGGCTTCTGTCAGCTTCAACCGCTGCCGGCGTGGCTCGGTCTTGCCGCAGATCGCGGCCACCGACACGCCAGCGCAGGGGTTCACGATCACCGCATGCCGGGCCAGCCCATGCTTGAAGATTTCCGACAGCGCAGTGAAGACCAGTTCGGCCACGTTGCCGGTCTTGGTGCGGCCCACGGACTCGATCAGCGACACCACGTCGGCGGTGGTCACGTCGCGCGCCGGCCGGTTGCCCAGCTTGGGGCAGATCACCCCATCGATATGCTGCCGGCGCTGCTTCACTGTGCTGGCAGCCAGCGTCGGGAACACCTTCGCCATGTAGTCGGCGGCCAGTTGCTTGAAGCTCTTGGCGGCCGCTGATTCGGTCTTCTCCCGCTGCCGCTCGCGCGCCACGTCAACCCCGGCTTGGACTTCGGCGCGGGCATCGCCGGCCCGCTGCCGGGCCAACTTCAGCGAAACGTCCGGGTACTGGCCCAGCGTCAGTTCGCGCCCCTTGCCGCCGTGGCGGTAGCGCAGCACCCATGCCGCCGTGCCCGCTGCCGACAGGGTGAACGTCAGCCCGTCGCCGTCCGCCTTGGCGACGGGCGCCCCGGCCTTGATCCAGCGCCGAATCTCTGGGTCCGACAGCTTGTTGACTTGCTTTGCCACGGTGCAGCCCTCGCGGTTGTGTAGCCAGGCGGTCTAGCTACGTATCTAGCTACACAAATTCTAGGCGATGCAGTGAAGTGGCGTGAAGTTAATTGACAAGAAAAAGCCCGCAGTAGCGGGTACTTAGGTTTGATCTGTGTAGCTTGGTGAAGTCAAGTGAAACGGGCTTTGAGGTTACAGGTGGCGAGTTTCATGGATGAGCCAGGTTATTGAGTTTGTGAAAACGTAAGACCTCAAGCATCAATCGATCCCTCCGGCGATACCCAACACGGCCTCGGGCGCTTGCCCCTCTGTCGCTTACCGCGAGGAGCCTGCTCGCAGGCCTTGCGTCCCGCAGCGCAGATTTGCAACGCTGCCACCACGATTGTCGCGCTGCTGATGGACCGACGGTCCGTCGTGGCGAGCTTGATCGTGATCGTCGCTCTTGCCGCTCGCACTGCCTCGGCGCCGCTCGGGGCCTTGACCGTACCGTCAGCCAAGCGCAAGGCCCGCAAAAGGCTTTCGGCGGGGCAGCGAGGCCTCGGGCCGCGCGCTTCAGATTCAGATCGCGCGCTGGTTGACCCGCGCGGACAACTCGGCTGCGCTCTCCTTGCGCTCGCTGTAGCGGTCGACCAGGTAGGGCGCCACGTCGCGCGTCAGCAGCGTGAACTTCATCAGCTCTTCCATCACATCGACGACGCGCTCATAGCAGGCCGAGGGCTTCATGCGGCCGCTTTCGTCGAACTCCAGGAATGCCTTGGCCACCGACGACTGGTTCGGGATCGTGATCATGCGCATCCAGCGGCCCAGCACGCGCAGCTGGTTGACCGCGTTGAACGACTGCGAGCCGCCCGACACTTCCATCACCGCGAGCGTCTTGCCTTGCGTCGGGCGCACAGCGCCGATGCTCAGCGGAATCCAGTCGATCTGCGCTTTCATGATGCCGGTCATCGCGCCGTGGCGTTCGGGCGAGGTCCAGACCATGCCTTCAGCCCACGCGGCGGCTTCGCGCAGTTCCTGCACCTTGGGGTGTGTCTCGGGTGTCGAGTCGGGCAAGGGCAATCCTGCTGGGTCGAAGATGCGCACCTCGCCGCCCATGGCCATCAGCAAGCGCGCCGCTTCGAGCGTCAGCAGCTTGCTGTACGAGCGTTCACGCAACGAGCCGTAGAGCAGCAGGAAGCGCGGTGCATGACTGGCCGTGCCGGCGCCGCTCAAGCGCGTGCCGGTCGGCGTATCGAACAACGTCGCATCGACATTGGGCAGGCTCAAGTCAAGAAGCGACACGGTGTTCCTTCACGTCGACGGCTGGCTCGCCCGACGACTCAACGATATTCGGGTGGCCGGAGCGTGGCACGCCCAGCGCGTGATGAAAGCCCAGACCGATCAATGCGCCGACGAGTTGCGCCACGACGAAACCTGCAACGCTGGAAGGCGCGATGCCGGCGAAGCTGTCCGAGAACATGCGCCCGAAAGCGGCCGCCGGATTCGCGAACGATGTGGATGCGGTGAACCAGTAGGCCGCGCCGATGTAGCACGCCACCATCGCAGCCGCTCGACCCGCCGGCGCGCGCAGGATGACCAGCAACAGGCCTGCGGTGGCCACCGCATCGGCGATCCACTGGCCGGTGCCGCTGCGCAGATGGGTCGAGAACTGCAGGATCGCCATGTCGAACATCGCGTGGGCCAGCCAGGCGCCGAGCATCGCGCCAATGAACTGGGCGGCGATGTACGGCAGCAGGGCAGATTTCGGCAACTCGCCGCGCATCGCCATCACGGCGCTCACCGCCGGGTTGAAATGCGCGCCGCTGACGGGGCCGAATACCTCGATCAGGATGTAGAGCCCGCCCACGGTTGCCAGTGTGTTGGCCAGAAGGGCAATGGCGACATTGCCGCCCGACAGGCGCTCCGCCATGATTCCGGAGCCAATCACGACGGCGAGCAGCAGGGCGGTGCCGAGGGTTTCGGCGATCAGTTTGCGGCGCAGATCGGCCATGGCTCAGGCGCTCATCTCAAGACTGCGCGATCTGGTTCAAGGCGCGCTGCAACTCGGCGTTGCTCATCGTGCTCAACGGGAGCTGCAGCAACTGGAGCATGCGGTAGCCGATCGCCTGGCGCGTCAGCTCGAAGGCCTGGTGTTTGCCGGCATCGCCACCGAGCGCGTTCGACGGGTCGGGGTAGCCCCAGTGCATTTGCACCGGGCTGCCGGGCCAGTACGGGCAGGTCTCTTTCGCGGCGCTGTCGCACACCGTGATCACGATACGCATTTCGGGCGCGGCGGGCTGGGTGAATTCGTCCCAGCTCTTGCTGCGGAAGTCTTGGGTCGCGATGCCTGCGTTGCTGAGCGTTTCGAGCGCGAACGGGTTGATGCGCCCGCTGGGTTCGCTGCCGGCGCTGAAGCCGCGCACGTCGCGGCCCATGCGGGTCGCGAGCGCGTTGAGCATGCCTTCGCCGAGCACGCTGCGGGCCGAGTTGTGGGTGCACAGGATGAGGATGTTGGTGGTCATGCGAAGTGACAGGTCAGGCGTAACGAGTGGGGGCGAGGGCAGTGCCGCCGGTGCGGCCCGCGTGGATGAAGCATCCGCGCGCGAAGTGGTTCAACAGGCCTTCGGCGAGGGAGGGGCGCGCCGAGTTGCCGGTGCAGACGAACAGTACGTGGTGGACCTTGTCAGTCATTGGGATTCCTTTGTCGGTGTCGATTTGCAGACGTTGAGCGGTGTGTGGGCTCCACAGGGGTGCACTTCGGGGCAGTGGCGGTTTCGCAGGCCGCGCCTTGGCAGCAGTGGGCGGTGAGGTAGCCGAGCAGGTCGTTCATTTGGTCGATCGACGGTCGATAGATGAGGTTGCGGCTCTCGCGCTCCTGGGTCACGAGTCCGGAGTGCGTCAGTTCCTTCAGGTGGAAGGACAGCGTCGATGCCGGCACGTCCAGCATCGCGGACAGTGCGCCGGGCGTCATGCCCTGCGGCCCGGCGCCGACCAGCGCACGAAACACGCGCAGGCGCATCGGCTGGGCGAGTGCTGCGAGAGAGACGATGGCTACTCTTTCTTCCATGATTCAAACTTAATGGAAATATTTATCGCAGTCAATGGCGTCACCGACAAAGTCCTTGAACCGGTTGAGAACCCCTTTGCGCACCTGAGGCCGCGATCCGCCGCTGAAACCTCAGCCGCTGACCTGCATTCGCAGGCGGCGCGCGGTGTCTTCGTCGCGCGCGTCGTCGATCTCGCGCATCACGCTGCCCACATCCACCGGCCCGCCCTTGTGCTTGAAACGACCGGTGAGGGCGACTTCGGTGCTCAGCATGCCGCGCTCGTACAAGTCCCAGATCTCGTGGCCGAAATCGGTGTGCAGCAGGTCCGGCGCAAAGCGGCCGAAGAAGCCGCGCAGGTTGTCGACATCGCGCAGCAGCATGCGCTTGGCGTGGTTGTTGCCGGCCGCGTCCACCGCCTGGGGCAGGTCGATGATCACCGGCCCGCTGCTCGACAGCAGGATGTTGAACTCCGACAGGTCGCCGTGCACGACGCCGGCACACAGCATGCGCACCACCTCGACCAGCAGGCTTGCATGGTGGCGGCGCGCCTGCTCGGGCGTGAACTGCACATCGTTCAGCCTCGGCGCGGCCGCGCCGTCGGCGTCGGTCACCAGTTCCATCAGCAGCACGCCTTCGAAGAAGTTGTGCGGCTTGGGCACGCGCACGGCGGCTGCCGCCAGTCTGTACAGCGCATCGACCTCGGCGCTTTGCCACGCGGCCTCTTGTGCCTCGCGCCCGAAGCGGGTGCCCTTGGCCATCGCGCGGGCCTGGCGGGTGTTCTTGACCTTGCGGTTCTCGGTGTAGTCGACCGCTTGGCGGAAGCTGCGCTGCGTGGCTTCCTTATAGACCTTGGCGCAGCGCGTGTCGTCGCCGCAGCGCACCACGTAGACCATGGCTTCCTTGCCGCTCATCAGTTGGCGGACCACCGAATCGATCAGGCCTTCGTCGATCAGGGTTTGCAGTCTCTCGGGTGCTTTCATGGGCGCTATTTTGCGCTGCGCCTGCGCAGGGCCGAACGACGCCGCGAACGGCTCAGAGCCCGGCCACCGCGAGGGACGCCGCGAAGCCCAGCGGCGGCACGAAGCCGATCACGCGGGCGTCGACCTGCTCCTGCCCGTTGGCATCGAAGAACAGGATGCCCGGCGGGCCGAACAGCGAGAAGCGCTTGAGCAGCGCCTTGTCGTCGGCCGAATTGGCGGTCACGTCGGCCTGCAGCAGCAGCGCGTTGCCCATGCGCGCGCGCACGGCCGGGTCGCTGAACGTCAGGTGCTCCATCTCCTTGCACGAGACGCACCAGTCGGCATAGAAGTCGAGCACCACCGGACGGCCTGCGGTCTTCAGTGCAGTGTCGAGTTCGGCCACGCTGCGCACCCGTTGGAAGGCCGTGGCCTTGGCTGCAGCAAGCGTCGTCGCATCGCCCGCCCGCGCCAGGTGGCGCAGCGGCTGCAGCGGGTTGTCGCCGCCCGACAAGGCACCCACCACCTGCGTCGTGCCCAGCACCGCCAGCATCAGCGCAACGCCCTTGGCAAACCGTTGGCGGCCCGGGGTCGCGTCGGCCAGGCGATCGAACAGCTTCAGGTACACCGCGCCGACCAGCAAGCCGGCGCCGATCAGCATCATCAGCGCCCAGCCCGGCAGCACCGGCGAGACGATCCACAACGCCACCGCCAGCAGCATCACGCCGAAGACGCTTTTCACGCCGTTCATCCAGGCGCCGGCGCGCGGCAGCAGCGAGCCGGCCGACACACCCACCAGCAGCAGCGGCACGCTCATGCCCATCGCCAGGCTGAACAGTGCCAGGCCACCGATCACCACGTTCTTGGTCTGGCTGATGAACACCAGCGCGCCGGCCAGTGGCGCGGCCACGCACGGCCCGACGATCAGCGCCGACAGCCCGCCCATCACGAACACGCCGGCGAACTTGCCGCCGGGCAGCTTGCTCGATGTTTCGGTAATGCGGCTCTGGATGAAGCTGGGCATCTGCAACTCGAACACGCCGAACATCGACAACGACAGCGTCGCCAACATCAGTGCGAACGTGCCCAGCACCCACGGGTTTTGCAGCGCAGCGGCCAGGCCTTCGCCCAGCAGGCCGGCGACCACGCCGAACGCGGTGTAGACCATCGCCATGCCCAGCGAGTACGCCAGTGCCAGCGCGAAGCCGCGTCCGCGCGACACCGGCGCGCCCTGGCCGACGATGATGGACGACAGGATGGGCACCATTGGCAGCACGCAGGGCGTGAACGCAAGCAGCAGACCTGCGAGCAGGAAGACGCCGGCGATGGTGAGCAAGTTGCCCGATTGCAGAGCCGACTGTACGCGCGCCGTTTCGGAAACATGCGCGGGCTTCACGCCGTTCACGCCGACCGCTGCGGCCGGCGCGATGGAAGCCGGCGCCGGGGTTGAAGCTTCTTCGAACAGCCAGTTCACGCGCTCGATCCGCCCCCCGCTGACACCGGCCGTGACGATCGAGGTTTGCGGTGGATAGCACAGGCCCTTGTCGGCACAGCCCTGGTAGTTGACACGTAGGCGGAAGTCCGCCGCCGCCGATTGCACCGCCACACGGATCAACACACTGCCCTGCAGCAGCTCGACGTTCTTCTGGAAGGTCTCGTCGAACGCCACCTTGCCCACCGGCAGTTCCACTGCGCCCAGTTGCGCACCGGCGCCGTCCAGCTCGACCGACATGCGCTCTCGGTACAGGTGGTAGCCGGGTGCCACGTCAAGCCGAACCTCGATCAGCTTGGCGTCGACGATGCGCGCCTCACCGCGAAAAGCCTGTGCGGGATCGAGGAAATCGACCTCGGCCGCAGCCGCTGCTGTTGCGGTGGTCAAGGTCAGGCCGGCCAGTGTGGCCAGCAGCAACGCACGAAGCGCTCGTGCGAACAGTGAAAAACTCATGGGGTGTCTCCGAGGGCAAACGGCCCGCTGTGGGCCTGCTCGTGTTGATGGATGTGCAGCAAGCTGTCGACCGCCAGAAAGGTCGCGCGCTGCGTCGATAGAAAGGTCAGTGCTGCATCGCCCTTCAGCATCGCGATGGTGCTCAGCGCGCCGGCCGCCACGCACGCGGGCGCGGTGACGCTGACCGACGCTCAGCCGATCACCGGCCAGCCGCTGTGCGGGTCGAGGATGTGGCAGTAGCGGCGGCCGTCGAGGTCGAAGAAGCGTTCGTAGTCACCGCTGCTGGCCAGCGCGCCTTCGGTCATCGCCACGCTGGCAATCGTGCCGTCGGTGTTGCGCGGATGCTGGATGCCGAACTGCCATGCGCTGCCGTCCGCGCGCGGCCCCAGCACGCGGATGTCGCCGCCCAGGTTCACGTAGCCGTGGCGCTGTCCGGCGGCCGCCAGCACCGCCATCGCACGGTCGGCCGCGTACTCTTTGCCGAAGCCGCCGAAGTCGATCTCCATGCCGACGCGTGGCAGCGCAATCGCCCTGTCGTTCCATTCCACCAGCGACCAGCCGATCAGCGGCAGCAGGCCGCGCAGCGCGTTGGGGTCGGGAAGGCGCGCGGCGCGGAAGTCCCAGACGCGGCGCAGCACACCTGAGGTGATGTCGAACAGGCCGTCGCTCAGCGCGTGCAACTGCGCCGCGAAGGCTAGCAGGGCCGCTGTTTCGGTGTCGACCCTGACCGGCACGCCGCTGCCCGCCGCCGCGTTGATGCGCGAGACGATGCTGTCGCTGCGGTAGCGCGAGTACGTCTGCTCGATCCTGCGCACCTCGGCGATGGCCTGGTGGGCTGCGGCCTGACGTGCCGGCGTGTCGTCGCCATCGAGGCGAATTTCACAGGCACTGGACATCGCCTGGAAGTCGAAGCCGCAGGAGTTCATCCGGACCAGTGTGCCTTGCAAGCGCCGTGCTCGCTGCGATTCAACGGCTGCGTGCATGGCTCAGAAGCGCTTGCTGACGCCGACTTGCACGAAGGTGGCGCGGAACGGGTCGATGCCGGGCGATCCGCTGCCGCCGATGCGCCAGTTCGAGCGCTGCTCGTAGCGCTCGGCCTTCACGTCGGTCGACCAGTCGGGCGTGATCTGCGCGGCCACTTTCAGCCCCACGGTGACGCCGCCGAAGGCCGACAGCCGCTGGTCGGGCGAGATGTACTGCGGCGGGTTGGTGAAGTAGCCGGGCGGGTAGGGCGCGCCCAGTGTCGGGTCGTAAACCGGGTCGAAATAGAAACTCGCCGCGCTCTGCGAGTACAGGCGCAGCGAGGGCGTGACGGTGAAGCGCGGGCTGACGCGCTGCACCCATTCCGCGCCCAGCGTGTGGGCGTTGATGCCGAAGCTGTCGTGATAGAAGCGGTAGCTCGAACGCAAGGTCGCGTCCAGGCTGGCGAAGTGGTGGTTCCAGCGCGCCAGCACGATGGCCTGGTTGCGCTTGCCGGGCCGGATGTCGGGCTCTTTGTAAGGGTCGGAGTAATAGCCCCGGCCGCTGTTGAAGCTCAGGTTGACCTGCAGCAAGTCGTTCGCTGTCAGCGCCTGGGTCACGCCAAGCATCAGCTCGGTGGTGCGCTTGCGCTCGTGCAGGCTGGCGTCGTTGGTCGAGCCGATCTTGTCGGCCGCATAACCCACGCCGATGTTCCAGCTGCGGTTGTTGTCTTCGCTGGAGAAGCTGGCGTCGAACGACACGGCGGTGCTGTCGTAGTCGTTCTCCTTCGACTTGCTCAAGCCGACCGAATAGCTGGCGCGGTCTTCGTAGCGCGTCACCTTCACATCGCCAGCACGGCGTTCGTCTTTCATGCGCAGCGTGGCGCCCGAGACGGCGCTGTGATAGCGCGGCGTGGCACCCGACACGCTGTCCGAGACCAGCGAGCCTTCGACCGCCCACTTGGGCGACAGCGGCACCAGCACGTAGATCGACGGCGCGCTCACCTTGATGCGCTCCAGGCCTGGCTGCGAGTCTTTGTAGTGCAGGTATTTGAGCGCTACTTCGCCGTGCTCGGGCGCGCTCTCGGCGTAGGCCTTCAGCGGGGCCATCACGCCGGGCAGGGCCAGCGCCGCAGCGATGATGGCGCCGGCCTTGTCGGCGCGCCGTGCAGACGACTCAGTTGCAGCCACAGCCACCTCCGCCCACGCCGTAGCCGCCCGAGGCGTTTTCCTTGCTGCCGTAAATGTGCTGCACGAAGCGCTGGTCCAACGGGTCGGCGCCCATCGTCATTTCACGCTTCGCCAGGTTGCCGCGTTCCCAGGCTTGTGGGGGCGCGATGGCGCAGCCGCCCAGCGCCAGTGCCAGCACGGCCAGCAGCGCGCGCGCGGCGCGGCCGCTCTGCGCAGGGGGGTGTTTGAGCATGGTTTTCTTCCTGGGTTGAACGGGCGGCGAAGACGTCTTCATTTACTGACCAGCGCCTGCGCGATGCGGGCTTCCAGCTCTTTGCGGTCGTCGTCCTTGAAGCCCCGGTGCACGGCAACGATCTTTCCGTCGCGACCGACCACATACGACGACGGCATGCCCTTGACCTCGAAGCGCTTGGCAACCTCGCCGCGCGCGTCGAAGGCCAGGTTGAACTGGGCCGGAACCTGCGCCAGGAACTTGTCGGCGTCGTCACGCTTGGCGTCCAGGTTGATCGCCAGCACCTCCAGGCCCTGCGCGCGGTACTTGGCCTGCAGCTCGTTCATGAACGGGAACGACTGCTTGCAGGGCCCGCACCACGAGGCCCAGAAATCGACGTAGACCACCTTGCCCGACAAGGCGGCCAGGGTGACCGCGTCTTTCAGCCCCGGCAGGTTCACGTCGGGGGCGGGCGTGCCGGCCTCCAGCGACCAGGCCGAGGGCACGGCAAACAACGCACCGCACACGGCGGCGGCGCGCAAGGCAACACAGAGTCGATTCGTTTTCATGGGGCTGTTCCTGGTGGCTGTGGGTGGGAAAAATGACCTGTGATGGCGAGGCGCTTCAGCGGCCGGCCCGGCGCAGCCAGAGCACGCCGGCTGCGGCCAGCGCCAACAGCCACAGCGTGGGATCGGCCAGCGTGTGGCCGCGCGCGATGGAACATCCACCGGCGCCGGCGTTGCTGATGGTCGAGAGCCCGGGCGGGCTGGCGAGCGGGGCTTCGCGCAGCGCTTGCACCGTGACCTGAAGTGGGTTCGCCGACGCGCTGGTGCTGATCTCGACCATGCCGCTTTCGCTGCCCGGCGTGGTGCTGGACCAGCCGACCGCCAACGCGCAGGCCTGGCCGGGCAGCAGATCGAACGGAGCAGCGGGGCACGGATTGGTGCTGGCGGGGGCCAGCGTGAACGCGCCCGAGACCACGCTGGTGGCGGTGACGTGCAGCATCGCGTTGCCGCTGCTGTGCAGCGTCAGCGTTTGCGCGTCGACGACGGTGGCGGCTGCTGCCACGTTGAAGCTCAGGCTGGTCGGTACCACGCTGGCCGATGCCTGGGCTTGCGCCGTGCCGTTGCCCGCCAGCGCCATGTCGGGTGGTGCGGTGCCGGACGAGACCACCTGCAACAGTCCCGCCCGTGCGCCGACGGCGGCCGGTTGAAACGCCATGTCCAGCGTGCAGCTCGCACCCTGCGCCAGCACCGCACCGACGGTGCAGCTGCCCGTGCCGGCGACTGAAAAGTCGGCCGCCTGCAAGCCAGCCAGCGTCAGCTGTTGCAGCGTCACCGCGCCGGGGCCCTGGTTGATCAGTGTCAGCGAGCGGGCCGATGGGCTGGCACCCACGGCCACGTCGCCGAACGCGAGCGAGGCCGCAGCCGGCACCCAGGCCAGCACCGGCGAGGCCGCCACGCCGGTCCCGCCCAGGCTCACCGCATGCGGCGAGCCCGCCGCGTTCGAGACCACGCTGATGCTGCCGGTGGCTGCGCCCGCGACGCTCGGTGTGAAGCTGCTGGTCAGGTTGCAAGTCGCGCTGGCGGCCAGGCTCGCGCCGCAGTTGTGCGACACCGCAAAGCCGCTGCTGGCGGCGATGCTCGAGATCAGCAACGGGCCCGAGCCGCTGTTGTTCAGCGTGACGCTGCGGCCGGTCGAGGTGACGCCCACCGTCTGGTTGCCGAATGCGAGCGAGGCCGGTGCCAGACTCACGCCCGGCGTGGCCAGCGCCGCACCCGTGCCCGCCAGGCTCAGCAGCGCAGCACCGTTGCTCGCGTTCGAGGCCAGGCTCAGCGTGGCGCTGCGCGCCCCCACCGCGCCGGGCCTGAAGCTGAACGTGACCGTGCAGCTGGCCCCCACCGCCAGGCTGCCGGTGGCGGTGCAGGTGCCGCCCTGAACGAAGTCTGCAGCAGCGCTGCCGGCCAGCGTGAAGGCGCTGAGTGCCAGCGTCGCCGAGCCGCTGTTGCTCACGCTGACGCTTTGCGCCGCGCTGCTGCTGCCCAGCGTTTGCGCCGCGAAGTTCAGCGATGTCGCGTTCAACGAGATGGCCGGCTGCGGTAACGCGGTACCGCTGCCGTTCAGCGTGATGGCGGTCGGTGATCCAGCTGCGTTGTGGCCGATGGACAGGCTCGCGTTGCGCGCGCCAATGGTCGTGGGCGTGAAGCTCAGTTTCAGCACGCACGAGGCATTCGGCGCCACCGAGCCACCCACGCTGCAAGTGCTGCCGTTGGCGAGCAGAAATTCGCTTGCTTGCGCGCCATTGACCAGCAGTGCGTTGATCAGCAAGGCTGCGTTGCCACTGTTGCTGACGGTCGCGGTCTGCGCAGCAGACGCGCCGTTGACCACCTGGCTGAAGCTCAACGTCGTGGGCGACACGCCGATCACAGGGTTCAGCGCAACGCCGGTGCCCGACAGGCTGGTGCTGCTGGACGCGCCGCTGGCGTTGTGCGTGACGACCAGGCTCGCGCTGCGTGCCCCGGCGGTCGACGGCGTGAAGCCGATGTTGACTGTGCAACTGGTACCGGCGGCCACCGACCCGTTGGCCACGCAACTGCCGCCGTTGATCGTGAATTCCGTGCTGCCTGTCGACAGGGTGCCCAGCAGCAATGCCGCGTTGCCGGAGTTCGACAGCGTGGCGGTTTGCGCTGCGCTCGAGGTGCCCAGGTTCACGCTGCCGAAGGCGAGCGAGGCCGTCATCGCCGCCACCGGCGCGGCGGCTGCCGTGGCGCTGCCGCTGAGGCTCACCACGCCGGGGCTGCCGGTGGCGTTGTGGGCGATCGTCAGGTTCCCGTTGCGCGCCCCGAGCGCGCCGGTCGACGGCTTGAAGGCCACCGACACGGTGCAGCTCGCGCCGGCAGCCACACTGCCGCCTGCGCTGCAATTGCCACCGGCGATGCTGAAGTCGGCCGGGTTCGACAGCGTCAGCGCCGAGATCGCGAGCGGCGCGTTGCCGCTGTTGCTCACGTTGACGTTCTGTGCCGCGCTGGTGGAGCCGATGGCGGTCGTGACCAGCGTGATCGACAGCGGCGAGATGGTCGCGACCGGCGCCAGCACCGTGCCGTTGGCGCCGGTGCCACTGAGCGCGAAGGCGATCGGCGTCAGCGTGTTGTTGTGCGAGATGCTGAGCTGGCCGCTGCGGGCGCCACTGGCCGTGGGGGTGAATGCAATCTGTACCGTGCAGCTGGTGCCGGTGGCGACCGCCGTGCCACAGGTGCCGCCGCTGCGTGCGAAGTCACCACTGGTCGACACGCTCATGGTGCTGATCGCTTTGCCGGTCTTCAGGCTGGCGTTGACGGTGACGGTCTGCACCGCCGAGGTCGCGCCGACCACGGTGGACGGGAAGCTCAAGCTGCCGGGTGTGTTGCCCAGGTAGGCCGCCAGGTCGGCCAGCGCGGTGCCGCCGACCGGGAAGGCAGGGCGGGCGTAGGTCATGTCGCCCTGGCTGCTGATGGCTGCGTCGATCACGCTGCGCCCGTTGCGGCCGTTGAAGATTTTCAAGTTGTTGCTGGTGAGCGGCGAACTGCCGTGGCAGCCGGAATTGCCGCAGCCGTTGTTCGCGTACAGCGCCGCGCCGTTGACGGGGTTGTCCGCCCACGCCGTTGGCGCGGCTGCGAGTGCGAGCGTGCAGGCAACAAGGCGGAGTTTGAGCATGGTCGATTTCATCGCAGTCCTGGAGGCGGTCATGAACATCAGGGGGTACCCGCCAGCCAAAGCAGCCACACCGCATTCATCGCTGAGTGCAGCGCGATGCACGGCGCGACGCGTCGGTTCTGTTGGTAGAGCCAGCCCAGCCACAGCGCCGGCAACAGCGTGAGTGCGGCGAATGCGCTGGGTCGCAGCAGCCAGTGCGCAGCGGCAAAGGCAAGGGCGCAGGCCAGATTGGCGGTGGCGGCACCAGCGGCGCCGCGCGATGCCAGCCGGCGCAGCAAGGCCTCTTGCAAGCCGGCACGCAAGACGATCTCTTCGAGCACTGGAGCGATCACCAACAACACCGCCCAGAGCGGCGGCAGAAAAAATGCCGCGCAGAACAGTGCGGCGCAGAGCAGTGCGAGCCCGGGCAGCCGCCGCGTGGACGACGTTGCAAGGTGGGTGGCTTCGAGGTGCAGCAACATGGCCGCGATAATATGGAATAAAATCCCATTTAACTGATGTGCTGCTTTCGCATGTGTTACGAGCCGTTGTCGAATCGCCAGACACGCCGGAAAGCTGTGAAAGACTTCACGACGTTGCACGTCGCCCGCTTTCGGCGCGCGCCCACCCTGTTCAAACTCTGATGAAACGCAGTCCGCCCGAAAACCCCAGCCGCCCGGCGCGCGCGTCGGTGCAGCCCAGCGCCGAGCACGCTGCGCTGGCCTTGCGCGAAGCCGGCGTGCTGATGGCACCGGTGGTGATGTGGTTGCTGAGGCACGGCGTGTCGTACGTCGACTTCGCCGACATGCTGAAGACGGTGTTCGTTCACGCGGCGGGCAGCGAACTGGCGCGCAGCAGCACGCAGCCGACCCAGTCGGCCCTGAGCATGCTGTCGGGCGTACACCGCAAGGACGTGCGCGCGCTCGCGTCGGCGCCCGGTCCGGCCGTGGTCAACCCGAGGCCGCTGCTGTCGTCGAAGGTGTTCACGCAGTGGCTCACCGACCCGCGCTACCGCAGCAAGGACGGCACGCCTCGCGTGCTGCCGCGCACCGGTGCGAAGCGCAGTTTCGAGTCGCTGTGCCGGGAGTTGTCGAACGACGTGCACCCGCGCACCGTGCTCGACGAACTGCTGCGGCTGGGCCATGTGGCGATCGACGGTGAGCAGGTCACTGTGCTCGCCAGCGCGTATGTGCCGTCGGCCCGGCGCGACGAACTGACCGCGCTGTTCTCGGCGAACGCCTCCGATCACATGGCGGCGGCGGTCAGCAACATCACGCTGGACGCGCCGAAGTTTCTGGAGCAGAGCATCTTCGCCGACGGCCTCACGCCCATGTCGGTCGACCTGCTGCACCAGGCGGCGCGCCAGGCCTGGGCCAGCGCTTTCGAGACTGTGGTTGCCAAGGCACGCGAGCGGGTGGACCATGACACCAGCGACGACGCGGGCGCGATGCGCATGCGCTTCGGCGTCTACTTCTACAGCGAGCCGGTGCCTCCACCGGCTGCAAAGTTGCCGAAAACCCGGACCCGATCCCCTTCTGAACGCACCGGCGTTCGTGCCAGGAGCAAGCCATGACATTCACCACGCGTTCTGTTTTTCTTGCCGCGTCGACACTCGCCTGCGGGCTGCTGCTGGGTGCATTGGTGTCGTGCGGCGGCGGCGGTGTGGGCTCGGGCGGCACCGGCGCCGAATCGGGGGTCAACGTCGGCACGGTGAACGGGTTCGGCAGCGTGATCGTCGACGGCGTGCGCTACGACGACCGCTCGGCAAGCGTGGTGGCCGAGGTCGGGCCGGGCCGCGACGCGGTCGCCGAGGTCAAGCTGGGCCACCGTGTATCGGTGGTGTATGAAACGGCCGGCGTCGCCAGCGTGGTGCGCGTTGAAGCCAGTCTGGCCGGCGCTGTCGACAGCGTGGCGTCGCCAGCGCAGTTTTCGATGCTGGGCCAGACCGTCAGCGTCAACAGCATCGGCACGGCGGGGCCGATCACGCAGTTCGGCGGCGGCTATGTGCGGGCGTCGGACCTTCGTGCCGGCGATGCGGTCGAGGTGCATGCCATCCTGGTGGGCCAGGGCGACACGGCGCTGTTGCAGGCCACGCGGGTCGAAAAGCTGGCCGCTGTGCCGGGCTACTTGCGCGTCAGCGGATTGGTGAAGAACCTGGGCTCCGGCGGAGCCACCACGTTCGCGCTGGGCACGCTCACGCTGGACGCCAGCGCGGCCAGCGTATTGCCCAGCGGCAGCAACCTGGCAAACGGACAGAGCGTCAGCGTGCTGGCGTTGCCGAGCACGCTGACGCAGACCAGCCCCGGCGTCTTCCGCCTGCAGGCGGCGCAGGTGCGCATTCGGGGGCTCAGTGGGGGCGGGCTCGACGACTACCTCAGCGGCTCGGTCACCCAGCTCGACACGCAGGCGCGCAGCTTCACGCTCGGCAGCCAGCGTGTGGTGTACGCCGCCGCCACGGTGACGCCGGCCACGATGAGCCTGGCCAACGGACAGTACGTTCAAGTGCGCGGCATGGCGTCGACCAATGGCTCGCTGGCGGCGGCCAGCGTGACCATCCGCGATGCGGGCTCCGAGTCGGAAGCCGAGCTGCGCGGCAACATCAGCGGGTTCGACGCGCTGACCCGCAGCTTCAGCCTGCGTGGTGTGCGGGTCGATGCGAGCGGCACCGTGCTTGAGTCGTGCCCGAACAGCGGCCTGGCGGATGGCCTGTTCGTCGAGGTCGAAGGTGCGCTCAGCAGCAACGGTGTGGTGGCGCGAAAGGTTCACTGCGAAGACGAGCAGCCCGGCACCACGGTCGAGCGCGAAGGCGTGGCCGCCAGCGTCGACGTGGCGGCGAAGAGCTTTTCGCTGGTGCCCGAGCAAGGCTCGCCGCAGGCCGTCACCTGGACCGACACCACCTTCTTCGGCGAGGTGACGGCGCAGACGCTGTCGGGCAAGAAGGTGAAAGTGGAAGGCAGGTTGGTCGGCGCGGTATTGGTGGCCACCAAGATCAAGCGATAGCCGACGGGCCACGTGGGCCCGGCTGGGTGATCGGTGCCGGGCGGCAACGCCGCGCAATGCTCAGACGTGGAAGTACGCCAGAGCGCCCAGCACGATACCGACGGTGCTCATCGCGAACACCGCGTACTCCAGCCATTTGCGGCGCGTCAGCAGGGCGATGGCGGCCATCGCGATGGCGATCTGCAGCGCGGTGGTGGCCTGCGCCCAGCGGTGGTGCTGGTGCATCTGTTCGGCGCTTTTGTCGTCGAACGCCTTCGACTGGAATTCGAGCTTTTCAGCGGCGAGCTTGATCTCGCCCTTCTCGGTCTTGTAGCGCTTGATCTCGTCTTGATAGAAGGTCTTGCGCGCGTCCGGCGCCAGCTCGAGCGCCAGCTCGGACAGGTTCTGCTTGCTGCTTTTCGACTGGTAGTAGTTCCACTGGTTCGAGGCTTCGGTCTTCTTGATGGCCGCGTCGTTCTTGAACAGGCCGGCGTCGGCCTGCGTGGCGCCGCCCATGTACGAGAACATCGCGCCCACCGTGGCCAGGATCGCGGTGATCACCGCCAACTGCCCGGCCATGCCCTTGGGCTCGTGCTGCGCGGCGTGTTCGAGTTCGTGGTCGTGCGGGCCGTGCACGTGAAAGCCGTCTGCGGACATGTCAGGTTTCCTGTTGGAGTTTTGAGTTGCGTTGGTAGGTCACGAAGCTGTAGCGCAGCCCGTGCGGATCGGTGTGGGATTCGCGTGACTGTTCGATGAACGCAGCGCGGTCCCAGTCTGGAAAGAAGGTGTCCGCCTGCGCATCGGCGTCGACTTCGGTGAGCACCAGTTCGTCGGCGAACGGCATCGCGGCGGCGTAGAGCTGCGCGCCGCCGATCACGAACACCTTGGCCGTGTCGGACGCCAACGACAGCGCGTGCGTCAGGTCGCCTGTTGCCTCGGCACCGGTCGCCACCCACCCAGCATTGCGCGTGACGACGATGTTGCGGCGACCCGGCAAAGGGCGCCCGATCGCGTCCCAGGTCTTGCGACCCATGATGACCGGGCAACCCAGCGTGGTTCGCTTGAAGTGGCGAAGGTCGTCGCTCAGGTGCCAGAGCAGCGCGTTGTCGCGGCCGATGCCACCGTTGCGGGCCACCACGGCGATCAGGCTGACGACAGGGCGGGGTGCGGGAAAAGTCATGGGCGCGATTGTCGCAGCGCCCGCTCAGGGTCGCGCAGCGGCTTCCTCGCCATGCGCCATGTGTTGCTGCATCAACTGCTGCGCCAGCGGCGCATTGCGTGCCTTCAGCGCCGCCATGATTTTTCGGTGTTCCTTCAACGACGCTTCGAGCCGACCCTGCTTGAACAACGAGTGATGACGGTTCAGCTTCATGACCTTGCGCAGGTCGGCCACCACCTGGTTGCGCCAGCGGTTGTCGGCGATCTCCAGCAGCTGCATGTGAAAGCGTTCGTTGGCCGCGAAGAAGGCGTCGGGGTCGGCCACGCTGGCTTCGAGCTGCTTGTGCAGCGCGGCCAAGTCGGCCAGTTGTGCGTCGGTGGCTTGCAGGGCGACCACGGCCACGGCGTCGCATTCCAGCAGCGAGAGCAAGTGAAACACCTCGGACAGGTCGCGCGCCGACACCTCGGTGACGTAGGCCCCGCGGCGCAGCTTCATCGTCACCAGGCCCTCGGCTGCCAGTACTTTCAACGCCTCGCGCAGTGGCGTGCGGCTGATGCCGTATTCAGCGGTCAGCGCTTGCTCGTCGATCCAGCTTCCCGGCGCCAGCGTGTGGTCCATGATGCGACCGCGCAGCCGCTCGGCCACCTGCACGTACAGCGCGCTGCGCGCCAAGCTGAGTCCTGCACTGCCATCGCGCTTGGTCGGCGACGAGACTGGCGACACATTGCGTTCGGTGTGGAGGGCGGGCATGAATACTCTGTGAGCGCTGTCACGGCGCGGGTGGGTCGGAAGAAGCAAGCGGACGCGGCAAACCGAGTTTATAATTCAATTTTGAATTATGCCAGCCTGGAGTTGATTGATGTCCGACAGCAAGTCGCCTGAGACGGATGCGTTTCATGATTCGGGTTCGCTGGCCGCTTGGCACAAAGCTGCCGCCAAGTCCGCGCCGGACGGCGACGTGGAGGCGCTGAACTGGGTCACGCCCGAGGGCCTGACGGTCAAGCCGCTGTACACCGCCGCCGACTTGCAGGGCCTGCCGCACGCCGACACCTTGCCCGGCTTCGCGCCCTACGTGCGCGGCCCGCAGGCCACGATGTACGCCGTGCGGCCGTGGACGATTCGCCAGTACGCCGGCTTCAGCACCGCCGAAGCATCGAACGCTTTCTACCGACAGGCGCTGAGCGCCGGCGCCCAGGGCGTCAGCGTGGCGTTCGACCTCGCCACCCACCGCGGCTACGACAGCGACCACCCGCGCGTGACGGGCGACGTCGGCAAGGCGGGCGTAGCCATCGACAGCGTGGAGGACATGAAGATCCTGTTTGACGGCATTCCGCTCGACAGCGTCAGCGTGTCGATGACGATGAACGGCGCGGTGCTGCCGGTGCTGGCCGGCTACGTGGTGGCGGCCGAAGAGCAGGGCATCCCTCAGGACAAGCTCTCGGGGACCATCCAGAACGACATCCTCAAGGAGTTCATGGTCCGCAACACCTACATCTTTCCGCCCGAGCCGAGCATGCGCATCGTCGGCGACATCATCGAGTACACGGCG
>JANNBZ010000178.1:0-6146 GCA_031386065.1 Burkholderiales bacterium
CGACACGGCCCAACAACTTGGCGGCGTGCAGTTGCATCAAGTGTGAAAGGTGGGTCGCCACCACAGTCGAGCAATCAACCACCGTAAATCCACTCATTTGGGCCGACTCGCGCTGGCGGTCCTCGATCCACACCGCAGGCAGCCCGAAGGCCGGGTCGATGGTGGCGGTGCCGATCAGCTGCACCGTGGCGCCGCCGGGGTTGATGGCCAGCCACATGCCCGGGAAGGCCTCACCCTCGCCCACCACCGCGCCGCGCAACGTGAGGCGGTACATGCTGGGTTTCAGTTCGAGGTTGTCGCGGATGTGCACCGGCGGCGGTAAAAAACCCACGTCCTGCGCGAACTTCTTGCGCACACCCTTGATGCGCGCCAGCAGGTCGCCTTCGCGCGCCTTGTCGACCAGCGCAATCAGCCGGTAGCCCACCTCCAGGCCCAGCGTGTCGACCGGCTGCAGGTCGTCCCAGCTGGCCTCGGCATTCGGTTCCGGCAACGGCGGCGGCGGCGGTGGCGCGACCTTGGCGCGCTGGTCGCGCCGGCGCATCCACCACGCGAAGTAACCCAGGCTGCCAGAGATCGCCAGGAACACCAGGTTGGGCATGCCGGGGATCAGCCCCAGCGCGCCGATCACGGATGCCGTAATAGCAAGTGAGCGCGGCGAGTTGAAGACCTGCTGCGCGATCTGCGTGCCCACGTCTTTGTCTTTGCCGACGCGCGACACCACCATCGCGGCGGCGACCGAGATCAGCAACGCCGGAATCTGCGCCACCAGTGCGTCGCCCACGGCCAGCAGGATGTAGCTGTCGGCGGCCTGCGCTGCGCTCAGGTCGTGCTGCACCACGCCGATGATGAAGCCGCCGATGATGTTGATGAACAGGATCAGCAGGCCGGCCATCGCATCGCCGCGCACGTACTTGCTGGCGCCGTCCATCGAGCCGAAGAACTCGGCCTCTTCGCCCACTTCCAGGCGTCGCCGCTTGGCTTCCTTGTCGTCGATCAGGCCGGCGTTCAGGTCGGCGTCGATCGCCATCTGCTTGCCCGGCATTGCGTCCAGCGTGAAGCGCGCGCCGACCTCGGCAATCCGCTCGGCGCCCTTGGTGACGACGATGAAGTTGATGACCACCAAAATCGCGAACACGATCAGGCCGACCGCGAAGTTGCCGCCGATCAAAAAGTGGCCGAACGATTCGATCACCGCGCCCGCCGCGCCCGCGCCGGTGTGCCCTTCGAGCAGCACCACCCGGGTCGATGCCACGTTCAGCGACAGCCGCAGCAAGGTGGTCAGCAGGATCACGCTGGGGAAGGCCGCGAAGTCCAGCGGACGCACCATGTAGGCGGCCACCATCATCACCATCAGCGCCATCGCGATGTTGAAGGTGAACAGCAGGTCCAGCGCCAGCGGCGGCAGCGGCAGCACCATCATCGCCAGCACCATCACGATGAACAGCGGCGCCATCAGCGCACGGATCGCGGTGGCGTTGGGGCCGAGCCAGCCCTGCATTTGTCGGATCAACGGGTTCATGCAGCGGCCTCTGGTGTCGGGGTGTGGTGCGGGTCGAGCTCGACCGGCACGTTGAGTTCGGGCAGGGCCGGCGCGGCCACGTTGCGGTTCGCCATCGCGGCGCGCAGCTGGTACACGTAGGCCAGCACCTGGGCCACGGCGGCGAACAGCGCGGCAGGAATCTCGCGGTCGATCTCGGCGTGCGCATACAGCGCACGCGCCAGCACCGGCGCCTGCAGCACCGGCACCTTGGCGCCGGTGGCGGAGTCGCGAATGCGCAGCGCCATCAGGTCGGCGCCCTTGGCCACCACGCGCGGCGCGCCCATGCTGGTTTCGTCGTACTTCAGCGCCACCGCATAGTGGGTCGGGTTCATCACCACCAGGTCGGCCTTGGGCACGGCGGCGAGCATGCGGCGGTTCGCCATTTCGCGCATGCGCGCCTTGATCTTTGACTTGACCTCGACGTTGCCGTCGGACTCCTTGCTTTCCTGCTTGCGCTCCTGGTGGCTCATGCGCAGGCGCTGGCCCAGCAGGTAGCGCTGCAGCGGCGCATCGACCGCCGCGAACAGCGCCAGCACCAGCACCATCAGCATCAGTCCGCCGAGAATCGTCTGCCCCAGATGCGGCAGCGCGGTGGGCAGCGACATGCCCAGCAACTGGCCGAAGTCGTCGATGTGCGCCTTCAGGTAGACCGCGCCTATCGTGCCCAGCAGCAGCGCCAGGCCGCAGGCCTTCAGCGCGTCGATCAGTTGCTGCTTGGAGACCAGGCGGGGGAACCCGGTCAGCGGGTTCAGCTTGCCGAATTCCGGCATCAGCGGCTTCAGCGTCCAGTTCCAGCCGCCCAGCGCAATGCTGCCCAGCACCGCCACCCCGGCGGTCACCAAGCCGAACGGCACCACGCCGAGCATCCACTTGGTGGTCAGCGTGCCGAGTTGCTGGCCCATGGACGCCGTGCCTTGCAGCACGCCGGCATCGAAGCGCAACGCGCTGGCCAGCAGTTCACGCATCCAGCCCAGCGCCAGCGGCGCCGTCGCCACCAGCAGCGCGCCGCCGCCGGCCACCACCGCGAAGTGCGACAGGTCACGCGACCGCGCGACCTGGCCGTCTTCGCGGGCCTTGGTCAGCTTGCGTTCTGATGCGGGAAGCGTCTTGTCTTGTGAGTCTTGGGCGGCCATGGCATGGCGTCGTGAATCGACGCCATGCGATTGTTCCGGTCAGGGCCGGAAACTTGAGCCGGATAAGGCAGGGGAAGGCGGGTCAGTTCCCGCCCTGGCTGCCTACTTCACCGTCACCCACGCCCACTCCAGCCAGTTGTCGGCGCGGTGCACCACGCTGACATTGCTGCGCGCGCCCCACGGGATCACTTGCCGGTGCAGCGGCAGGTTGTTGACCTGCTCGTTGTGTTCTTTCAACGCGGCGCGGATCAGTTGCTCGCGCTTTTTCGGGTCGCCTTCCTTGCTGGAGGCGGCCGCGTATTCGTCGAGCTTGGCGTTCTTGAAGCCGCCGAAGTTCCAGGCGCCCACTCCCCCCTCGCCGCGGCTGCGCAGCACCGGCGTCAGCGTACTTTCGGCATCGGTGCTGGCGCCTCCCCAGCCCAGCATGTACAGCGAGGTGTCGAACTTCTGCACCTTGGGAAAGTAGGTCGAGCGCGGCATGCCGTTGACGCGCACCTTGACGTTCAGCTTGGCCCACATCGAGGCCAGCGTCTGGCAGATCTCTTCGTCGTTGATGTAGCGGTTGTTCGGGCAATCGAGTGTGACCTCGAAGCCCTGCGGATAGCCGGCGTCGGCCAGCAGTTTCTTCGCACCTTCCAGGTCGAAGGGGCGGCGGGTTTCGATGGCCGGGTCGTTGAACGCAGCCAGCGGCGACGGTGTGATGCCGCCGGTCGGGTAGGCCTGGTTGCGCATCAGTTTGGTCTTGATGGTTTCGATGTCGATGGCGTCGTACAGCGCCTTGCGAACCCGGATGTCCTTGAACGGGTTCTTGCCTTTCACGTTGCTGTAGAGCAGTTCGTCGCGGGCCTGGTCCATGCCGATGAAGACGATGCGGTTTTCCGGCCCGTCGATCACCTTGGTGCCGGCCGTGTTGCGCAGCCGGGCCACGTCTTGCGGGGCCGGGTCGAGGATGAAGTCGAGCTCGCCCGACAGCAGCGCGGCCACACGGGTGGCGTCGCTCTTGATGGGTGTGTAGACCACCTCCTGCACGTTGCCGTCGAAGCTGCCCCACCAGTTGGGGTTGCGCTTGTAGACGGTCTTCACATCGGGCTGGCGCGAGACCAGCATGAACGGCCCGGTGCCATTGGCGTTGAACGACGCGAAGCCCTCTTCCTTGTTCTTGAAGTCGATCGCCTTGCTGGCCTTGTTCTTGTCGCTCCAGACCTTGCTCATGATCTGGATGGTCGCAATGTGTTCCAGGAAGACCGGGTTCACGTCCTTCAGGTTGAACTCGACCGTCAGGTTGTCGATCTTCTTCGGCTCGCCCACCGCGTTGGCGTAGACCTTGATGTCGGAGGCGCCTTCACGCGCGCGGATCACCGAGAACACCACGTCGTCGGCGGTGAACGGCGTGCCGTCGTGGAACTTCACGTTCGGACGCAGCTTGAAGCGCCACTGCGTGGGCGTGACCTGTTGCCATTCGGTGGCCAGCGTGGGCGCGAGCATCAGCTTCTTGTCGCGCGACACCAGCAGCTCGTAGACCTGGCCGTTGATGGAGTTGGTCAGCGACTCGTTCTGCGAGTGCGGGTCCATGGTTTGCGCGTCGCCCTGGCTGGCCCAGCGCAGGGTCTGCGCCTGGGCGGCACCGGCCGCAACGGCGGCAAAACAGGCGGCAAGGAGAAGGCGTTTCATGGGCACTCCTGAAGCGTTGAAAAACGCGAAGTGTAGGGCGGCCACGCCGATTCGGCAGCCGCCGCGAGAAGGGAGAAACCCGCAACCTGCCAGGCGCGGCCTGCGCTGCGGCGCGAAAACGAAAAAGGCCGCTAAAACAGCGGCCCTGGCTTCAACCCGTGGCGGAAGCGTCAGCGAAAGCGCGACTGCGGGACCGTCTTCAACTCGCTGTCGAGCGAGCCGATGTATTTCGCCATGTCTTTCAACTCGGCGTGCGTGAAGCTCTTGGCCATGGCGCTCATCACCGCGTGGGCGCGGCCGACCTGGGGGTTGTTCTCGGTCTGGTAGGCCTTCAGCGCGACGTACAGGTAGTCGGGGTGCTGGCCGGCCAGCTTGGGGTAGCTGGCGTCGATGGGCTTGCTGAAGTTCTCGCCGTGGCAGGACTGGCAGTTGACCTTCTTCAACAACGCGGCCACCGCAGGCGTGGGCTCGACGTTGGGCTTGGCGCCCAGGGCCGCCGCTTCCTTCGGCTGGGTTTCATAGAAGGCGGCCAGGTCGGCCATGTCCTTCTCGGTCAGTGGTGCGGCAACCGCCTTCATGGTCGGGTGCTTGCGCGTGCCCTTCTGGTATTCGGTCAGCGCGTTGGCGATGTACTTGGCGCTCTGGCCGGCGATCATCGGCACCTTGTGCACTTCGGGAAAACTGGCCTGGTAGCCGGGGATGCCGTGGCAGCCGATGCACATCGAGGCCTTCTTTTCGCCTTCCTTGGCGTCCTGGGCCGATGCGGCGGGGGCCAGGCTGATCAGCGTGAGGGTGGCCAGTGCGGCCATCAGCGAAGAGGTCATTGTTTTCATGGTCCGGCAAGCGTGGGTGCGGTTCAGAGCGGGTCACATTGGGTCAGCCGCGAATTATAGAGGCGCACCTTATACTGAACTTGCACCCTCGAATGCCCCTGGCGCAGCCCGAAAAAAGGTCCGATTTTCATGAAGTTTCAAGGCACCCAGAACTACGTCGCCACCGACGATTTGATGCTTGCGGTGAACGCCGCCGCGATGCTGAAGCGCCCGCTGCTGGTGAAAGGCGAACCCGGCACCGGCAAGACCATGCTGGCCGAGGAAGTGGCGCAGGCGCTGGGCATGCCGCTGCTGCAGTGGCACATCAAGAGCACCACCAAGGCCCAGCAGGGCCTGTACGAGTACGACGCGGTGAGCCGCCTGCGCGACAGCCAGATCGCCGGGGCCGAGAACTCCGAGAAGGTCAAGAACATCCAGAACTACATCGTCAAGGGCGTGCTGTGGCAGGCCTTCACGGCCGACAAACCGGTGGTGCTGCTGATCGACGAGATCGACAAGGCCGACATCGAATTCCCGAACGACCTGCTGCGCGAAATCGACCGCATGGAGTTCTATGTGTACGAGACGCGCGAGCTGATCAAGGCCACGCACCGCCCGCTGGTGTTCATCACCTCGAACAACGAGAAAGAACTGCCCGACGCCTTCCTGCGCCGCTGCTTTTTCCACTACATCAAGTTTCCCGACGCCGACACGATGAAGGCCATCGTCAACGTGCACTTCCCGAACCTGAAAAAAGACTTGCTGGGCGCGGCGCTGAAGAGCTTCTACGACGTGCGCAACCTGCCCGGCCTGAAGAAGAAGCCGTCGACCAGCGAACTGCTCGACTGGCTGAAGCTGCTGGTGGCCGAAGACATTCCGCTCGACGTGTTGCAAAGCAAGGACGACAAGGTGCTGGTGCCGCCGCTGCTGGGTGCGCTGCTGAAGAACGAGCAGGACGTGTCGCTGTTCGAGAAGCTGGTGTTCATGCAG
>JANNBZ010000407.1:0-3523 GCA_031386065.1 Burkholderiales bacterium
TGCGTTCGCCGTATGCGCATGCGCGCATCAAGTCGATCGACACCACCAAGGCCAGCCAGGCCGACGGCGTGGTGCGCATCTTCACCGGTGCCGATCTGGCCGAAGCCAAGGTCGGCGGACTGCCCTGCGGCTGGCTGATCCACAGCAAGGACGGCTCGCCGATGAAGGAGCCGCCGCACCCGGTGCTGGCGCAAGGCAAGGTGCGCCATGTGGGCGACCAGGTCGCGATGGTGGTGGCCGAGTCGACGCTTCAAGCGAAAGATGCGGCTGAGCTGATCGAGGTCGAGTACGACGAGTTGCCTGCCGTCATCGACATCAGCAAGGCCGATGGCCACAAGGGCTCGGTGCACGACGAGGTGGCCAACAACGTCTGCTATGACTGGGGCCATGGCAACAAGGACGCCGTCGATGCGGCGTTCGCCGTGGCGGCGCACGTCAGCACGCTCGACATCGTCAACAACCGGCTGATCCCGAACGCGATGGAGCCGCGAGCCGCCAACGCCAGCTACACCCGGCACGACGAGAGCTACACGCTGTACGTCGCGAACCAGAACCCGCACGTCGAGCGCCTGTTGATGTGCGCCTTCGTGCTCGGCCTGCCCGAATCGAAGGTGCGTGTGATCGCACCCGACGTGGGCGGCGGCTTCGGTTCGAAAATTTTCCTGTACGCCGAAGAAACCGCGCTGGTCTGGGCCAGCAAGTTCGTGGGCCGGCCGATCAAGTGGACGGCCGACCGCAGCGAAGCCTTCCTGACCGATGCGCATGGCCGCGATCACGTCACCAAGGTCGAACTGGCGATGGACGCGAAAGGCATGTTCCTGGCGCTGCGCGTCAAGACGATTGCCAACATGGGTGCCTACCTGTCGACCTTTGCGTCGAGCGTGCCGACCATCCTGTACGCCACGTTGCTGTCCGGCCAGTACAAGACCCCGGCCATCTACGCCGAAGTCAAGGCGGTGTTCACCAACACCGCGCCGGTCGATGCCTACCGCGGCGCGGGCCGGCCCGAGGCCACCTATGTGGTCGAGCGCATCGTCGAGCAGGCGGCGCGCGACATGAAAATGGACTCGGCGGCCATCCGGCGCCAGAACTTCGTCACCGAGTTTCCGTTCGCCTCGCCCGTGGGCCTGACCTACGACACCGGCAACTTCGGCGCGTTGCTTGATCGCGCCACCGAATTGGCCGACGTGTCGGGCTTCCCGGCACGCAAGGCCGCTTCCGAAGCCAGGGGCATGAAGCGCGGCATGGGCTACAGCTGCTACATCGAAGCCTGCGGGCTGGCGCCATCGAACATCGCCGGTGCGCTGGGCGCGCGCGCGGGCCTGTTCGAAGCCGGCGAGGTGCGCGTGCACCCGACCGGCACGGTCACGGTGTTCACCGGCTCGCACAGCCACGGCCAGGGCCACGAAACCACGTTCGCGCAGATCGTGGCGGCCAAGCTGGGCATCCCGGTCGAGAACATCGAGATCGTTCACGGCGACACCGGCCGCGTCCCGTTCGGCATGGGCACCTACGGCAGCCGCAGCCTCAGCGTGGGCGGCACGGCCATCGTCAAAGCGGTCGACAAAATCATCGCCAAAGGCAAAAAAATTGCCGCCCATCTGCTGGAAGCGGCCGACACCGACATCGAGTTCGAGAACGGCGAGTTCAAGGTGGCCGGCACCGACAAGAAAGTGCCCTTCGGCACCGTCTCTCTCACAGCCTATGTGCCGCACAACTACCCGCTCGACAAACTGGAGCCGGGCCTGAACGAAAACGCCTTCTACGACCCGACCAACTTCACCTACCCGTCGGGCACCTACATCTGCGAGGTCGAGGTCGATCCGGAAACCGGCAAAGTGAAGATCGAGCAGTTTGTTGCGGTCGACGACTTCGGCAACATCATCAACCCGATGATTGTCGAGGGCCAGGTTCAAGGCGGTATCGCGCAAGGCCTGGGCCAGGCGATGATGGAAGGCTGCGAGTACGACACCGAATCGGGGCAGTTGCTGACCGGCTCGTACATGGACTACGCGATGCCGCGCGCCAGCGACATTCCGAACTTCAAGATCGACAACTGCGTCACCGCCTGCACCCACAACCCGCTGGGCGTGAAGGGCTGCGGCGAGGCCGGGGCCATCGGTTCGCCGCCGGCCTACATCAATGCGCTGACCGACGCGCTGGGCGTGCGCGAGATCGCGATGCCCGCCACCACCGAGCGTGTGTGGCGTGCCGCCAACCACATCGCCTGAACCTCACCTGCACGCAAAGGAAATCACCATGTATGCATTCGATTACCAGCGGCCCGACAGCCGCAGTGCGGCCGTCGGCGGACTCGGCAGTGACGGGCGTTACCTGGCCGGCGGGCAAAGCCTGATCCAGGCCATGAAGCTGCGTCTGTCATCAAGCGAGCGCCTCGTCGACCTGTCCGGCATGAGCGACCTCAAAGGCATCAAGGTCGACGCCAGCGGCGTCACCATCGGTGCCATGACCACGCACGCTGCGGTGGCGGCCTCGGCCGAGGTGCGCAAGGCCATCCCCGCGCTGGCCGAACTGGCCGCTGGCATCGGCGATCCGATGGTGCGCAACATGGGCACCATCGGTGGCTCGGTGGCCAACGCCGACCCGGCCGCCTGCTACCCGGCGGCGTTGTTGGGCCTGGGTGCCACGGTGCACACCGACCGCCGCACGATTGCCGCCGACGCGTTCTTCACCGGCCTGTACGAAACCGCCTTGCAGCCCGGCGAGCTGATCACGGCGGTGAGCTTCCCGTTGGTGCAGCGGGCGGCCTACATCAAGTTCAAGCAGCCGGCCTCGCGCTTCGCGATGGTGGGTGTGTTCGTCAGCCAAGGCGCGGGCGGTGTGCGGGTGGCGGTGACCGGTGCCAAAGGCAGCGTGTTCCGCGTCAAGGCGATGGAAGACGCGCTGGCGGCCAGCTTCACCGCCGCTGCAGCCAAAGCCGTCGCCGTGCCCACCACCGACATCAATGCCGACATGCACGGCTCTGCCGCCTACCGCGCTGCGATGATCACCGTGATGACGCAGCGCGCCGTCACGGCGGCACTCGCGCGTTGAACCGCAGTCGCTTGGGCAGGCGCGTGGGCAGGCGCGCTGGAAGTTTGAAGGCCTTGCCATGACCGCACCCGTTCCACTGGCGCTGCCCGACTCGGTCGACGCGGTGGTCGCGCTGCTGGCGACCGAGCAGTACCTGTGCGACCGCCAGCTCGCCACCGCCATCTTTCTGGCCCTCAAGCTGCAGCGCCCGCTGTTCCTCGAAGGCGAGCCCGGTGTCGGCAAGACCGAGCTGGCCAAGGTGCTGGCGCGCAGCCTGAACACCGCCTTGCTGCGCGTTCAGTGCTACGAGGGGCTCGATGTGGCGCAAACCGCCTACGAGTGGAACGTGGCGCGTCAGATGATCGAGATCCGGCTGGCCGAAGCGGTGCACGACACCGACCGCAGCCGCCTGGTCGCCAATCTGTATTCGCGCGACATGCTGATCGAGCGGCCGCTGCTGGCCGCGCTGTCGCAGCCGGTGTCGCCGGTG
>JANNBZ010000411.1:0-2107 GCA_031386065.1 Burkholderiales bacterium
CAGCACGCGCGGCACCTCGAAGGCCTGGGTCAGCAACTGCCAGAACAGCAGCAGCCAGGCGCCGAACAACAGCGGCGCACCGAAGCGGCCGAGCAGACTGGCTTCATCGAGCGCAGCCACCCAGCGCACACTGATGACCGCGATCACCAGCAGCGCCAGCAGCGCCGGAACCAGCCAGCTGGAATTCATCGCCGGCCTCCGGGGGTCAGGTGTTTTTCAGCGAAGGCCACGCAGCCGGTCAGGAACAAGCCCAGCAGCGCCGACATCACCAGCGCCGACCAGATCTGCACCGTGTTGCCGTAGTACGACCCGGTGAGCAGCCGCGCCCCCAGCCCGGCCTGCGCGCCGGTGGGTAGCTCGCCGACGATGGCGCCGACGAGTCCGGCGGCAATGCCCACGCGCAGCGCCGGGAACAGGAACGGCAGCGACGCCGGCACGCGCAGCGCCCAGAAGGTCTGGCTGCGCGTGGCCGCATAGGTGTGCATCAGCTCCATCTCCAGCACGCCGGGCGAGCGCAAACCTTTCACCAGCGCCACCGCGACCGGAAAGAAACACAGGTACATCGAGATGATGGCTTTCGGGAACAGACCGGTCATGCCCATGCTGCCGAGGATCACGATGACGATCGGTGCAATCGCCAGCACCGGGATGGTTTGCGACGCGATGATCCACGGGAACAGGCTGCGGTCGAGCGTGCGCGAGTGGACGATCAGCACCGCCAGCACCGCGCCCAGCAGCGTGCCCATCACGAAGCCCAGCAGCGTGGCCGAACTGGTGATGTAGGCGTGGAACAGCAGGTTGCGCGGCGAGTCCAGCGGCCAGCCGGTGACCGACTGCCACAGGTCGATGGCGATCTGGTGTGGTGCCGGCAGCACCGGGCGCTCCATGCTCCAGGTCAGCGGTGCCAGGTCGAACAGCGTCCAGCCGGGGCGATCGGTCAGCACCCGTTCGATCACCTGCGGCGCGTTCAGCCACAGCGCCGCCGCGTACCAGAGCACCATCACCACGGCCAGCACCACCGCCACCGGGCCGGCGCGCTGCCAGCGTGTCAGCGTCGGCTCAGCCATGGCCTTCTTGCAGCGCCATGCGTACACGGTGGGCGATGTCGGCGAAGGCCGGCGTGTCGCGAATGTCCAGCGTGCGGTCGGCCGGCAGGGTGGATTCGATCACCTCGACGATGCGCCCCGGCCGCGGCGACATGACGACGATGCGCGACGACAGGAACACCGCTTCGGGAATCGAGTGCGTCACGAAGACGATGGTGCGTTTTTCACGCGGGTTGTCACCGCGCCACAACCGCAGCAACTGCTCGTTCAATCGGTCTCGCGTGATCTCGTCCAGCGCGCCAAAAGGCTCGTCCATCATCAGCAACTTCGGCTCGAAACCCAGCGCGCGGGCAATCGACACCCGCTGCTGCATGCCGCCCGACAACTGCCAGGGGTACTTGCCTTCGAAGCCGGTGAGCCCGACGCGTGCGAGCTGTTCCATCGCCACCGCACGCGCCTTTGCTTTGTCGGTGCCGTTGATCTCCAAAGGCAGGCAGACGTTGGCCAGCACGCTGCGCCAGGGGAACAGCGCCGGCGCCTGGAACACATAGCCGTAGGCGCGGGCCAGTCGCGCGTCGACCGAGCTCATCCCGTTGACGCGAACGCTGCCGGAGCTGGCCTGTTCCAGGTCGGCAATCACGCGCAACAGCGTGGTCTTGCCGCAGCCCGAGGGTCCGATCAGCGAGATGAATTCACCCGGCGCAATGGACAGGCTGACGCGGTCGAGCGCGGTGACGGTGTTCTCTTTGGCGGGGTAGACGACCGAGACGTTCTGAACTTCGACGGTGGGGGAGGACGCTGTGGTCACGGAAGAGTTCTGTTCAAACGCACGCCGGATTGTTCGCGTGCGTCGTCCAGTTGGCGTACTCGCCACTGACCACCTGCCCGGTGCGCGCATCCACCTGGCCGGGCTTCAGCGCATGCATGCTGATGCACTGCGGCACCGGGCACACCGAGACGCACAGGTTGCAGCCCACGCATTCGGCGTCGATCACCTCGAAGTGGCGCTTGCCGTCTTTCAACGCCGTGATCGCCTGGTGCGAGGTGTCTTCGCACACCAC
>JANNBZ010000426.1:0-10455 GCA_031386065.1 Burkholderiales bacterium
TCGAAGATGCCGCACAACATCGACCTGCACGGCGTCACCGGCCCGGGCGGCGGCGCGGCGTCGAGCTTCACCGCGCCGGGGCACCGCTCGCAGTTCAGCTTCAAGGCGCTCAACGCCGGGCTGTACGTGTACCACTGCGCCACCGCGCCGGTGGGCATGCATGTGGGCAACGGCATGTACGGGCTGATCCTGATCGAGCCGCCCGGCGGCCTGCCGAAAGTGGACAAGGAGTACTACGTGATGCAGGGCGATTTCTACACCGCCGGCAAGTACCGCGAGAAAGGCCTGCAGCCGTTCGACATGGAAAAAGCCATCGATGAGCGGCCGACCTACGTGCTGTTCAACGGCACAGAAGGCGCGCTCACCGGCGACAAGGCGCTGACCGCGAAGGTCGGCGAAACGGTGCGCCTGTACGTGGGCAACGGCGGGCCCAACCTGGTGTCGAGCTTCCACGTGATCGGCGAAATTTTCGACAAGGTCTGGTTCGAGGGCGGCAACAAGTTTCAAGAGAACGTGCAGACCACGCTGATCCCGGCCGGCGGCGCCGCGATGATGGAATTTCACCTTGAAGTGCCGGGCAGCTACGTGATCGTCGACCACTCGATCTTCCGCGCCTTCAACAAGGGCGCGCTCGGCATCCTGAAGGTCGACGGGCCCGGGAACAAGGCCATCTATTCGGGCAAGGAAGTCGACGAGGTCTACCTCGGCGACCGCGCCCTGCCCAACCTGGCGGCGGTGACGGCGGCGGCCAAGTCGGCCACCAGCGGTTCGCTGACGGTCGACGAGCAAATGAAAGCCGGCCAGGCTCTGTTTACCGGCACCTGCTCCACCTGCCACCAGGGCAACGGCGCCGGCCTGGCGGGCGTGTTCCCGCCGCTGGCCAAGTCGGACTGGCTGGCCGCCAACCCGAAGCGCGCGATCGACGTGGTGCTGCACGGCCTGAACGGCCCGGTGAAGGTGAACGGCCAGGACTACAACTCGGTGATGCCGCCGATGAGCCAGCTCACCGACGACGAGGTCGCCAACATCCTGACCTACGTGCTGGGCAGTTGGGGCAACACTGGCGGCAAGGTGACCAAGGCCGAAGTGGCCGAACAGCGCAAGCTGAAGCCGGTGGCCACCGTGAGTCATTGACCCACGCACTGAAGCGCGTCGTGAGCCCGTCCGCCGCATCGGCCACCTTGCTGTGCTGCCTGCTTGCCGCCAGCGGCGCGCAGGCCGCCGAGTTGCGCGCTGCACCACACGCGCGCTACGTGAACCTGCCCGGCGGCGCCTTCACTTCCGCCTTGAAATACGAAGACACCGGCAGCCGCGTGCGGCTGCCGCGCTTCAGCCTGATGAGCCTGCCGGTGACGAACGCCGACTTCCTGACCTTCGTAACCCAACACCCGCAGTGGCAACGCGACCGCGTGGCCAGCGTGTTCGCCGAGACGCGTTACCTGTCGCACTGGGCATCCGCCACGCAGCTCGGGCCGCAGGCGCTGACTACGCAGCCGGTGGTGTGGGTCAGCTGGTTCGCCGCCAATGCCTACTGCCAGGCGCAAGGCGCGAAGCTGCCGTCGTGGTCGCAGTGGGAATACGCGGCTGCGGCGGACGAGAAACGTGTCGACGCGCGCAACGACCCAGCCTGGCGCGAACGCATCCTCGCGTGGTACGCCACCTCGTCGAAACACGCCTTGCCCGGCGTCGGCACGCAGCCTGCCAATGCCTACGGGCTGCGCGACCTGCACGGCCTGGTGTGGGAGTGGACCGACGACTTCTCGGCGCTGCTGGTGTCGGGCGACAACCGCGACCAGGGCGACCCCGACCGCCTCAAGTTCTGCGGCGCCGGCGCGCTGGCAATCGCCGACCGCGACAACTACGCGGTGCTGATGCGGGTGGCGCTGCTGTCGTCACTGAACGGCGCCGACGCCACCGCCAACCTGGGCTTTCGATGTGCCCGCTGAGCAAGGAAACGCCATGCGTGCGAGCCGCTTCACGTTGAGCCTTTTGCTCGCCAGCACGCTGGCGGCGCAAGCAGCGCAATCAGTGAATGCAGCGCCGTCGGCCTTGCCGCGCGATTCCATCTACCAGCTCGACGCCGCGTTGACCGACCAGTCCGGCCGCCGGCTCACGCTGGCGTCGGCACGCGGGCACCCGCAACTGGTGGTGATGTTCTACACCTCGTGCAGCTTCATCTGCCCGACCATTCTGGACACCGTGCAAGACCTGGACCGCAAGCTCACACCCGCCGAGCGCCAGCACTTCGGCGTGCTGCTGATCAGCCTGGACCCGCAGCGCGACACGCCGGGCGCGCTGAAGGCCACCGCCGACAAGCGCGGCCTTGACCTGACGCGCTGGACGCTGGCGCAGCCGCAGCCGGCCGACGTGCGCGCCATCGCCGGCGTGCTCGGCGTGCGCTACCGCGTGCTGGACGACGGCGAACTCAACCACACCGGCGTGCTGGTGCTGCTGGACGCCAACGGCCGCGTCGTCGCCCGCAGCAGCAAGACCAGCGGCCAGGTCGACCCGCCGTTCCTGACCCGCACGCGCGCGCTGCTGGCTCGGCAGTGAGTGGGGGTGGGCGGCGCTCGTCGCACTCGCCTGTCGCGACGACCGCGCAGCCGCATCACACCTTGCGCGCCTTCACGCGCGCACCGTCGCGCACCGTGGCCGGCGGGTAGACGATGACCTGCGCACCCGGCGCCACGCCGCTGCGCAGCCAGGCCATGCTGCCGTTGCGGGCGGCCACGCTGACCGGCACCATGCGGGCATGGCCGGCATCGACCACGAAGACGGCCGACTTCGGCGCGGCGGCGCGGCCGTCGCCGGCGGGAACGTTGGCATCAGTGCCGGGCAGCGGGAAGACGGCGCTCACCGGCACCTGCACCGCGTTCTCCTGCGTCAGCGTGACGATGCGCAGGCTGACGCGAAAGCCGTCGCCCAGCAGCTTCCATTGTTCCTGTGGGCTGGTGATGTCTATCAGCACCCGCACGCGCTGCTCTTCCACACCCAGCGCCGACACCTTGGTGAACGCCGCCGGCTCCATCCGCTTGACACGGCCTTCCAGCGCGTCGGGGCCGCCCCAGCGCTCGATCAGCACGCGGCTGCCGGGCTGGGCGGCCAGCGCGTCGGTGGTCAGCAGTTCGGCCACGATCTGCAGCCCCTGCGTGTCGCCGATCTCCAGCAGCGGCGTGCCCAGCGTGACCGTGGCTTCGCTACCTTGCAGCACGCGCAACACGCGGCCCGCCACCGGCGCGCGCACCGTGAAGCCGCGCTGACCGGCCACTGCGCCAGGCCCGTCGCCGGCAGCGGGCTGGCGCACCGTGCCGAGTGCGGCACGCGCCTGTTCGAGTTCGTGTTCGGCGACCCGCCGCTCGGCCGCCGACCCTTCGAGCTCGCGCTGTGCGGCCAGCGTGGTGAGCCGGTCGGTTTCCAGCTTGATCGGCGCGATGAAGCCCTGCTTGGCCAGTTGTTCGCTGCGCCGCGCCTCGTTGCGCGCCTGGTCGACCGCCACCTGCGCGCGCGCAATCCGCGAGCCGGTGCGCCCGACGTTGTCCAGCGCGCCCTCCACGCGCGCCCGCAGTTCGCGCAGCGTGCGCTCGTCGAGCATCGCCGGCAGCACCGAGTCGAGCTGCGCCAACGGCGTGTCGACCATCACCGCGTCGCCCTCTTTCAGCGTGATGCGCGTCAGCCGCCCGGCCAGCGGCGCCGACACCACGTAGCGGTCGGACAGGCGGGTCTTGCCGTCTTCGTCGATGGTGGTCTCGAAGCGGCCCTGCGTCACCGGGGCCAGTTCCACCTCGACCGCACGCGGCGCGAAGGCCCAGGCCATCGCCAGCGCCAAGGCCAGCACTGCGGCCGCCGCATAGAACCAGGTTTTGCGTTTCATGTTCGTGTTCTCACTCTCTTGTCTTCAATGCCGCCACCATGTCGAGCTTGTCGATGCGCCGGCGCACCACCAGTGCACTGGCCACGCCCGACAGCAGCACGGCCAGCCCGGCCCAGGCGTAGGTGGGCGCTCGAATCACCACCGGAAAAAAGAACTGGTCCGAGGTCAACAGCCCGGTGATCAGGTTCACCAGGCCGTAGCCCAGCGCCATGCCCAAGGGCAGGGCCACGGCGATGCCGATGGCCATTTCGCCGAGCAGCAGGCCCGAGACTTCGGCGCGCGTGAAGCCCAGCACGCGCAGGCTGGCCAGCTCCCAGCTGCGCTCGGCCAGCGCGATGCGCGCGTTGTTGTAGACCACGCCCACGGCGATCACGGTGGCAAAGAAGGTCAGCACCGTGCTCATGATGCGCACGTTGCGCGCGCTGACCTCTTGCATGTTGCGCAGCAGGCTGGCCTTGCTGAACACGCCGACCACGCGCGGCAGTTGCTTGCTGGCTTCCAGCAGCGCGGGCTCGGCGCCGCGTTCGACCAGCACCGCGTACCAGGTCGCCTGGTCGCCCTCCTGCAGCAGGCGGTTCAGCGCGTGGCGTTCCATGTAGGCATTCATGCCCATCATCTCGCGCACGGTGGTGTGCAGCAGGACCTTGAGCGTGCGCTGCCGGCCTTCGAGCACCTCGACCTGCACGGCATCGCCAACGCGCAGGCCGAGCTTGTCGGCCAGCCGGTCGGTCATCACCAGGCCGTCGTCGTCGAGGCGGCTGACCTCGTGGTTCTTCTCGTCGATGATGCGGGTCAACTGCGGGTGCCGGGTCAGGCCGCGAATCGACCCGCGTTCGCTGCGGTGTCCGTTGACGAAGCGCACCGCCACGTCGCGGCCCGACTCGACCGCCGTCACGCCGGGCAGGCGCGCGATTTCGTGGCTGGCGCTGTTGTCGGCGGCCTCGGTCATCCAGACGATCACGTCGCTGCGCATGCCCACGTTGAACTGCGAATCGACGATGTAGTCGATCGCGTCGCTGAAATAGTTGCCCATCACGACGATCGCCACCGAGGCCGCCACGCCGCCGATCGACAGCGCGGTGCGCAGCGGCCGGCGCTCCATGTTGCGCAGGATCATGCGCAGCGCCGGCGTGATGCGGGTGATGCCCAGCCGTTCGACCAGCGTGCGCCGGTAGTGGCCGGGTGCTGCCGGGCGCATGGCCTCGGCTGGCGCCAGCCGCACCGTGGCCAGAATGGCGTTCAGCGTGCCGAGCACCGCCGTCGCCACGGTGATGCCGATGCTGACCGCCAGCAGCCACGGCGCGACCCGGTGTTCGAAGCTGGGGAAGCGGTAGAACTCGGCGTACAGGCCGGTGAACAGCGAGCCCAGCACGTCGCCCAGCGCCACGCCCAGCAGCAGGCCCAGCGCGACGATCACCAGAACCAGCTTCAGGTAGTGCGCGCCGATGGCGAGGTTGGCATAGCCCAGCGCCTTCAGCGCGGCGATCTGCTCGCGCTGCGTGGCCACCAGGCGCGAGACCACCACGTTGAGCAGGAAGGCAGCCACGCCGAGAAAGATCGACGGCAGCAAGGTGCCGAGCACGCGCTGCTGCTTGATCTCGCTGTCGAGCATCGCGTGCGACGACTGGTCGGCGCGGCCATGCGCCTCGCGCCCGCCGTAGCGCGAGAGCTGCGCAGACATCTTGTCGATGACCGCATGCTCGGACGCACCCGGCGCCAGCTTGATGGCAACGCGGTTGAACGCACCGTCCATGTCGTAGGCGGCGGCCAGCGCGTCGCGCGGCACCCAGAAGACGCCGAAGCCTCGCAGGTCGGGCATGCCCATCAGGCCGGCGAAGATGAACTCGGGCGACAGCGCGATGCCCGAGATTTCGAGCGTGCGCCGCTTGCCGTTGATGAGCGCCGAGATGCGCGCGCCCGGCCGCAGGCCGCGCGCAGTGGCGAACGATTCCGACACCAGCGCCGGGATCGCCTGCTCGCTCAGCCGCGCGTCGTCCAGCGCACGGCCGCTGCGCAGCGTGACGCGGTTCATGCGCGGCGGCGCCAGCGGGTCGACGCCGATCAACTGGCCAAGCACCGGGTCGGACACGCCCGGCAGCTCGATGCGCACGATCTGCTCGATGCTGGTCTGCACGTCGGCCACGCCAGGCGTGTTGCGCAGCGTGTCGGCCAGCGCATTGGGCGCGCGCTTGACGCTGGCGAACACGTCGGCGAAGCGGCCGCTGGCATAGAAGCTGTCGCGCGCGGCGGCCAGCGAGTCGACCGCCGACAAGGTGGTGATGAAGCCGGCGATGCCGCTGGCCACCACCAGCGCGATCGTCAGTGCCTGGCTCCACATCAGGCGCAGGTCGCGCAGCAGCTTGCGGTCCAGCGCTTTCATCGGCCCACCCCCGAAGCGGCTGCGCCGCTCCCCCTCAAGGGGACCGAGCCCGGACATTCAAGGTCCAGCGGACCTTGAATGCCTGGCAAGGGGCCGGGCCGCAAGGCCCAGCGCGGCCTGCAAGGCACGCCAGCGGCCTGGCAGAGCCAGTTCCGCGGCGTTTGCTTGCGAAGAGTCCTGCCCGCTTTCACCAACTCAACTCCGACGGGCTGATCTTGTGGCTGTTCATCTCGACCTTCTGGATGCGCCCGTCGCCGAGGTAGATCACGCGGTCGGCCATGCCGGCGATGGCCGCGTTGTGCGTGATCACCACCGCCGTGGTGCCGAGTTCGAGGTTGATCTTGGCAATCACTTCGAGCACCAGCTTGCCGGTCACGTAGTCGAGCGCACCGGTCGGCTCGTCGCATAGCAGCACGTCGGGCCGCTTGACGATGGCGCGCGCAATCGCCACCCGCTGCTGCTCGCCGCCGGACAGTTGCGCCGGAAAATGGTCGCGGCGCGGCGTCAGGCCGACCAGCTCGATGGCCTCGTCGATCGGCATCGGGTTGCGCGCGATGTCGGTCACCAGTGCCAGGTTCTCGCGCACCGTCAGACTGGGAATCAGGTTGTAGAACTGGAACACGAAGCCGACGTGGTCGCGACGGTAGGTGGTCAGCTCGGCCTCGCTGGCGCCGCTCAGCGCGTGGTCGGCAAAGCGCACCTCACCGCGGGTGGGAACGTCGAGCCCGCCCAGGATGTTCAGCAGGGTCGACTTTCCGCTGCCCGACGCGCCCAGCAGCACCACGAATTCGCCGCGCCGGATGTCGAGGTCGACCTCGCGCAGGGCCTGCACCTCGACATCGCCGGTGACGTAGCTCTTGGCCAGGCCGCGGGCGGTGAAGACCAGCTCCGGCGCGGGCGCAGGCGCAACGACGGCGTTCATGGGTTCGCGCCGCTCACAGCTCGTGCATCGACAGGTGTTCGGGCACCGCCACCGACCAGCCCAGTTCGTCCTTGATGCGCAGGCGCAGGGTGTCGGCGGCGGTCGGGTCGCCGTGCACCACGAAGCATTGCTGCGGCGGCGCCTCGAAGCCGCGCAGCCAGTCCATCAGGCCGTTCGCGTCGGCATGCCCCGAGAAGCCTTCGAGCTGGCTGACCTGCGCCTTGACGGACACGTACTCGCCGTAGATTTTCACCTCGCGCGCGCCGGCCACCAGTTGCGCGCCGCGCGTGCCGGCCACCTGGAAACCGGCGAACACGATGTGGTGGCGCGGGTTGGGTGCCATCGACTTCAGGTGGGCCAGCACCCGCCCGCCGGTGGCCATGCCGCTGGCCGAGATGATGACTGCCGGCCAGCGCGAACGCGTCAGCGCCAGCGACTCCTGCGGCTTGCCGACCAGGGTCACGCCCTGGGTCAGGTCGGCGGCTTCGCGCGGCGCAATGCGCAGCAGCTTGCGGTGCTGCTGGTACAGCGCGGTGGCGGTGCCGGCCATCGGGCTGTCCAGGAAAATCGGCAGCTCGGCCGGCAGTTCACCGGCCGCTTTCAGGCGCTGCAGCACCAGCAGCAGGGCCTGGGCACGGCCGACCGCGAACGACGGCAGCAGCACCCTGCCGCCGCGCCGCGTGGTGCTGCGAACGATGTCGCCCAGCCGCGCCTGCGCGTCTTCAGTCGGGTGCAGCCGGTTGCCGTAGGTCGACTCGACCAGCAGCACGTCGGCCTGCGCCACGCGCTGCGGCGGCGGCATCAGCAGGTCGTCGCTGCGCCCCAGGTCGCCCGAGAACACCAGCCTGCGCCCGTCGGCCGTCAAGCTGACCGCCATCGCGCCGAGCAGGTGGCCAACCGGCGTCAGGTCGATGCGCAGGGCACCCACGCTGACGCTGCGGCCGGTCGGCACGACCACGATCTTCGCGACCGCGCGTTTCGCGTCGGCCACGCTGTACAGCGGCAGGGCCGGCGCATGGCGCGTCCAGCCGCCTCGGTTGGCGCGCCGCGCGTCTTCCTCTTGCAGGTGCGCGCTGTCGAGCAGCAGCACCTCCGCCAGGTCGCGGGTGGCGGCCGACGCATACACCGGCCCCTTGAAGCCCTGCTTCACCAGCGCCGGCAGCCAGCCGGCGTGGTCGAGGTGGGCGTGGCTGAGCACCACCGCGTCGATCTCGGCCGGCGGCACCGGCAGCGGCGCCCAGTTGCGCTCACGCTGGGTCTTGAAGCCCTGGAACAGGCCGCAGTCGAGCAGCACGCGGGCGCCGCCGGCCTCGACCCAGTGGCGCGAGCCGGTGACGGTGTCGGCAGCGCCGAGGAAGCGGATCTTCATGCGGTCGTCCCCACAGTTCGAATCGAGTCTGCGGTGCGGTCCGGTGGACGCAGTTGCGCCATGTCAAGCCAGGTCGCAACAGTCGGCAGAACAATGGCGCGTGATCGGAACCGGGAACTCGGCATGACCTACCGCAGCCTGCTCGTCCTGCTGGACCACGACCCGCTGTGCGCCGCGCGCACGCAGGTCGCCATTTCACTGGCGCAACAACTCGACTGCCACTTGGTGGGCCTGGCGCCCACCGGCCTGCTCGACATGCCGGTTTCGTTGCAGGCGGCGGCCTCGATCGCCGAGTTCGCCACGCTGGCCTGGGACTCATTGCGCGAACAGGCGAGGCAGGCGGTGCAGTTGTTCGACACCGAATGCCGGGCCGCCGGATTGCGCTCGTTCGAGGCGGTGCTCGACGAGTGCGACAAGGCGCCGTCGCTGGTGCGCCATGCCCACTGCAGCGACCTCTGCGTGCTCACGCAGACCGACCCGACCGCCCTTGGCCACCGCACCGCGCAGGGACTGGTCGAGCAGGTGGTGCTGTTCAGCGCGCGGCCGACCTTGCTGCTGCCGTATGCCGGCCGCGTGGCCCGCGTCGGCGGCCATGTGATGGTGGCCTGGGACGACAGCCGCGAGTCGGCGCGCGCGGTGTCAGACGCCCTGCCGCTGCTGCGCCTGGCCGACCGTGTGGAGGTGGTCAGCTGGACCGACGCGGCGACCGCCGAAGGCCCGTCCTTGCAAGGCCGGCTGCAAGCGCTGCAGCAATGGCTGGCGTGGCAGGGCGTGGTGGCCGAGCTGAGCATCGAGACCACCGGCTACGGCATTGCCGACGCGATGCTGTCACACGCCGCCGACCAGAGCATCGACCTGATCGTGATGGGCGCCTACGGCCATTCCCGCTGGACCGAACGCGTGCTCGGCGGCGCCACCCGAGGCCTGCTCGCGTCGATGACAGTGCCGGTGTTGATGTCTCACTGAGGCGGAAGGATCGCTGGGAAGGGCAGGTGCCATCACGAACGAGTGGCTTGATGCCCCGCGCTGTCTGGTCGCAAAGAACGCAAAGGGCGCGAAGAACGCCAATAGGGATCGGGAAAACGGAGCATCAAGCCTTGTTTTCCTTCTTTTCCATCTTTTCCTTCGCGTCCTTCGCGTTCTTCGCGTTCTTTGCGATCAAAAGTCCTCCTGCAGGAGCGCACCAACTTCGCCCGCGCTCCCATCCGACCGACCTCGCAGAACTGATAGGCTTCTTTGAACGCCTGCCTCAGCCTCCTGCCGCCTTGATCCCTGCCACCCACATCGCCATCGTCGACGACGAGCCCGACATCACCGTTCTGCTGGGCAACTACCTGCAGGGCCACGGCTACCGGGTGACGCAGCTGCATCGCGGCCGCGCGCTGATGGAACTGATGCCGGTCGACCCGCCGGCCATCGTCCTGCTCGACCTCGGGCTGCCGGGCGAAGACGGCTTTGCGATCGCGCGCCAGTTGCGCGAGCACTGGCACTGCGGCCTGGTCATCGTGACCGGCCGTGGTGACGCGGTCGACAAGGTCGTGGGCCTGGAAGTCGGCGCCGACGACTACGTGACCAAACCCTTCGACCTGCGCGAACTGCTGGCGCGCATCAAGGCGGTGTTGCGCCGCGTGGTGCCTGTCGAGGCGATTGCGCCGACCGCGCCGACCGCGCCGGCCGACGTCGACACCGCCGCCCCACCACGGCGCAGCCTGCACTTCGCCGGCTGGCAGCTCGACACCGCCGCGCGCCGCCTGACCAGCCCGAACGGCCACGACGTGGCCTTGAGCGCCGGCGAATTCGACCTGCTGTGCGCGCTGGCCGAACACGCCGGGCGCGTGCTGTCGCGCGACTTTTTGCTGGAATACACGCGCGGTCGCGAGGCCGGGCCGTTCGACCGCACGATCGACGTGCAG
>JANNBZ010000025.1:0-4038 GCA_031386065.1 Burkholderiales bacterium
GCCGGGGCGGCCCTCAGCAACCGACGCAGCGAAGGACCTGCCAAGCTGTCCTGCGCAGTCGGCTCGCGAAGGCCGGCGCAGAACGTTCGATCAGCCACGGACGTGCGGGCCTGAGCACACGACGCAGCGAAGGACCTGCGAAGCTGTCCAGCGCAGTCGGCTCGCGAAGGCCGGCGCAGAACGTTCGATCAGCCACGGACGTGCGGGCCTGAGCAAACGACGCAGCGAAGGACCTGCGAAGCTGTCCAGCGCAGTCGGCTCGCGAAGGCCACGGTAGAACCTTCGATCAACCACCGACGTGCATACCTGAGCCGGACCAGCGAGTTCAAGACTCGGGCTGCGAGGCCGATATCCGCACCAGACACGCCCGTTTCGTGCCGGAGATTCACCATGCCCTTGCCGTTTTTCATTCGCCCACCGCTGGCCGCCGCGATCGTCATCGCGCTGGGCCTCGCCAGCCCGCTGAGTCGGGCCTCCGACGGGCCGGCCGACAGCCACGCCGCGCCGGCCAGGAAGCCGCTGGCGGCGGCCGAGCGCGCTGCGTCGGCCGCCAAGCCGGTCGAAGGCAAGCCGGTCGCTGAAGCGGAGGCCGAGCCACCGAAAGTGGCCAGGAAAGGCCCGCGCCAGATCAAAGATCCGATGGACATCATTCGCGAGCGCCTGGCTGAAAAGCTGGGGTCGGCCAAGCCGCCCGAGCTGGTGGCGCCGAACGTCGTGCGCGTGGTCTCGCGCGCGCCGGTGCAGGCCATCGCGCCTGCGCACGCACATGCCGGAGCGGTGGCAAGTGTGGCGGCTCCAACGTCGGCCGCGCGGCTGGCGGCGGCCCACCGTGAGTTGTCGACACCCGCGACACCTGCCGCACACGCCGCACATTGGGACTACCAGGGCGACGGCGGACCGCAGGCCTGGGCGCAGCTGAAGGCCGAATTCGCCACCTGTTCCAGCGGCAAGCGCCAGAGCCCGATCGACATTCGCGACGGCATCAAGGTGCAGCTCGACGCGGTGCAATTCGACTACCGACCCAGCGCCTTCCGCGTGGTCGACAACGGCCACACGGTGCAGGTCAACGTGGGTGCCGGCAATTTCATCGAGGTGAGTGGCCGCCGCTTCGAGCTGCTGCAGTTCCACTTTCACCGGCCGTCTGAAGAACGCATCAACGGCCGCCTGTTCGACATGGTGGTGCACCTGGTTCACAAGGACGTGGAAGGCCGCCTGGCCGTGGTCGCCGTGCTGCTGGACCGCGGCAGCGCGCAGCCGCTGGTGCAGGCGGTGTGGAACAACCTGCCGCTCGAAAAAGGCGACGAGGTGGCCGCGCGCTTGCCGATGGATTTGAACGAGTTGCTGCCGGCCGACCGCAGCTATTACACCTACATGGGTTCTCTGACCACGCCGCCGTGCAGCGAGGGCGTGCTGTGGATGGTGATGAAAAACCCGGTGCCGATTTCAGCCGAGCAGATCGCCATCTTCGCCCGGCTGTACCCGATGAATGCGCGGCCGATCCAGTCGGCCAGCGGGCGCTTGATCAAAGAGTCGAACTGACTGGCATCGAGGCTGCCTGCGCCTGCGCCTGCGCCTGCGCCGCGATGCTCGCGGCAACAGGGTGTCCGGCCACCGTTGCGCGCTTCTGATCGTCTCGCGCGGTCGCATCGCGCACCGCTTGATCGCAACTTACTTGAAAGTTTTGTCGACGCGGTGCCGACGTAGGCAGGCCCGCGTCTCGACCTCCGAAATCAACTCGCATCCCTCTTTGGCCGCTGCGGCGGGCGTCGTTTTGTCACGCCCATTGTCCGCACAACCCTCGAGGAGATTGCAGTGAAAAAGAGTCTGATCCTGCTGCCCCTGGCCTGCGCCTCAGCGCTCGCACAAGCGCCGGCACAAGCACAAGTACAAGGTTTTCCGCCGCCCACGCCGATCACCGAAATTCAACCCGCTCCGGCCTCGATCGGTGCCGACGTGCCGGCCACCTATTTCGGCACCGCGCCTTCGACGGTGCAAAAGGAATTGATCGGTCCGTTCCAGTTGTTGAAGTCGGGCACGCTCGATCAGGAAGCGGGCACCATCATCTTGCCGCTCTACAAGGGTCAGCTCGCCAGCGGCGAGTCGGTTTGGTATGTGCTGACCGACACCACCGACGAACAGAATGCGGCCGCGCTGGGCATCAACTTCTCATCCAAGCTGGTCTATGCCGATGTCGGCCGCGGGGTTCGCAAGGCGTCGCAGCAACTTATCAACGGCAAGACCGTGGTCGTGTTCGAAAGCGGCAAGGTCGACTTCGCGCCGGTGCACTCGGTCACACCGGGTGCAGCACCGAACTACTTCCCGCCGACTGCCGTGCAGCCGGGCTCGGTCGGAGACGCCAACTACAGCCCGCTGGCGAAGATCGGCAACCACATCTACAACGCGCCGATGCTCGCCTTCAATGCGAGCGAGGCGACGCTGAATGCGATGTGCGGCGGCAACGCCGATCACAATGTCGTGCACGACAAGGTGGTCTCGATCTGCCCGCGCGACGGCGTCGTGAAGCTCGCGCTGACGACCGGCTTCAGCTTTGCGCGGCCAGTGCTCTACCTGAGCCTGGAGGCCAACAACGCCCTGCCTGCAGCCCTGGAGGGTGTGACGCACGCGCCCGCGTTGACCGACATCAAGGTCGGCAGCGACGACAGTGCGTTCAGCGCCGTCGAGCGCCTGTTCGCGGTCATCAACGGCCCGGTGAACACGCAAGCCAACGTCGTTCATCCGCAGCGTCAGGGCTTCAACAGCGCGCTCAAGGGCGACGGCGCTCCGCTCAACGTGCTCGGCGGCATTCCGACCATCGCCACCGACTACAGCCCGCTGTGGGACGTGAACGTCGGCGAGTGGACCCAGCACGCCATCGATGCGCACTACCGCTCGCGCGTGCGCGACGAGTTCCAGATCCTCGGCATGGTGCGCGCCGGCTGGATGACCGGCCCCGGCGGCAAGGCCTTCGGCTCGAGCGGACTGATCGTGAACTGCCCGATCGTTTTCCGGTTCCTGTGACCCGACGGTTTTCGTCACTCATCACCACCCACACACCCATCGGAGAATCATGATGCGTCACAACTTCGCTTTCACCGTGCTCGCCACCAGCCTGCTCGTCGCCTGCGGCGGCGGCAACAACGACACCTCGAGCCCTCCCGCCGTTGCGCCGAGCGCCGACATCAGCCCTGGCTCGGCCATGGGCGACTTCACGAGTGGCATTTTCGCCATCGACAACCCGACCCCGATCACCGAGATCCAGCCATCGCCGGCCTCGATCGGTGCCGACGTTCCCGCCACCTATTTCGGCACCGCGCCGTCGACCGTGCAAAAGGAATTGATCGGCCCGTTCCAGCTCCTCAAGTCGGGCACCCTGGACACTGAGGCCGGCACCATCACCTTGCCGCTCTACAAGGGGCAACTGGCCAGCGGCGAGTCGGTCTGGTACGTGCTGACCGACACCACCGACGAGAAGAACGCCGCTGCGTTGGGCCTGAACTTCTCGGCCAAGCTCGTCTATGCCGATGTGGGCCGAGGCGTGCGCCGCGCATCGCAGCAGCTCATCGCCGGCAAGACCGTGGTCGTGTTCGAGAACGGCAAGGTCGATTTCGCACCAGTGCATTCGATCACCCCGGGCGCGGCACCGAACTACTTCCCGCCGACGGCGATCCAGCCGGGCTCGGTCGGAGACGCCAACTACACCCCGCTGGCGAAGATCGGCAACCACATCTACAACGCGCCGATGCTCGCCTTCAACGCGAGCGAGGCAACGCTGAATGCGATGTGCGACGGCGCGGCGGACCACGCCGTGGTGCACGACAAGGTGATCTCGATCTGTCCGCGCGACGGTGTCGTCAAGCTGCGATTGACGCCCGGCTTCAGCTTCGCGCGACCGGTGCTCTACCTGAGTCTGGAAGCCAGCGACGCGTTGCCGGCCTCGCTCGAAGCAGCCACCTTTGCGCCCGCGATGACCGACATCAAGGTCGGCGGCGACGACGGTGCGTTCAGTGCGGTCGAGCGATTGTTCGCTGTCATCAATGG
>JANNBZ010000047.1:0-22957 GCA_031386065.1 Burkholderiales bacterium
ACGCCGGCGCGCACGCGCCACAACATCGAACAGATCGTGCGGCTGGGCACCTACAGCCGCGACACGCTGCAGCAACTGCGGCGCGACATCGGCATCGCCTACGACGAGCGCACGCAGGGCATCCTGCATTTCTACACCAGCCGACAGGAGTTCGACGGTGCCGAAGCCCCGGCCGCGCAGATGCGCGCGCTGGGCTGCGACCGGCGCGTCATCTCGGCCGACGACGCCGTGAAGCTCGAACCTGCGCTGCGCCACATCCGCCCGCAACTCGCCGGCGCCACCTACACGGCCGAAGACGAGTCGGGCGACGCGAATCGTTTCGCGCGCGAGTTGGTCAAGCGCTGCGAAGCCGACGGCGTGCAGTTCCTGCTCAGCCACACCGTGACCGCGCTGCGCGAAGCTGGCGGCCGCATCGACCATGTCGAAGCCACCGACAGCGAAGGCCGCTTTCTGCGCCTGTGTGCCGATGCCTACGTGCTGGCGATGGGCAGCCTGAGCCCGCTGTATGCGTCGCCTCTTGGCATCCATTTGCCGATCTACCCGGCCAAGGGCTACTCGGTGACGATGCCGGTGAAAGACGCGTCGATGGCGCACCAGGTGTCGCTGACCGACGATGAATACAAGCTCGTGTTCTCGCGATTGACCACGCAGCCGACGCCTGAGGCGCCGGGTGGTGATCGCCTGCGCATCGCAGGCACGGCAGAGTTGAACGGCTACGACCGCGACTTGAATCGCGTGCGCTGCGAGGCCATCGTCAAGCGCGTGGAGCACTTGTTCCCCGGCGCAGGCGACAGCGAGCAGGCGCAGTTCTGGACCGGCCTGCGCCCGGCGACGCCGAGCAACGTGCCGATCATCGGCCGCAGCAAGCTGCCCAACCTGTTCCTCAACACGGGCCACGGCACGCTCGGCTGGACCCACTCCTGCGGCTCGGGCAAGAGCATCGCGCGCATTGTCAGCGGCTTGAAGCCAGAGGTGAATTTCGCATTCAGCGGTTTGTGAGGCGACGAGGCGGCCCGGCCGGTCTTGTTTGGTGAGTCACTGAGCTGTTGTACGGTGGGCACCGAGCCGATCGGCTCGCTGACGCGCGACCGGCTCACCATTGCCGGGCGACAAGCGGAGCCGCTCCGCATGCACTGCCGTGAGCGAAAGGCAGCTTCGCGCCTGCCGACCGACCCGCCGGGAGCGCAGCGGCCTTTTTATTGACCCGTCGAGGGCGCGGACGCTGCTGGCAACGAGCTTTGCGTTGCCTGTGCAGGTTTCAGTTTGCCGGCGCGCATCGCCCACCCACGATTGACGGGACTCTGCGGCTTCCATGACAGCCGTTCGGCAACGAGAGCATCGGCCAGCGCGCGGTTGCCAACGCGGATCGCAGCTTCTGTCAGCGTCCACGAAAACATGTCGCGCTGCGCGTGGCTGCCGCCAAAGCGATTGGCCTTGGCGCGCAGCGGCAACAGCAACTCGATGGCCTGCGCGTAGTTGCCCTGACCGAATGCGGCGAGACCTTCGCACGCCGGCACGCCAATCTCGCGGCTCATCATCGCAACCGTTCCGCTGCCCGCTGCTGCCCGCTTCGAGGTTTCGATCTGCCGCTTCTGCGCCTCACGTTTGTCGGCGCCGACGAACGCCATCATCGCGTTGACATCGTTGAAGGCGTAGTGGGCGTCGTCGATGCGTGTCTGCCACTTTTCGGCCACGTCGTCCCAGCGGTCGCCGACGTCGTGGCCGAGCAGTGACAGCCGCCACAGCAACGAAGAGCCGTCGAGGAGTTCAAGCGCTTGACCAAAACCCGCAGCAGAAATCTTCTCGTCGAACAACTGCAGTGCGGCAGGCGCGTCATCGGCATCCAGATGGAACAGCGCCTGGTGCCACCACAGGTGGAACGCGAACGTGCTGTTCGGCGCCCATTCGTTGGCCCCGTCGGCAAGGAAGGCTGCGCCTTCTTCAGCCCGGCCCTGCATCTCCAGTACGTGCGTGACGGCATGAACTGCCCAGCCGTCCTGCTTGTTCAAGGCAATAGCCTCTCGACCACGGGCCTCGGCCTGGGCATAGTCGCCAGCTTCTTCAAGGCCGAACGCGTACATGCCCTCAACGAAGCCATAGCCCGGCACGTCGCGATTCCAGTGCGGCAGCACACGGGCCACACGATCGCGCAACATGTGCGAATGACCGAGGAAGAAGTCGCCGACATGCGCCAACTGAAGCGCCAACAGATCGCGCGGATGGGCGATTGACGCGCCGCCCCACCGTTCGATGGCCCGCTCCCAATCGCCGTCCAGCCACGCGCGCGCCGCAGCAATGTGCATCCGCTCGCGGTCGTTGGCTTTCGACGCCAGCGCTTCGGCCGCCTCGACGCTCTTGATCAATTCCGCCTCGAACGCCTTGTCGGTGGCTGTGGCCAGCGCGCCGGCGCGAAAGGCGTGGGCCATCGCAAAGTCCGGGTGGTCGGCGATGATCCTGTCGACGGCGGCCAGCGGGTCGGCCTGGTAGGCATGCAGCAGATCGCAGGCTTGATCGAGTGCATCGATCGCCTGCTGCGAGCCATGCGAGATGGGATTCCCACGCTTGTCGAATTTCGTCATGGCCTTCTTTCATGCGGGGACGCAGATGCGTCCCAAACCAGCTGGATGGGTTTTCATGCCATCAGGCCATCTTCGGCGGCCAGTGGTGCGTCTCGCCCTGACACGAGTTGCACCACGCATACAGCGCGTCGTACATCACCAGGCCGTGGCGCAGCATCTCGTGGTCGTCCGTGAAGACCTGGGACAGGCCCAGCGACAGCGCGTACAGCCCCGCACACTGCGGGGCCAGATCCAGGCGCGAGGTGTCGGCGCCGCGCACGATGGTGGCCAGTTGCAACAGCACCGGGTGGCTGAGCCCGTGCTTGTTGAGGAAGGCGTCGAAGCTGCACAGTTCGCCGACGTGGCTCATCTCGACGCCGGGAATGTCGTAAGGCGTGGCGCCGGTGTCCGCGGCCACCTGCAGAACCTGCGAGGCAGGCACATAGAGGAACTCGGCCTCGCGGTCGATGAAGCGCAGGATCAACCACGGACAGGCGATGCGGTCGATCTTCGGGCGTTCGCGGGTGACCCACTTCACGATGCGGCTCCCTGGGCGCCCGCTTTCACGTCAACGGGTTGGCCGGCCGCCTGCCAACCGTCGATGCCACCTTGCAGGTAGCGCGCCCTCACGCCAGCCGCGCACAGGCGCATTGCCGTAGAGCGCCCCACTTCGTGGCCATAGACGCAATAGACGACAACGTCGCGGTCAGACGGCAGTTCGCTGGCCCAGCGGGCCACGGCTGCCGGGTCGCACCAGCGGGCGCCCGGGATCATCGTGGCCGCCGCGTCGAAGACCCCCGCGCGCCGCACGTCGAGCAACAGCGCGCCCGAGACATCGTCGTGGCCGGCAGCACAGGGCTCGCTGGCCGCGCAGACGGCTGCCTGGTAGCGTTGATAAACATGCGCCCAGTGGATGTTCTCCATGAAGGCATCCACGTAGGCGCCCGCTGCCGCACCGAAGTCCATGTGGTAAGCGTGCTCGTACATGTCCAGCGCCAGGATCGGCACGCCGCCCGCAAGCGCGTGCGTGTGGTCGGCGGCCCATTGGTTGACGAGCGTGCCTTCGCGCGGCTGGAACACCAGCAGCACCCAGCCCGAGCCGCCGCCCTGCGCCTTGCCCATCGCAGAGAACTCTTCGCGCCAGCGCGCCAGGCTGCCGAAGTTGGCGTCGAGCGCCAACTTCATCGCCGGCTCCATCGGCTTGCCGTTCTCGCCCAGGCTGGCGAAGTACAACTCGTGCAGCAGCATCGAATTGGTGGCGATCAGCTCTTCGCGCTTCAGGCCGTTGAGCTGGAAGCCCGGCACGCTGGCGAAGGCGGTGCCGGCCAGTTGCGCACGCAAGGCGTTGAGCCGTTTCACCGCACCGCCATAGTTGTTCTGATGGTGGCTGGCAAGCAGCTTGGCGGAGAGACCGGCGATGGCGGCCGGATCGAAGGGCAGAGGCAGGATGCGGGCGTCCATGGGCACTCCTTCAGTTAAGGCAAGGCAACTTCAAAATGACTGCTGTGCCGACAGTGGCTCGGCAAGCGCCAGGCCCGGGTCGCCGAGTGCCATGAACGTCAACGCGTTCGCACTCACGGCAGTCATCCGGTCAGCCGCATTGCGGCATACAGGCTGTCGAAGACGGCGCACGACGCCGCCAACAGAGTGTCGTCGTCGGCGTGCTGGGCCTGCAGGCCTCGGATGATTGTCTCGACGCCTGCGGCCTCGTCGACCGGGATGCCGCCGATGTCGATGTAGTGCACCAGTTCTCCCAGGCGATGGAGCGCCGCGTCTCCCTCCAGGTCGAAGGCATGTGCCACGACTTCGAACGTGACCTTGTCGCCGACGTGCGAGAAGCGGGCGCCATCGAAGTCGAAGCCGAGCGCCGACTTCGGGCACTTCTTCGGGTCGCTGAGCCAGAGGAAGCGTGGCCGGGCATCGACGAAGCGCTGTACCAACCAGGCGGTCGCCAGCCGGTCGAGCCAGGGCCGCTTGCGCGTGGCCCAGGTTCGGCCTTGGAATGACGCACGGTCCAGGCGCTGGATTGCGCCCGCGCTCGCGGCAGGCTCGCCCGGGGAGAGCTTCCTCTCGATCTCTGCGCGCAGCGTTTCGAGGCTGGCCACCGCGCCCGCGCTGGCGGCGCCGGGCAGGTGGTCGATGGCCCTGATCGACTGAAGCTGCTGTTCGAGCCTGCGCAACATCTTGCGCACCTCCAGCTCGCTTGAAGTCCTGGCGGTCTTGCGGGTGTCTTTCAGGGCCTGCGCGAAGTCGGCGAACAACTCGCCGCGGTCGAACAGCGCGCGAAAGCCCTTCTCCTGCACAGCATCGCGCGCTTGCAGTGTCAGCATGTGCGCGTCGGCACCGCCTTCGCGGACGGCTTTCTCGATGGCCCACAACTCGGTGGCCGCCGCGACCGCTGCCGGCAGGATGTAGACGCCCTCGCGCAGCGTGGCACAGCCCGTGGCCTTCAGCGCGCGCCAGATGCGCACCCGCAGGCCGCTGGGCGAGGTCGGCAGCGACGCGGTGAGGACCAGCCAATCAGTCATGAAGCAAATGTCGCACAGTGTGATGAATGCTGCAACAATTGGATGAAAAGAGAAAGCGCACCCGGGCTTCAGGACCAGAGCCTGGCCTGAGGCAAGCGCCGCACACCGCCGTCAACGGGTGACAATGCGCGGAAATGGAGGGCTCGCCTTGAAGACTCAGACCCCGCTCACGATGCCCAGTTTGCTGAGTGAGGTTCGCTGCCTCTGGGACGCGGGCGCAACCCTCGGTGAAGGAACCTGCTGGTCTCCAGGCTTGCAGGCGCTGTGGTGGGTCGACATCCTGGAACACCGCCTGTACCGCTATCGGCCGGCCGATGGGGCGCGCAGCGTGTGGCAGTTCGATGAAGAAATTTCGGCTGTCGCCGAGCGCGCCGACGGTGCCGGCTTGCTGGTCACCCTGCGCCATGCCTTTGCCGGGTTCGACCCTGAACTCGATAGCGCGCCGCGCCATCTGTACCGCCCCGCAGCCGAGCCCGCCGGCAATCGCTTTAACGACGGCAAGTGCGACCGCAGCGGCCGCTTCTGGGGCGGCACGATGGACTTCGCCTGCAAGGCGCCGACGGGCGCGCTGTACCGCTATGGCCCCGACGGGCAGTGCGTGCGGCACGAGATGGGTTTTGCCGTCACCAACGGTCCCGCGTGGTCGGCCGACGAACGCACGATGTACGTCAACGACACCGTCAACGGCCGTGTCCATGCGTTCGACTTCGACGCCGCGTCGGGCGCGATGTCGAACCGGCGTGAATGGCTGCGGCTCGCGCGGGGCGATGGCCTGCCCGACGGCATGACCACCGACGCTGCGGGCCGCGTGTGGCTGGCGCATTGGGGTGGTGCCTGCGTGAGTTGCCACGATCCTGTCAGCGGTGCCGAGTTGGGGCGGCTGCGCCTGCCGACCCGTCACATCACCAACTGCGCGTTCGGTGGGCCGGCGCTGCGCACACTGTTCGTCACCAGCGCGCGATCCGGTTTGTCCGCCGATCAACTGGCAAGCGAGCCGCTGGCAGGGGGCCTGTTCTCGGTGGAGTTGGATGAACCGGGTGTGGCGGCCTCGCTGTTCGGTGGCGCTTGAAGGGCAGCGTTCAAATCAGGCTGGTGTCCGACTCCAGCACCTCGCCCAGGTCCACCCTCGTCGCTTTCTCTGACGCCAAAACCGCATACCCTTTGGTATGACCTCAACCCTGGAAGACACTTGACGCCATGCACCCCTTTGCTCACTACCCCAGCCTGCAGGATCGCGGCGTGCTGATCACCGGCGGCGCCACCGGCATCGGTGCAACGCTGGTGGAAGAATTCGTTGCGCAGGGCGCGCGCGTCGGCTTCATCGACCTCGATGACGCTGCCGGCATCGCGCTGGTCGCGAAGCTCGGCACGGCGCGCCATGCGCCGGTGTTCGTGGCCGCCGACCTGACCGACATCGCGGCCCTCGACCGCGCGATCGGCAGCATTCGCCAGCACACCGGCGCGCTCACGGTGCTGCTCAACAACGCCGCCAACGACCAGCGCCACAGCATCGAGTCGACCACCTCCGAGAGCTGGGACGCGGGCATCGCCGTCAACCTGAAGCAGCAGTTCTTCGCCGCGAAGAACGTGGCCGCCGACATGAAGGCTGCGGGCGGCGGGTCCATCGTCAACTTCGGCTCCGTCAGCTGGAAGCTCAAGCAGGGCGGCATGCCGGTCTACACCACCTCGAAGGCCGCCGTTCAGGGCCTCACGCGCAGCCTGGCGCGCGACTTCGGGCCGTTCAACATTCGCGTCAACACGCTGGTGCCGGGCTGGGTGATGACCGAGAAGCAACGGCGCCTGTGGCTGGACGACCAGGGCCGTGAAGACATTGCTCGCGGCCAGTGCATCAACCTGCCGCTGATGCCCGAGCACATCGCGCGCATGGCGCTGTTCCTGGCGGCAGACGACAGCGCGATGTGCACCGCGCAAGACTTCATCGTCGACGGCGGGTGGACCTGAAGCCTTGCGCCTTGATCGCTAGTCAGCGCGCGACCCCGCGCACAGCAGCAACTCGTTCGGCCCCACCCAGCCATTGGGCGTGGTGAAGCGCGCCAGCTGTTCGCCGATGTCTCGCCACGCCTCGGCTTGTGCTGCGGCCGACAGCGGCGCCAGCAGCGCCATCACCGGCAGGCCCGCCGTGCGCACGAAGTCGATGTAGTGCTTGCACGACGGCAAATGCATGGGCGCGGACAGGGTGCGCACTTCGATGTCGGCGAAGCCGGCCTCGGTCAGCAGCGCGTGCAGCAAGCCGGGCTGGCCCAGGCTGAGCAGGGTGCCGGGGTCGAACGGTGACGCCGGCGGCAGGCCCGCGTGGCGGCGGGCGGTCGACACCATGGCGGCGATGCACGGGTTGCCCTGCGGCTGCGAAAACACCACCGCGCTGAACCGCCCGTGCCGCCTCAGCGCCGCATGAATGCCGACCAGCGCGGCCAGCGGCTCGCGGCAGAACATCAGCCCGAGCCGGCACACCGCCGCATCGAAGCCGCTGCCCGACAAGGCCAGCGCCTGCGCGTCGGCAACGCGGGTGGTCACGTTGCTGAAGCCGGCGGCGTGCAGCTTGTCGGCGGCCAGGCCGAGCGCACGCGACGAGATGTCGGTGGCCAGCACCTGCCCGTGCGGGCCAACGCGGCGCGCGATGTCCAGCGTCTGGTCGCCGGTACCGGCGGCGATGTCCAGCACCCGCGAGCCGGGGCCGACGTGGGCCAGGTCGAGCATCTCGGCCGTCGCCTGTTTCAGCCATTCGCCGAGCATGGCGCTGTGGCGGTCCCAGGCAGCGGCCGAGACGTCCCAGGGCTGGCCGGGCGCGGACAGGACAGCAGCGTGCGCGCCCATCATTCCGCCCGCACGCCGATGGCGCGAATGATGGGTTCCCAGTACTTCTGCTCTGCGGCAATGCGGCTTGCCAACGCAGCCGGCGTGCTGGACATGGCGACCATGCCGGACTCGGCAAACGCGGTACCCAGTGACGGCTGCGCAATGGCCGCCTGCAGCGCCCGCGAGCCGGCGTCGACCAGGCTGGGTGCGGTTCGCCCGGCCATGAAGAACGCGAACCACTCGCGCACCACCAGCTCGCGAAAGCCCTGTTCCACCAGCGTGGGCACGTCGGGTAGCAGCGTGGTGCGCTGCGCGCCCGAGGTGGCCAGCACGCGCAGCCGGCCGCTGGCCTTGTGCTGGCGAAACAGGCCTTCGGGCAGCACCAGCGCGGCAATCTGCCCGCCCAGCAGGTCGACCATGGCCGGCGGCCCGCCCGAATAGACGATGTGCTGCCAGGGCACGTCGGCCTCGCGGAACAGCATCGCTTCCAGCAGGTGCGGCAAGGTGCCGGTGCCGGGCGAGCCTACGTTGGCCAGCTTCGGATTGCTGCGCATCCACGCGGCCAGTTCGCGCACGTTGCCCACGCTGGCCGGCACGGCCGGGCCGACCGCCAGCGCCAGCGTCATTTCGCCGGCCAGCGAGACCGGCATCAGGTCGGCCACCGGGTCGTAGGCCAGCTTGGCGTACAGGTAGGGGTAGACGGTGGCGATGGCGCCTTGGGCCAGCAGCAGGGTCGAACCGTCGGTGGGGCCGCCCTTCAGCGCGTTGATGGCGATCTGCCCGGCCGCGCCGGCGCGGTTGTCGACCAGCACGCGCGCCGCGTGGCGGGCCGGAACCTGTTCAGAAATGCGGCGCGCCACGATGTCGGGAATGCTGCCGGGCGGGCCGCTGCACAGCACGTGCAACGGGTCGAATGCGGCCTGCGCGTTCGCTTGGCCACCAACGCCGAGCCCGAGCGTCCACAGCGCGGCGGTGCCGACCGAGCTGCGGCGAAGGAACTCGCGTCGGGAGTGAGAAAGCAAATGGGAATGAGCGGACATGGTGTCTCCGGTGGCGGCCGGGACACCCCGTTGGCGACCCGTTGCACGAAGTCTGTTCGGCGGCGTCCTAAAGATGGCTTAGAGATTGCGAATCGACTCGACCAGCGCCTCGGTCTCGGGCGCCGGACGCATGCCCAGCAGCACCGACAGTTGCTGCCGGCAGCGGCGATAGACCTCGTAGGCCTCGGCGCGCTGGCCCAGCGTCAGCAGGCAGCCGATCAGGCGGCGCACCACGTCTTCGGCCAGCGGCTGCTGTTCGACCACGCGCTGGTACAGGCGCGCTGCGGCGGCGGCCTCGCCGGCGGCTTCGAGTCGCGCGCCCAGCGCAGTCATCTGCCGCGTGAAGCGGGCTTCGACGCGGGCGCGCGCCGTCAGCACGCCGGGCAGGTCGTCTTCGCCGACCAGGAACGGGCCGAGGTAGAGCGCGAGCGCACGCTCGGCCAGCGGAGCGATGCGTGCGGAGTCGTCGCCGACGGGCAGCGTGTCGACCTCGGCCATGCAGGCGTCGAGCGCGGCCAGATCGGTCCAGCAGGTGGCGGCATTCAGGCTCAGGCCGCCGGCGTGCAGCAGCACATGGCCGTCGGCGCCGAGCAGCTTGCGCAGGCGGTGCAGCGCGTTGTCGAACGAGTTGCGCGCGGCATCGCCCTCGGCCTCGGGCCACAGCGCGGCGCACAGCCGGGCCACGGGCACCGGGCCGCCGCCCCAGGCAATCAGCAGCTTCAGCAGGTCGAGCACCTTGCGGCTCTCTTTGCGCGACGCGACCGACGTGGTCGACGCGGTGCCGTCGCGCTCGATGCCGAAGCGGCCCAGCGTGCGGATGCGCAGCGCCCACGGCCAGCTTTCGCCGGCACCGGGCGGTGCGGGCAGGCGATGGCGCCGAATCATGGCCTGCGCGAACGCGGGGTCGATGTCATGGTGTAACGCCAACGCGGTCAGCCGCGACATCATGTCGCCGCAGCAGTACGGCATCGGGCCGAAGTCGAAGCCGCATTCGCGGCCGACCGCGAACGCGGCTGCCAGCGCCTTCAGCGCGCGAGGCCGCTGGCCGCACCGTTCGGCCAGTTGCGCCTCGATCAGCCCGGCCAGCCAGTGGTGCCAGCGGCACACCGCATAGAAGCGGTGGGTCAACACCTCGCGCAGCGCGGCCTCGGCTTCGTCGAACGCGCCAACCTGCGCCGCCGACAGCACCTGGCCCAGCAAGGCGATGTGCTCGCGCAGCGGCCAGCCGCTGGCCCGCCCGCTGGCCACCGAGGCCCGCATCAGTTGCGCGGCCTGGGGCCAGTCGCCGTCGAGCAGGGTCAGCAGGCCGCGCTGGAATTCATAGGTGGTGGCGTCGATCGCGTTGGCCGGGTCCATCAGGCCGGCGGCCTCGGTCAGGTGCAGGCGCGCCGGTTCGGCGTTGCGGGCGGCCACCTCGGCCAGCGCCATCAGCAGGTGCGCCTTGGCGCGCATCGTCGGCGGGCCTTGCGCGGCCAGCGTCAGGCTGCGCCGCGCCTGGTCGAGCGCCTCGTCGACACGGCCGAGCAGCGCGCGAATCAGCACGCCCACGCTGTACCAACGCAGCAAGGTGGCGGGCGCCGAATCGGAGCCGGCGCACATGCGGTCTATCTTGATCACGATGCGGTCGAGCCGCGGTGTCTGGCCGGTCCACAGCAGGTAGTACGCCAGCGTGCCGAGCAGGATGCGCTGGCTGGCGCCCAGCGGCAGGTCGAGCAGGCGTTCGGCCAGGTCGGCCAGCGGCGCGGTCAGCGGGTGGTCGGTCTGGCGGTGCACGAACGCGGCCAGCAGGCCGGGCAGCACTCGCAGGTCGGTCTCGGCGTCGCGCCGCGCCAGGTAAGCGGGCGTGCCCGCTTCGAGCACCGCCATCCAGGGTTCGATGGCGTGCAGGTTGGCGCCGATGAAGACCACCGCATCGGCCGCTGCGGCGGCGGCGTAGAACGCGCCCAGCGCACCCGCCACATCACCCGTCGCGATGAAGCCCTGGTGCGCGCGCTCAAGGTGCGCCAGCGCGGCGACCGGGTCGACCGCCAGTTCGCAGAAGCCCAGCCAGTAGCAGGCGGGCGCGCTGGCGCGTGTGGCCTCGGGCAGCGCAAGGATCCAGTCGCTGACCATGCGGGTGCGGCCTTGCGCGGTGAAGCGGCCCGCGTGCGTGTCGATGAGTGCCAGCGCTTCGGCCCAGGCTTCGGCGTGGATCAACTGGGTGATCGCGGCATCGGCATGGCCGTGCGCGGCCAACAACCCGGCCGCCTGAATGCGCAGCGCCTGCAGCGCCGGCGCGGGCAATTCGTCGGCGGCGCGCGCGCGCAGAAATTCGCCGAACAGTGCATGGAAGGTGTAGGCCGTGGGCGTGCCGTCGCGGCGCTCGGTGAACAGGCTGCGGCGTGCCAGATCAGTCAGCAGCTCGCCAGAGCGTGGGTCGCCGCTGATGGCCACCGCCATCGGCGCGGTGGCGCTGGGCAGGAAGGCGATGCGCAGCAGCGCGGCGGCGTCGACCGGGCTCATCTTGGCCAGCACCTCGCCCGCAAAAAAAGCGAACAACCGCTCGCGCGCTGCGCCGCCGCGCAAGGCGTCGTCCGGACCCAGCTCGGTGCGCACCGCCAGCAGCAGGATCATCGCGGCGGCCCAGCCGTCCGTCACCTGGCGCAGCGCGCTGGCCTGCCACGAGCGGCCGTGCAGGCTCACCAGCCGCTGGGTGTCGTCGTCGGTGAAGCGTAGGGCAGACTCGTCGACCACCACCAGCTGCTGGCCGACCAGCAGCCGCGCGTATTCGGCCGGCGGCGGCTCGCGGCTGATGGCGATCACGCGCGCGCGCAGCGGCAGCTCGGCCAGCGCGGCGGCGATGCCGGCGTGCAAGGGCGACGCCGCACCGATCTCCTGCACGTTGTCGAGCACCAGCGCCCAGGGCAGGTCGATGGCCAGCGCCAGGCGCCGAAAGCAGCGGCGGATGAAGCCGGGCACGTCGCGCAGGTCGTCGGCCGTGGGCAGCGGCAGGCGCAACTGGCGGCGGGGCACCAGCAGCGCCGCCGCCTCGCCCAGAAAGTGCACGAAGGTGGCCGGGTCGGCGTCACCCGCATCGAGCTGCAGCCACAGGCACGGCAGGGCCCGCGCTTCGAGGTAGGTGGCGACCAGCGTGGTCTTGCCCACGCCGGGCGGGCCGGCGACCCACACACCCGGCGCGTCGGCACAGTCGTCGAGCGCGGCGAACAGCCGCTCGCGCGCAAACACCCGGCCCAGCCGGGGCGAGCGCAGCTTGCCCAGGCTGGCGCGGCGGGCAACGTAGGCAACGCGGGCGGCGGGCATGCGGCCATCTTAGGGGCAGGTTTTTCGGCAGCGCCGCACGCTGGCGCGCCGGCGACGATAAAGTGTCTCGGATGACGCCCACCACCCACCCACCGAGCCGCGAGCAACTTCTGTATTGGCTGCACGAAGCCAGCGAGATCGAGCACCACCTGATGTGCTGCTACCTCTACGCGGCGTTCAGCCTGAAGCGGGACGACGCTGCATGGCGCGATGCGCAGCGCGCGGCGGTGCAGCGCTGGCGGCAGGCCATCATGTCGGTGGTGTTCGAGGAGATGACGCACCTGGCGCTGGTGGGCAACCTGATGAACGCGCTGGGGGCCACGCCGCACGTGAACCGCCCGCCGTTCCCGGTCGACGCGGGGCCGTATCCGGCCGGCTTCGTGATCCGGCTGCAGCCGTTCTCGGCCGCGACCATCGAGCACTTCAAGTTCCTGGAGCGACCGGCCGACGAAGCGCTGACCGACGCCGAGGGCTTCGCGCCGAAGCGCCAGTACCGGCGCGCCGTGCCCGAGGGCCGCCTGAGCCCCGGCCCGCGCGACTACGACACCGTGGGCGAGCTGTACGACGTGCTGGCGCGGTCGCTGGAGGCGTGCGTTGCGGCGTTCGGTGAAGCGGCGCTGTTCATCGGCGACCCGGCGCTGCAGGTCGACGCCACGCTGGCCCCGTTGCCGGGTGTGCTGCCGGTCACCGACCTGCGCAGCGCGCGGCGTGCCATCGACACCATCGTGACGCAGGGCGAGGGCGCCGGGGGCGATGCGGCCGATTCGCACTTCAGCCGCTTCTGCCGCATCGGCGAGGAACTGGCCGCGCTGACGCAGGCCGATAGCGCCTTCGAGCCAGCCTGGCCGGCCGCGACCAATCCGGTGATGAACGCTCCCATCCACAGCGCCGGCGAACGCACCCACATCAGCGAGCCGCGCATCGCGCGCTGGCTGGACATCGGCAATGCGATGTACACCACCTCGCTGCGCTGCCTGCTGCAGGGCTTCAACGCGCGCGAGCGGCACGCCAAGGCGACCTGGCTTGCCAGCAGTTTCGCCTTGATGCGCGCGCTGGTTCCGGTGGGCCAGGGCCTGGCGGCCCGGCCCGCCACCGACGCGTCGCCAAGCCCGAACGCAGGACTCACGTTCACGCCACTGCGAACGCTGGCGGCATTGCCGGAAGAAGGCGCTGCGGCCTTCGTCGCCGAGCGGCTGGGCCAGTTGCGCGACCGGGCCGCAGACCTGCCGGTGCAGCCGGTGGCGGGTGAATCGCCCGCCACCTGGCAGGGCGTGATCGACCTGCTGGCGGCGCAACAGGCCGCGCTGCTGGCGTTGGCCCGGAGCGCGCCGCCGGTGGAGGCTGCGCCCGTGCCCGTGCCCGCACCAACACCCGCATCGGTTGCGCCTGCCCGGCAGAAGATCGAAGTCGCAAAGGGCACAGGCGCCACGGTGCTCTTCGACGGCCAGCGCTGCATCCACTCGCGCCACTGCGTGCTCGACGCGCCCACGGTGTTCAAGGCCAACACGCCGGGCGAATGGATTCATCCCGACACGGTGCCGGTGGAGCAACTGGTGGCGGTGGCGCACGCCTGCCCGTCGGGCGCGATCCGCTACCAGTGGCACGACGGCGGCCCCGACGAGGCCGCGCCGCAGGTGAACCAGTTGCGCATCCGCGAAAACGGCCCGTATGCGGTGCATGCCGCGTTGACGCTGGCTGGCGAGGACGACGGATTCCGCGCCACGCTGTGCCGTTGCGGCCAGTCGAACAACAAGCCGTGGTGCGACAGCTCGCATGTGGCTGTTGGCTTCAGCGCCACCGGCGAACCCGCCAGCGGCAGCGTCGAGCCGCTGGCGGTGCGCGACGGCCGCCTCGACGTGACGCCGATGAAGAACGGCCCGCTGAAGGTGGTCGGCAACCTGGAAATCTGCGCCGGCACCGGTCGCACCGTGGCGCGCATCACCGACGCCAGGCTGTGCCGATGCGGGCAGTCGAAGAACAAGCCGTTCTGCGACATGTCGCACCTGGCCGCCGGCTTCCAGGCCGAGGGCGCGGCCGGGTGACCGCTGCGGCGGCGACGGGGCAGAATGCCGCACCTCCGCTTGGCGCTGCACCTTCGATGAACCCTGTCCACACCCGTCGTATGCGCGATGGAGCCGTCGCGTCGACAGTCAACGCGCAGATCGCAGCATGAGAGCGCTGTTCGGCGTGGTGGGTCTGCTGCTGACGCTGGCGATCGTCGGCATCGTGGCGGTCAAGCAATTGAATGCGGTGGGCCGATCGGTGGGCGCGGCCCCGGGCGCCTCGGCCCCACCCGCGGGCAACGTCGCAGAACAATCGCGCCAGCTTCAGGACAAGGTGCGCAGCGACGTGGTCAAGTCGCTGGAGCAGGGCGCGGCGCGCAACGACGAGGCGGCGAAGTGAACCAGGCTGCCGATGAGGCCGCGATGCGCCTGGCGTTCGACCAGGCGCGCAACGCCTGGCTGATCGGCGAGGTGCCGGTGGGGGCGGTGGTGATGCGCGGCGGGCAGGTGATCGCCACCGGCTACAACCGGCCTATCACCGAGCACGACCCGACGGCGCACGCCGAGATCGTTGCGCTGCGCCACGCCGCCAGCTTGCTCGGCAACTACCGGCTGCCGGAGTGCGAGCTGTTCGTCACGCTGGAGCCCTGTGCCATGTGCGCGATGGCGCTGCTGCATGCCCGCCTGAAGCGCGTGGTGTTCGGCGCCACCGACCCGAAGACGGGCGCCGCCGGCTCGGTGGTCGACCTGTTCGCCCAGCCGCTGCTGAACCACCACACGCAGGTGCAGCGCGGCGTGCTGGCCGACGAGTGCGGCCAGATGCTGCGCGACTTTTTTACCGAGCGGCGTGAGCAGTACCGCCAGCGTCGCGCGGCGCCGAGCCCGGTGCAATTGGCTGCCGAAGCGCCGATTCCGACCGGCGAGGTGATCGAAGTCGATCCCGCCTCGTTCAACAACCGACCTTGAAACCTGACCGCCCGATGAGCTTGCTGACCCTGTTTTCTCCGGCTGGTGTGGTCGTCAAAGCCGCGCCGTTGCGACGTGCCGCCAAGCACCTGAAATCGCTCGGCTTCGAGGTGGTGGTCGACGAAGCCGCGCTGACCAAGCACCAGCGCTTCGCCGGCGGCGACGACACCCGTCTGGCCACGTTGCACCGCGTGGCCGCGCAGGCACCGAGCATTGCCTTGGCCACGCGCGGCGGCTACGGCCTGACCCGGCTGCTGGACCGCATCGACTGGAAGTTGATGGCACGCAGCGTGGAGCAGGGCACGCGCTGGGTCGGCCAGAGCGACATGACGACCTTGCAGCTCGGCCTGCTGGCGCACCAGAAAGGCATCACCTGGGCCGGTCCGCTGGCGGTAGACGACTTCGGCGGCGAGGCGGTCGACGACATCACCGAGGCCTGTTTTCTTGAGGCGATGAGCGGCGAGCTGGAAGCCATCGGCTTTCGCACCGAACCCGGCTTCGACGGGCTGCAGGCGCGCGGCACGCTGTGGGGCGGCAACCTGTGCATGGTCATGTCGCTGCTGGGAACGCCGCACTGGCCGGCGCGCAATGTGGTCAAGGGCGGCGTGCTGTTTCTGGAAGACGTGAACGAGCAACCGTACCGCGTCGAGCGCAACCTGCTGCAGTTGCACCAGGCCGGCGTGCTGGACGCGCAAAGGGCCATCGTGCTGGGCGCGTTCACCACCTTTCGCAAGTCGCCGATGGACCGCGGCTACTCGCACAAGACGCTGGTCGCGCACCTTCGCTCGCTGACGAAAACGCCGATCCTGACCGGCCTGCCGTTCGGTCATGTGCCGACCAAGGTGTCGCTGCCGGTGGGTGCGCGCGTGAACCTGGTGGTGCAGGGCCGCGACGTGCTGATCGGCTGGTGAAATTCCCGTGTGGCGCGCGCCTTGCGCTCGGTGAAACCCCGGGCGAAGCGGCCCCAGCGCCGGGCTTATCATTGCGCGCTGCCTCGCGGTGACCCGGCCACAAGCCGGTGTTCGTCGGAGGCACATTGTTTTTTTGAGCTTGCGGCGTAAGCCTGTCGCGGCGAACTTGTTCGAAGGGAGGGACCGAATGCGCGGTCATGCAATCAAGTCAAACCGTGGCTTCAAGGCCGGGGTGGCGGGGCTTCTCACAGTGGTCGCTGCACTCGTCGGTTGCAACAACAGCCCGCAACCCGACGGCGCTGAAAAGACCAACACCTTGTTTTCAGCCTTCTCGGAGCGCTCGCCACGCTACCTCGACCCGACGGCCTCGTATTCCAACAACGAAACGCCGATCACCTATCAGGTCTACGAGCCGCTGTACGGCTACCACTACCTGAAGCGGCCGTACACGCTGATCCCGAAGATCGCGACCGAGGTGGTCACCCCAAAATATCTCGACAAAGCCGGCCAGCCCCTGCCCGACGACGTGGCGCCCGAATTGATTGCCGAAAGCGTCTACGACATTCCCATCCGCAAGGGCGTTCAGTACGCGCCGCACCCCGCGTTCGCGAAAGACGCTGAGGGCCGCTTCCTGTACCACGACATGAAGCCCGGCGAACTGGCCGACAAGCGCACGCCGTTCGATTTCTCAGGGCAGGGCACACGCGAGCTGGTGGCCGACGATTTCGTCTACGCTTTGAAGCGCCACGCCACGCCGCGCATCCCGGCCCCGATCTACGGCACTTTCTCTGAGTACGTGATCGGCCTGAAGGACTACGGCCCGCTCATTCGCGCCGAGGACAAGAAGCTGCGTGCCGGCCTGGACGAAGCCAGCCTGGACAAACCCTTCCTCGACTTTCGCAAGTTTCCGCTGGCCGGCGCGACAGCGCTTGACAGCCACACCCTGCGCATCCGCATCCACGGCAAGTATCCGCAGTGGAAGTACTGGCTGGCGATGACCTTCATGGCACCGGTGCCGTGGGAGGCCGACAAGTTTTACGCCCAGCCCGGCATGGCACGCAGCGGCCTGACGCTGAACGTGTGGCCGGTGGGCACCGGTGCCTACATGCTGGCCGACTACGTGCAGGACCGTCGCCATGTGCTCAAGCGCAACCCGAATTTCCGCGGCGAGCCGTATCCCTGCGAGGGCATGCCGGGCGAAAAGGAAGCCGGCCTGCTGGCCGACTGCGGCAAGACCATGCCGTTCATCGACACGCTGGTCTTCAACGCCGAAAAAGAATCGGTGCCGCTGAAGGCGAAGTTCGTGCAGGGCTTCCTCGACGTGCCGGAGATCGAGCGCACCGAGTTCGGCATCGAGTACGCGCTGGACATGGCCGACTCCGACCGCGTCAACAAGGCCTACACCGAGAAAGGTTTCAAGCTGCCGCGCCTGAGCGATATCTCCAACTGGTACGTCGGCTTCAACTGGCTGGACCCGGTGGTGGGCAAGGGCAGCACGCCCGAGCAGCAGTTGCGAAACCGCAAGCTGCGCCAGGCGCTGGGCATCGCGATCGACTGGGAGGAATACAGCCGCGTGTTCCCGAAGAAGGGCGGCGAAACCGCGATGGGCCCGCTGCCGGGCGGACTGATCGGCTCGCGCCACGGCACGCCTGAGGGCATCAACCCGATCACCCACACGGCAGTCAATGGCAAGGCGGTGCGACGCACGCTGGACGAAGGTAAGAAATTGCTGGCCGAAGCCGGCTACGCGAACGGACGGGAAGAAAAAACCGGCCGCCCGCTGGTGCTGAACTACGACTACCAGCGCACGCCCACCCCCGAGATCAAGGCGGAACTCGACTGGATGGTCAAGCAGTACGCCAAGCTGGGCGTGCAGCTGGAGATTCGCGCCACCGACTACAACCAGTTCCAGGACAAGATGCGCAAGGGAACGCAGCAGATCTTTTTCTGGGGCTGGCTGGCGGATTACCCCGACCCCGAGAACTACCTGTTCTTGCTGTACGGCCCCAACTCGAAGGCCAAGGCCGACGGTGAAAACACCACCAACTACGAGAACCCGGAATACGACAAACGCTACAAGCAATTGCAGCTGATGGACGACGGCCCGGCCAAACAGAAAGTCATCGACGAGATGGTGGCCCTGGTGCAGCAAGACGCGATCTGGTCGTTCGGCTACTTCCCGTTTGCCAGCGGTGCCTACCAGCCCTGGGTCGCGAACGGCAAGCCCGGCATCATGGTGCGCGACATGGCGCGTTACTACCGACTCGACCCCGCGCTGCGCGCCAAAAAACAGGCCGAATGGAACCAACCCACCTGGTGGCCACCGGTGCTGATCGTGGCGCTGTTGGTGTTGGCGGTGTGGGGAGCACGCCGCAGCTTCCGCCAGCGTGAACGCCTGAACGCCCGCGGCGAAATGCTGGCCTGACGCGACACCAGAAAAACAAGCAACTCCATGCTGAACTACATCTTTCGCCGAATCGTCTACGGTTTCCTGATTTTGCTGGGCGTCAACCTGGCCACCTTCTTCCTCTTCTTCACCGTCAACACGCCTGACGACATGGCGCGCCTGAACATCGGCGGCAAGCGCATCAGCCAGGAACAGATCGTCAAGTGGAAGGCCGAACGCGGCTACAACAAGCCGCTGTACTGGAACGACGCGAAGCAGGGCGCCGACCAGCTGACCGAAACCATCTTCTGGGAACGCTCGGTCAGCCTGTTCAAGCTCGACTTCGGCCGCGCTGATGCAGAGAGCGCGGGCGACATCGGCCACCAGGTCACCAGCCGAATGGCGGCCAGCCTGCAATTGGCGTTGCCGCTGTTCCTGTTGCAGGTGATCGCGAGCACCGCGTTCGCCTTGCTGCTGGTATTTTTCAGAAACACCCGGATCGACTTCTGGGGCGTCGTGCTGTGCGTGTTGATGCTCTCAATCAGCAGCCTGTTCTACATCATCGTCGGCCAGTTTCTTTTCTCGCGCATGTTCAAGTTGGTGCCGATCTCGGGCTATGCGGGCGGGCTGGACGCATTCAAGTTCCTGATCCTGCCCATTGCGCTGTCACTGCTGGCCCGGCTGGGCGGCGAAGCGCGTTTGTACCGCGCCATGTTCCTGGAGGAAGTGGGCAAGGATTACGTGCGCACCGCCCGCGCCAAGGGCTTGTCTGAGCAAGTGGTGCTGTTCAAGCACGTGTTCAAAAACGCGCTGATTCCCATCATCACCAGCGCCGGTTCGTACCTTCCGTACCTGTTCCTCGGCAGCCTGGTGTTCGAGAGCTTCTTCGGCATCCCCGGCCTGGGTGCCTACGTGATCGACGCCATCACGGGCCAGGACTTCGCCATCGTGCGCACGATGGTGTTCATCGGCTCGCTGCTCTACATCATCTCGTTCGTGATGATCGACATCGCCTACACCTGGGCCGACCCGCGCGTGCGCCTCAATTGAACCGGTAACTCCACGATGGCTCCGAAGTTCGTCTTGCTCTGGACCGACGCAGTGCTGCTGCTGTTGGTTCTTTCTTTGTGCTGGTATGTCTGGCACATCCGGCGCACTCCCAACCTTCGCGCGAACTGGCAGAAGGTGCTGACCGACGCGCCGGCACTGTGCTCGGCTGTCGTGATGGCGGCGTTCTTGCTGGTCACCCTGGTCGACAGCGTTCATTTCCGCCGCGCCTTGCCGGCGTCCGCCACCGCTGCGGCGGGCTCCGGTGTGGCCTACGACACGCGCACCGAATCGCTGCTCGACGCGCTGCTGCTCGGCTTGGTCAAGTCGCGCGAAGCGTCGTATTCGCTGCCGCTGGCCTTTGAGGGCTTCACCAAGGAATCGCGCGACGTGAATGGCCAAAGCGTGCGCATCCACCCACGCCTGCTGCATGGCGGCGCACAGCTGAAAGATCCTGCGTCCGATTGGCTGCCCGACTTGTGGATGCGTGCTGCGTTGGGACTGGTTGCAGGTTTGACCGTCGCTGCGCTGGCTTTTGTATTGACCGCATTGGCACACGGTCGGTCGCAGCGAATCGGTGCAGCGCAGGCGCTGGCCCGCATTTTTCGCAACGACACTGCCTTGCCGCTGCGGGCCGCCCTGATCACCTTCGGCGTGGTGTGCGCGCTGGTCGGCATGGCGGCCGGAGTCGGCACCCAGTACCACGTGCTGGGCACCGATCGCACCGGCAACGACGTGCTTTACCAGGCGCTGAAGAGCATCCGCACCGCCTTTGTGATCGGCACGCTGGCCACGCTGGCAACGCTGCCGTTCGCGGTGGTGCTCGGCGTGATGGCGGGTTACTTCAAGGGCTGGGTCGACGAAGTGATCCAGTACCTGTACACCACGCTGTCGTCGGTGCCGAATGTGTTGCTGATCGCCGCCTGCGTGCTGATGGTGCAGGTGTTCATCGACAAGAACCCGAACTATTTTGAAACCGGCGCCGAGCGCTCTGACCTGCGAATTTTTTTGCTGTGCGTGATTCTCGGGCTCACCGGCTGGGCCAGCCTGTGCAGGTTGTTGCGCGCCGAGACCATGAAGCTGCGCGAGCTTGAATATGTACAAGCCGCCACCGCCTTCGGCGTTAGCGACTGGCGCATCATGTCGCGCCACATCATGCCCAACGTGATGCACCTGGTGCTCATCACCACCGTGCTCGAATTCTCGGGCCTGATCCTTTACGAAGCGGTGCTGTCGTACGTCGGCGTGGGCGTCGACCCGTCGATGAACAGCTTCGGCGGCATGATCAATCTGGCCCGCAGCGAGATGTCACGCGACCCCATCGTGTGGTGGAGCTTTGCGGCCGCGTTCGCCTTCATGGTCACCCTCGTGCTGGCCGCCAACCTGTTCGCCGACGGCGTTCGCGATGCCTTCGATCCGCGCTCGCGCGTGTTCCGGCCGCGCCGCGTCGCGCTGGCCAAGGCTGCTTCGTCCGTCCGCTGAGCTCTTTTCCTGACTGCCCATGCTGAATATCTCCGATCTGAAAGTCGCGCTCGACAGCGAGGCCGGTCTCGTCAAGGCCATTGACGGCCTGTCGTTGTGCATCGAGCGTGGCGAAACCTTTGCGCTGGTGGGCGAGTCGGGCTGCGGCAAAAGCATGACCGCGCTCGCGCTGATGCGTCTGTTGCCCGAGAACGGCCGCGTCACCGAGGGGCGGCTGGACCTTGACGGGCAAGAGGTTTTCTCACTGCCCGAGTCGCGCATGCGCGGCATTCGCGGCGGGAAGATTGGCATGATTTTTCAGGAACCGTCGACCAGCCTGAACCCTGTGATGCGCGTTGGCGACCAGATCGTCGAGGCGATCGAGGCGCACACGCCGCTGCGCGGTGCGGCGGCGCGTGCGCGTGCCATCGAATGGCTGGGCAAGGTGGGCATTCCCGAGCCCGAGCGGCGCATCGACGAGTACCCGTTCCGTTTGAGCGGTGGGCAAAAGCAGCGCGTGATGATCGCGATGACGCTGGCCGCCGAGCCTGACTTTCTGGTCGCCGACGAGCCGACGACGGCGCTCGACGTGACCATCCAGGCGCAGATCCTCGACCTGCTGCGCGACCTGCAGAAAGAGCAGGGCATGGGCCTGTTGCTGATCACGCACGACCTGGCCGTGGTTTCGGGCATGGCGCACCGCGTGGCGCTGATGTACGCCGGCCAGATCATCGAAGTCGCCACCGCCGACGAGTTTTTCTCGGCCCCCAAGCACCCGTACGCGCGCCTGCTGCTGCGCGCCTTGCCCGACACCGGCAAGCGCGGCGGCAGTCTGGCCGCCATCCCCGGCACCGTGCCGCCGCTGTGGCAGGAGTTCACCGCGTGTCGTTTCGAGCCGCGCTGTGACCGTGCCTTTGCAACCTGCCGCCAGAGCGAGCCGCTGCTGGAGCCGCTGGCCGCCGACGCGAACAAGGGTGCCACGCGCAGCGTGCGCTGCTTCCTGTACAGCGATGGCGCCGAGCCGGCAGCGGCCAACGCTGATGCCGAGCCGCTGCGTTTCAGTGCGCCGCGCCCCAAGATCGACAGCGACGGCATGCTGCTCAATGTTCAGAATCTGAGCGTCCGGTTTCCGATTCGCAGCGGCCTGCTGCAACGCGCGCACGGCAGCTTCACGGCGGTCGACAACGTGTCGTTCGGCATCCGCGCCGGCCAGACGCTGGCGCTCGTGGGCGAGTCGGGCTGCGGCAAGACCACCACCGGCAAGGCCATCGTGCAACTGCTGCGCGGTCAGGCCGTCATCGAAGGCACGGCGACGTTCAAGGGTCAAGACCTGTTCAGTCTGAATGGCGATGCGTTGCGCGAGGCGCGGCGCAACGTACAGATCATTTTCCAGGACCCATTCGCCTCGCTCAACCCGCGCATGCGCGTGTTCGACGTGCTGGAAGAAGGCCTGCTCGCATTGCGCCCCGATCTGGACGCAGCCGCGCGCCGCAAGAGCCTGGAGAGCCTGGTCGATCAAGTCGGACTGCGGCGCGACGCACTCGAGCGCTACCCGCACGAATTCTCGGGCGGCCAGCGGCAGCGCATCGCGATCGCACGCGCGCTGGCGGTGCAGCCGCGCCTGATCGTCTGCGACGAACCCACCTCTGCGCTCGACGTGTCGGTGCAGGCGCAGATCCTCAACCTGCTGCGGCAACTTCAGAACGAACTCGGCGTGTCCTACCTCTTCATCACGCACAACATCGGTGTGGTCGAGTACATCGCCGACCATATCGCGGTGATGAACCGTGGGCGCATCGAAGAGTCGGGGCCGGCGCGCAGCGTGTTGTCGAATCCGGCTTCGGGCTACACGCGGACGCTGCTGGCGGCGGTGCCGAGGATTACGGTGTCGGCCTGAGGTATTTCAAAAGGTATCAACCCACGGAGCGAGCGCATGTCTG
>JANNBZ010000056.1:0-9259 GCA_031386065.1 Burkholderiales bacterium
GCAGGTACATCGCCTTCTGCGCGTCGGAGCCGTGCGTGCGCAGGCATTCATACGCACCGTGCGACAGGCCGGGGTACATGGTCCAGGCCTGGTTGGCCGAGTTCATCATTTCGTACATCGCCTGGTTGACGATGTGCGGCAGGCCCTGGCCGCCGAACGCCGGGTCGCAGCTCAGCGCCGGCCAGCCGCCTTCGACGAACTGCGAATAGGCCTGCTTGAAGCCCTTGGGCGCGGTGACCGCGTGGGTGGTCTTGTCGAGCGTGCAGCCTTCTTCGTCGCCACTCTGGTTCAACGGGAACAGCACCTGCGAGGCGAACTTGCCGCCCTCTTCGAGCACCGCGTTGATGGTGTCGGCGTCGATGTCGGCATGCGCCGGCAGGGCCTTCAGTTCGGCGGTCACGTTCAGCAGTTCGTGCATCACGAACTGCATGTCGCGCAGCGGGGGGTTGTACTGAGACATCAGGTCACTCCGGGTAAAAAACCAAATCGGTGGAAGCGGGCGCGCGGCGTTCAGCCGCGCGCGTTGCGATGGGTTGCCGCCGCGCGCGCAGGCGGCGCCTGCGGGTCGTCGACGGCGTAGTGCGCAACCACCCGCGCAAAGGCGGCGCGGGCGCGCTCGACGGCGCCGGGCTTGCACAGAAAGCGGGCATCGTGGTGCAGCGCCAGGATCAGCCCGTGCACCTCGAACAGCATCTGTTCGGCTTCGGTGTCGGCGCGCAGATGGCCTTCAGCCACCGCGATCGCGATGGCGCGCTCCAGCGCGTCCTGCCACGACTGCACCATGGCCACCAGCGCGTCGCGCACCGGGCCGGGCCGGTCGTCGAACTCGACCGCACCGCTGATGTACAGGCAGCCGGAGTCGATTTCCACCGACACCCGACGCACCCACAGGTCGAACAGCGCGCGCAGCCGAGGCAGCCCGCGCGGCTGGCGCATGGCCGGCACGAAGACCTCTTCCTTGAACTTGGCGTGGTACTCGCGCACCACCGAAATTTGCAGTTCCTCGCGCGAGCCGAAATGCGCGAACACGCCCGACTTGCTCATCCGCGTGACCTCGGCCAGCGCCCCGATCGATAGCCCCTCCAGGCCCATCTGCGAGGCCAGGCCGAGGGCCGCATCGAGGATGGCGGCGCGGGTCTGCTGGCCCTTCATCAATGAGCGATGCGGGGCCGAGATGTCACGCTGTGGAAGGTCGAGGTCGGTCACGGAAGGCGGTGGCTCGGTGGCTGCAGGGTGAAAACGAACGGTCGTTCTATTTTGCAGAAATGTGCCGCATCGCGACCCGTGGGGTGATTGTTTTTCTAGGCATTCGTGCCTAGATCGGCCGGCCTTTCGCGCGGTGCTGCGGGATAACCCGAAAGCCGAGCGCCGCCGCACGACAGAGTGGCGTGACATCAGCATGACAAGCGCGCCACGCGTTGCCTGCACGGAGCAGGCCGCCGTGCCCGCATCGGGCCGCTATTGAAGCGTCGACAGGGATTGGATTACTCTCCGTCACAGGAGTGTGACTTTCATGGAAGTGCTTCAACTCGACATGTCGGGCCGTCCGCAGGCCTGGATCTCGGCCCGCGAGGCGGCCATCATCTACGCCAGCGACGGCATTGCCTGGACGCTGGGCGACACCTTTTTCGTGCTGCGCGGCGGCACGCAGCGACGCACCGGTTTGCAGTCGCGCATCGAGGTGCATCCGATCATCGCGGTGCGCGGCGCGGTGCCCAGCCGCGCCTGGCGGCAGACGCCGGCACTGTCGAACCCCAAGCTGTTTGCACGCGACCGCTACACCTGCGCCTACTGCGGTTCGCATTGCCATGCCGACGACCTGACGCGCGAGCACATCACGCCCACTTCGCGCGGCGGTGTCGACAGCTGGATGAACTGCATCACCGCCTGCCGCGCCTGCAACGGGCACAAGGGCAACCGCATGCCGGAAGAAGCGCGCATGACACTGCTGTACCTGCCGTACGTGCCCAGCCTGCACGAAGACATGATCCTGCGCGGCCGCCGCATCCTGACCGACCAGATGGAATTCCTGTTGGCCAGCGTGCCGCGCAGCAGCCGACTGCACGGCTGAACATCGAGCGGTGCAAACACCCTTTTTTACACCGCCGCTGGGAACTCTGGCGCCAGAACGCCGTTCAATCGCGACTGCGCGCGTCAACGTCTCAAGGTGACCCGGCGTTGGCACCAAACCCACTGGAGAACCGCTTGAAGACACTGCACAAACTGTTCATCGCCCTCAGCGTCACGGCCGCACTCGGCGCCTGCTCGACCACCAGCCCCGACGTGATCCAGCGAGGCGACGCGCAGCGCATGTCGCAGGTGCAGGACGCCACCGTGCTGTCGGTGCGTTCGGTCACCGTCGAGGGCAACCAGAGCGGCGGCGGCGCGGCGGCCGGCGGCGTGATCGGCGGCATCGCTGGCTCGTCGGTCGGCGGACACCGTGAAGGCATCGTGGCCGGTGTGCTGGGTGCGGTGGTCGGAGCCGTGGCCGGCAACGCGGTCGAACGCATGTCGACGCGCGAAGACGCGGTGGAAGTGCTGGTGCAGTTGCGCAACGGCGAACGCCGCGCCATCGTTCAGGCCAAGGCCGGCGAAACGCTGAACGCCGGTGATGCGGTGATTCTGGTCACCACCGGCAGCAAGGTGCGCGTCACGCGGGCGCCCGCCGTCAAGAGCTGATCCGGCAGCCCAACCCCGGCCGAAAAGCGCGCCTTCTGGCGCGCTTTTTTCATGGCGCGTTCAGGGTTGATGCGGGTCTTGTGGGGATTGAGCGCCCCGCACCGCTGTGCTTCACTGCCAGATCGTCGCTGCGTGACGACGGGTAGCGCCGGGAGACAGCATGAGCCGACGGTCCGTCATGGACCCGAAGGGGCCACTTCGTGGCGCTTGGGCGAATACCGCATTGCGAAGCAAGGAGGTTGCCTGATGACCCAGCCAGTCGTGTTCAAGGTGCGCGCCGCCGCCGTGGTGGCGCCGCGCATGCCGCGTGCGTTCGAGGCACCGCAGCGGTCCGCCGGCGTGGCGCCGGACGACCCCTTCCTGCCGCCCGGCCTGGTGCGCATTGCGCAGGTGCTCGACCTGACACCGACCGCGCGTTCCGGCCCCGGTGGCCAGACCGAGCATGCGATGGCCGCCGACGAGGGTCAGGTGGTGGTGCTCGAACTGCCCGAAGGCGTGACCGTGATCACCCACCCGGCCAACCTGCACGACACGCTGCAGCGCATCGACCCCGCAGCCGTCGACGCCTCGGGCGCCCTGGTGTTCGACCAGGCCCTGCGCACGCGCGGCGTGGCGATGCGCGGTGCGCTGGGCGACGCGGTGGTCGGCGGCCTGGGTTCGCTGGTGTCGCGCATCTACACGCTGACGGTGGGCCAGGCCGCCGACCCCCTCATCGACGCCGCCAAACGTAAGGCCTGCGAATGGCTGGGCGAGAAGTCCGAAGACAAGATCGAACGCTACGCCGACCTGGGCGTCAGCTGGGTCGGCACCAAGGCGCTGATGTGGGCGGTGGAACACCGGCTCAAGCGCGACCCCGGCCTGTACCGCTGGTCGCAGGGCGAATTGACCGAGCCGCTGTTGCCCGGCAACGCGCGCCTGCTGGAAGACGCCAAGGCCGGTCCGCTGCTGGTGATGATCCACGGCACCGGGTCGAGCACGCAGGCCAGCTTCGACGACCTGAACGGCAGCGCCAGCGGTTTCTGGAAACCGGTCGAAGACCGCTATGGCCCGCGCGTGTTCGGCTTCGAACACCGCACCCTGTCCGAGAGCCCGATCGACAACGCGCTGCAACTCGCGCAGGCCCTGCCCGAGGGCGCCACGCTGCACCTGCTGACGCATTCGCGCGGCGGCCTGGTCGGCGACTTGCTGTGCCTGGACAACTTCAGCGCGCTGATAGACGGCTATGCGCTCGATGCCGCCAGCCTCGGCGAGGCCGACGCCGCCGAGCGCGAACGCATCACCAAAGAACTGCTGACGGCGCACGCCGAGCAGCGGGCGGCGCTGCGTGCGCTGGCGACCGAACTGGCGCGCAAGAAATTCCGTGTCGAGCGCTATGTGCGCGTGGCCTCGCCGGCGCGCGGCACGCGGCTTGCCAGCGGCAACTTCGACGTGTTCCTGTCGGGCCTGCTGTCGCTGATGGGCTGGGTGCCGGCCTTCAAGGGCAACCCGGTCTACTCGGCCTTCAAACGCGTGGTGCTCGAAGTGGCGCGCAACCGCACCAAGCCCAATCTGGTGCCGGGCATCGAGGCCATGCTGCCGGGCTCGCCGATGGCCAAGCTGCTGGCGCTGGCCACGCCGCAGGCGGGCGTCAAGCTGGCCGTGATCTCGGGCGACATCGAAGGCGGCGGCTTGCTGAAACGCCTGGCGGTGCTGTTCACCGACTTCACGTTCTTCGACAACACCAACAACGACCTGGTGGTCGACACCGACGCGATGAGCGCCGGCATCGCACGGCCTGAGAACGCGCGCGTCATGTTCGACCAGGGCCCCGACGTGAGTCACTTCCGTTACTTCGCCAACGACGCCACGCGCACCGCGCTGCGCCGCTGGCTGCTGGAGCCGGCGGTCGAGCAGATCGACGCCTTCATGCCACTGCGCGGCGTGGACGAGCGCACGCTGGTCGACACGCCGGCCGGCAAGTCGCGCGACGGCAGCACCGTCACGCAGCCTGTGACGGTGCTGCTGCCCGGCACGATGGGCTCGCACCTGTGGCTGAACCAGCGCGAGCGGGTCTGGTTCAGCGTGCCCGCGCTGGCGCTGGGCGGCCTGGCCAAGCTGCAACTGAAGCCCGAGGCGAAAAAAGACAAGGTGGCCGCCGAGGCGCTGTTCGCACAGTTCTACGGCGACCTGCACGAGCACCTGCAATGCAACCGCCAGCGCGTGGTGGCCCACGCCTACGACTGGCGCCTGCCGCTGGACGTGCTGGCCGACGATCTGGCGGCCGTGCTGCGCAGCCAGCTCGACGCCACCGCCGCCACGGCCAACAACCCAGCGCAACCGGTGCGCCTGCTGGCACACAGCATGGGCGGGCTGGTGGTGCGCGCGCTGATCCACAAGCACGCCGACCTGTGGGACGAGCTGATGGCGCGCGACGGCGCCCGCTTCGTGATGCTGGGCACGCCCAACCAGGGCTCGCATTTGATGGTCGAAACACTGATCGGCAAGGCCGACACCGTGCGCAAGCTCGGCGTGCTGGACCAGGCGCACGACCTGCAAGAAGTGATCGACATCATTGCCGGCTTCCCCGGTGCCTTGCAGTTGCTGCCCAAGCCCGGCTTCATCGACACCGGAGCCACGCAGACGTTCGACTACTTCCGCGCGCCGGTGTGGGCCGACTACAAGAAGGACATGCGCGACTTCTGGTTCGGCAACGGCATCGGCGCGTTGCCGTCGGCCGCCACGCTGGCCCAGGCGCAGTGGCTGTGGACGCAAGACGGCGCCGCAGCGCCGGCGCTGCCCGCCAGGCACGCGGCCAAGGTGGCCTACGTGTTCGGTTTCGCCCCCAAGACGCCGTGCGGCATCGTCAAGGAAGGCGGCTGCTGGAAGATGCAGGGCACGCCCGAAGGCGATGGCTCGGTGACCTGGGCCTCGGGCCGCATCGACGGCATCGGCAGCTTCTTCTGGATGCCCACCGAGCATGGCGACCTGCCCGACAGCGCCGACTATTTCGCGTCGATCACCGAGCTACTGGAACGCGGCACCGGCGGCATCCTGATGACCAGCCGGCCGGCGCTGCGCGGCGAGTCGTCGACGCCGCAGGTCGCCAGCTACGACGCCGGCCCGGTGCCCTTCCCGACCGACGGCGAACTGGCCGGTGGCCTGTTCGGTGGCGGCAAGCGGGTGCGTGCGCGCGAACGTGCCCGCGAGACGTTGCGGGTGCGCGTGTGTGCGATGGACCTGCGGCAGGTCAACCAGCCCATTCTGGTGGGCCACTACGAGCAGGACGCGATCGCCGGGCCCGAGGCGCTGATCGACTCGGAGCTGGTGCACGGCGAACTGAGCCTGCGCCACCACCTGGGCCTGTATGCGGGCGCGGTCGGCACGGCCAGTGCGGTGCTGCTGTCGGGCACCGCGCTCGAACGACAGCGCGGCAGCTACCGCGGCGCGGTGGTGGCCGGCCTGGGCAAGTACGACGGCTCGCTGACGGTGGGCAAGCTGACCGACGCGGTGCGCACCGCCGGCCTGCGCTACCTGGTGCACGTGCTCGACAGCGGCGCCATTGCCAGCGGCACCGAGTCGGCCGACGGCGTCAAGCTGGCCAGCCTGCTGCTGGGCTACAACTCGTCGGCCAACCTGACGATTGCCGATTCGGTGCAGGCCCTGCTGCGCGGCGTGATCGAAGCGAACAGCCAGTTCGCGCAAACCACGCGTTCGAAGCTGCGCATCAGCGCGCTCGACATCGTCGAGATCTACCTCGACACAGCCATCACCGCCACCTACGCGGCACAGGCCATCGCGCAGAGCATGAACGCCGACCCGCGCATCGCTTGCCGCATCGAGGCCGACGCCGTGATGCTGCAAGGTGAGGGCATGCGCCAGCGCCTGTTCGACGAACGCGGCGGCGGCTACTGGCCACGACTGATGATCACCGACGACGACCGGCCCGCCGAGGAATGCCTGCCCGCCAGCACGCCGGCCTCCACGGCGCCGGCCGAGCGCCTGCGCTACCTGTATCTGGGCCAGCGCGCGCGTGCCGAGTCGGTGGTGCAACAGCGCCAGCCAGGCCTGGTCGAGCAATTGGTGGCCAGCCAGATGCAGCTCGGAGCCTACGAAGCCGACTTCAGCCGCACGCTGTTCCAGTTGCTGATTCCGCACGACTTCAAGGACGCCGCGCGGCAGATGCAGCAAATGGTGTTCGTGCTCGACGGCACCACCGCCAACCTGCCGTGGGAGCTGATGCTGGCCGACGACCAGCCGCTGGCCACGCGCACCGCCATGGTCCGCCAGCTCGCGTCGACCAACTACCGGCTGCGCCCCAGCCAGACGCTGGAGTCGCGCGCCTACGTGGTGGGCAACCCGTCGACGCAGGGCTTCGGCGCGGCCTTTCCCGACCCGCGCCATCCTGGCATCAAGGCGCTCGACGATCTGCAGGCGGCGGAGCAGGAAGCCGGCGTCGTCAGCGACGCGCTGGCGCGCAACGGCTTCGACGTGGAACGCGCCATCGGCCAGGACCAGCGCGCCCTCGACGTGGTGAACCGACTCTTCAAGCACCCGTACCGCATCGTCCACATCGCCGGCCACGGCCTGTTCGACCAGCGCGCCGCCGACGGCCGAACCCGCAGCGGCGTGGTGCTGTCCGACGGGCTGATGATCACCGCCGCCGAGATCGACGCGATGGAAGTCGTGCCCGACCTGGTGTTCATGAACTGCTGCCACCTCGGCAAGATGGATCGCTCGCCGGTGGCCTTCAACAAGCTGGCCTACAGCGTGGCGCGCCAGCTGATCGACATCGGCGTGCGCGCCGTGGTGGTGGCCGGCTGGGCGGTCGAAGACCTGCCGGCCAGCCTGTTCGCGCAGACCTTCTACGACGCGCTGCTGCAAGACAACCTGACCTTCGGCGAAGCCGTGTTCCGTGCCCGCAGGGAAACCTGGGAACGTCACCCCGGCAGCATCACCTGGGGTGCCTACCAGGCCTACGGCGAACCCGGCTGGAAGATCGACCCGCGGGCGGTGCGCGCGCGCAAGCCCCGGGCCTGGCGCGGCGTGGCGCCTGAAGAGTTGATCAGCAACATCCAGGTCAAGCGGCAGGAGCTGCAGCGGCGTGACGAGAGCCTGAGCTCGAAGCAGGCCAACGCACTGGTGCGCGAAGTGCAGCAATGGTTCGACCACGCGCCCGAGGCCTGGCATGCACGACCCGACCTGTACAGCGCGCTCGGCGACCTGTACGCCGATCTCGGGCCCGAGTTCTGCGAGCTGGCCAGCCAGTGCTTCGAGCGCGCGGTGCTGGCGTCGGACCGGCAAGGCAAGGTGCCCATCAAGGCGATCGAGGAACTTGCCAACGCCGAGGGCCGGCTGGCGGTGCAGAACGCCGACCTGGCGCTGGCCGTGCGCGCCATTGCGCGGCTGGAGCAGTTGGTGGGCCTGACCGGCGCCTCGCTGCCCGCTGCGACCGCGGCGCTGGACAAACTGCCCAGCCCCGACCGCGCGGGCCTGCTGGGCAGCGCCTACAAGCGCAAGGCGGCCATTCATGCGCTGGCCTACCTGGCCGGTGACGCCGCGCAGTTCGACGCGATGCAAAAAGAACTGGTGCGCAGCGCCGACGCCTACGGCAGCATGGCGACCCAACTCGGCGCGCAAATCGTGCGCCCGTACCACACGCTGAACTGGCTGTTCCTGTGGTCGCTGACAGCCGACATGGCGCAGCGCAGCGCGCACCTGCCGCTGGCCCGAGGCTGCGCGGCCAGCGCCAACGCCGCCTTCGTCGATTCACCCGAAGCCTGGAACGCCACCATGGTGGCCGAAGCGGCGCTGGTGGCTGCCTTGTTGAACCAGGCTCTCGATGACGGCGGCGCTGCCGGCGACGCGGCCGTCGACGAACTGGCGCGGGCTTACGAAGACTGTCTGCACGGCGCGCTGATCACGCCCAAGGAGCGCGACGCGGTGATGCGGCAGATCGCCTTGATGAGCCTGTTCTACCTGGCGCACGAAAAGGCCGCTGGCGTTGTGGGCCCGGCCACCGGAGCCCGGCTGCACGCGCTGGCGCAGCGGCTGACGCCCAGTGGCGCGTGGGCGCCACCGGATCGCGATGCGACGCCGCAGGCGCAGGTTCCCGCCGTGGTTGCGGTGAAGGCAGCTCGCAAGCGCGTGCGGAAAGCTGCTGTGCCGGCGGCATCGAAACCGCGCGCGCGGCGGCGCAAACTGATCGCGGTGGTGGGGCCGTTTTGAAGCATGGGCAGAATGCGCTCCTTAGACGCCCCTCGGCGGCCCCTCTTTCTTGTGTCGAATCTCCCATGTCCCAGACCCCTTCCGAACCGGTGACCGAACCCGCAGCCGCGACCGCACTACCCGACGCGCCAGACACCAGCGCTGACGCCGTCGAAGCAGCTGCAACGGCAACGCCTGAGGCAACGGCCACCACGCCGGCGCTGTCGCCTGCCGCCTGCGCGGCCCAACTCAAGCAGTTGTTCCCGGCGCTGTTCGGTGGCGCCGCGAAGCCGCTGAAGCTGCGCATCCAGGCCGACATCCAGGAGCGCGCGCCGGGCCTTTTCACCAAGCAGTTGCTGTCGGCCGTGCTGCGCCGCCACACCGGCGCGCACAGCTA
>JANNBZ010000101.1:0-5317 GCA_031386065.1 Burkholderiales bacterium
AAGCTGTACGCGCCGCCAGCGCCCTTGTCGAACTTGCCGCCGGCGTGCAGTTGGGTGAACACGATCTCGACCACCGGCACCTGCTCGTCGGGGTGCAGGCCGAAGGGAATGCCGCGGCCGTCGTCCTGCACGCTGACCGAGCCGTCGCCGTGCAAGGTCACGTCGATGCGCTTGCCGTGTCCGGCCAGTGCCTCGTCGGCCGCGTTGTCTATCACTTCCTGAATGACGTGCAGCGGGTTGTCGGTGCGGGTGTACATGCCCGGGCGCTGCTTCACGGGCTCCAGGCCCTTCAGCACGCGGATCGATGCCTCGCCGTATTCCTTGTTGACGGTGGATGATTTGGTTGCCATGCGGGGAATTCTAAGGAGGCGTCGGCGCTCGGCCGCGCTCTCGTTACAGTGACGCATGAGCAAAACAGCTTCTGCGCCGACGCGCCCTGCCCTTTCGATGAAGCAGGTGCTGCTGTTCGGCGCTTTGATCGTGACGCTGTCGATGGGCATCCGCCACGGCTTCGGCCTGTGGCTGCAGCCGATCACGATGGACCGTGGCTGGTCGCGCGAAACCTTTGCCTTCGCGATCGCGATCCAGAACCTGGCCTGGGGTTTTGCCGGGCCCGTGGCCGGTGCGCTGGCCGACCGCTACGGCGCCTACAAGGTGCTGATCGTCGGCAGCCTGTTCTACGCCTCGGGGCTGGTGCTGATGGGCCTGGCGACCACCGGCCTGGCCTTCACCGGCAGCGCTGGTGTGCTGCTGGGCATGGCCCAGTCGGGCACCACGTACGCGGTGGTGTACGGGGTGATCGGCCGCAACGTGGCGGCCGACAAACGCAGTTGGGCGATGGGCGTGGCCGCAGCGGCGGGCTCGTTCGGCCAGTTCCTGATGGTGCCGGTGGAAAACTGGCTGATCGGCAGCTTCGGCTGGCAGCAGGCGCTGTTCTTTCTGGGCTGCCTGGCGCTGCTGATCATCCCGCTGGCATTCGGCTTGAAAGAGCCGCCATTCAGCAAGCCCGCCGGCGTTCACCAGAGCATGACGCAGGCGGTGCGCGAGGCCTTCGCGTACCCGAGCTTTCGCTGGTTGATGGCCGGCTATTTCGTCTGCGGATTCCAGGTGGTGTTCATCGGCATCCACATGCCCAGCTACCTGAAAGACCACGGGCTGACCCCGAACGTGGCCACCACCGCACTGGCCCTGATCGGCCTGTTCAACGTGATCGGCACCTATGCCGCCGGCTCACTGGGCCAGCGCATGCCCAAGCGCTACATCCTGTCGGGCATCTACGCACTTCGCTCCGTCGTGATCATCATCTTCATCAGCCTGCCGTTGACGCCGATGAGCGTTTACGTCTTCGCGTCGGCGATCGGTGTGCTGTGGTTGTCTACCGTGCCGCCGACGAACGCGGTGGTGGCGCAGATCTTCGGCGTGCAGTACCTGTCGATGCTCAGCGGGTTCGTGTTCGTCAGCCACCAACTCGGCAGCTTCATGGGTGCGTGGCTGGGCGGCAGGCTGTACGACATGACCGGCAGCTACGACGTGGTGTGGTGGATCGCGGTGGCGCTGGGCGTGTTCGCGGCCATCGCCAACCTGCCGGTGAAAGAAACCACCATCGTGCGCGCGCCGCCGCTGGCGGCGTGATGGCGATGAAGCCAACCCGCGTGCTGATCTGGGCTGCCGCCGGCATCGCGTTGGCGGCGGTGTTCATGGCCTACCTGCGACCCGATGTCGCGGTGAGCCTGGCGAACCAGCTCTGGAACTGCTTCTGATGGCTGCCGACTTGCATGAGGGCTTGCCGCCTTCGCCCTGGGTGCAACGCTGGTCGCACCTGTTGCCCGTGGGCGCCAGCGTGCTCGACGTGGCCTGCGGCTCCGGCCGTCATGCGCGCTGGTTCGCGCAGCAAGGTTGCCATGTGACGGGGATCGACCGCGACGAGTCCGCGCTGGCCGGGTTGGCCAGCGTGGCGCACACCATCGTGGCCGACATCGAGAACGCGCCGTGGCCGTTGGCAGGCCGTCGTTTCGACGCGGTGGTGGTCACCAACTACCTGTGGCGCGATCTGCTGCCCACCTTGATCGACAGCCTGGCCGACGGCGGCGTGCTGTTGTACGAGACCTTCTCGGCCGGCAACGCCAGCGTCGGCAAACCGTCGAATCCGGACTTCCTGCTGCGCCCCGGCGAGCTGTTGCAGGCGGCGCAGGGCTTGCGCGTGGTGGCCTTCGAAGAGGGCTTCTTGTCGGCGCCCGAACGATTCGTGCAACGCATCGCCGCCGTGCGCGAGGCGCGCCCGGCAGACCCCCCGGCGCGCTACCGGTTGTGACGCCGACGCCCGCGCGGCGGCAGGTAAAATCGGTCGATTCACAGGAATTCGCATGAAACCCATTCTTGGCAGCATCGTGGCCATCGTCACCCCGATGCACGACGACACCCAGGTCGACTACGACGGCTTGCGGCGTCTGATCGACTGGCACATTGCCGAGGGCACCGACTGCATCGGCGTGGTCGGCACCACCGGCGAATCGCCCACCGTGTCGGTGGCAGAGCACTGGGAAATCATCCGCGTCGCGGTCGAGCACGCCAAGGGCCGCGTGCCGATCATGGCGGGCACCGGCGCCAACTCCACCGCCGAAGCGATCGAGCATTCGCGCTACGCGAAGAAGGTCGGCGCCGCCTGCACGCTGTCGGTCGTGCCCTACTACAACAAGCCGTCGCAAGAAGGCATCTACCGGCACTTCAAGGCGATTGCCGAAGCGGTGGACATTCCGATGGTGTTGTACAACGTGCCCGGCCGCACCGTGGCCGATCTGTCGGTCGAGACCACGCTGCGGCTGGCGCAAGTGCCCGGCATCGTCGGCATCAAAGAGGCCAGCGGCGACATCGAACGTGCCTGCTGGCTCATCAAGCAGGCGCCCAAGGGCTTCTCGATCTATTCGGGCGACGACCCCACGGCCGTAGCGCTGATGCTGCTGGGCGGGCACGGTAACGTCAGCGTCACGGCCAACGTGGCTCCGAAGGCGATGCACCAGTTGTGCATGGCCGCCCTCGAGGGCCGCGTGCGCGAAGCGACCGAATTGCACATGAAGTTGCTGCCGCTGCACAAGAACCTGTTCATCGAACCCAGCCCGGCCGCCACCAAGTGGGCGATGGCCAAGCTGGGCCTGTGCGGCGCGGCCTTGCGCTTGCCGATGACACCGTTGACGCCGGCCGGGCAGGCGGTGGTCGAACAGTCCCTGCGCGACGCCGGCCTTCTTTGAGCCGCTTCGTTTTCAACTCTGGCCCGGCGAACGCTTCGCCGATGCCCCTGGCGAACCTTTCTTCGGAGATCTCCAACGTGACCCCGTTCCCCCGTTCCACTTGCTCGCCTGCCGTGTTGTCGATATTTTCTCGCGCACCCGTTTGCACCACCTTTGTTCTGCTCTCGCTGTCCCTGGCCGGCTGCTCGACGGTCGAGAACTTCATGGGCGGCGACAAGATCGACTACCGCTCGACCACGGTGAAGGCGAACGGACTCGAAGTGCCGCCCGACCTGACGCAGCTTGCCCGCGACACGCGCTACCAGCAACCCGGCGGCACCGTCAGCGCGGCCACCTTCCAGACCGTGGCAGCGCCGGCACCGGCGGCGTCCGCTGTCATTCCTGCGGCCAGCGACATTCGCCTGGAACGGCTGGGCAACGAGCGCTGGCTCGCGGTGGCCCAGACGCCCGAGGCGCTGTGGCCGCAGTTGCAGGCATTCTGGAAAGAGCGCGGTCTGGTGCTGCTGGTCGACCAGGTCAATGCCGGCGTGATGGAAACCGACTGGGCCGAGAACCGGGCAAAGCTGCCGCAAGACATCATCCGCAGCACGCTGGGCCGGCTGATCGAGCCGCTGTACTCCACCGGCGAACGCGACAAGTTCCGCACCCGCGTTGAGCGTGTGGCGGGCGGCAGCGAGATCTACATCAGCCATCGCGGCCTGGTCGAGGTCTACACCTCGACCTTGAAAGAGGCCACGGTGTGGCAGCCGAAGCCGGCCGATCCGCAACTCGAAGCCGAGTTGCTGCAGCGCCTGATGGTCAAGCTCGGCACCAAGGAGGAAGCCGCCAAGGCCGCCATCGTCGCGGCCGCAACTCCCACGCAGGCCGCACGCGCCAGGCTGCTGACCGGCCTGCCTGCGGCCACGCTGCAGGTCGACGACGGCTTCGACCGCGCATGGCGACGTGTCGGCCTGGCGCTGGACCGCAGCGGCTTCACCGTCGAGGACCGCGACCGCGCGCAGGGCATCTACTTCGTGCGCTACGTCGATCCAGCGTTCGCAGGCCGTGAAGATCCCACCTTCCTGAGCAAGCTGTTCAGCTTCGGTCGCGACAAGGGCGGCATCACCACCGCGCGCTACCGCGTCAATGTTAAGAGCGAAGGCGAGCGCAGCACGGTGGCGGTGCTCAACGACCAGGGCGGCCCCGAAAACGGCGACGCCGGCAAGCGCATCGTCGCCCTGCTGCTGGAAGACCTGAAGTGATCGGTTGAACCTGGCGTGATCCGATTCCGCAGCCTCGGCAGCGGCAGCACCGGCAACGCGACGCTGATCGAAGGGCGCGGCGGCATCACCACCACGCGCGTGCTGCTCGATTGCGGCTTCTCGCTGCGCGAACTCGAAGCGCGGCTGCAACGCGTGGGACTGGCCGCACACGATCTCGACGCGGTTTTCATCACCCACGAACACGGCGACCACGTGGGTTGCGCGCTGGCGCTGGCGCGGCGTCACGGCGTGCCGCTGTGGATGAGCCGAGGCACCTGGCGCGCCATCGGTAAACCCGACCTGCCCGGCATGCTTCACTTTGCGCGCGATGGCGGGCGTATCGCCGTCGGCGACCTCGAACTGCAGCCCTTCACCGTCCCGCACGACGCTGCAGAACCACTGCAGATCTGCTTCAGCGACGGCGCCGTGCGCCTCGGCGTGTTGACCGACGCCGGCTGCGCAACCGAACACCTGCTGGCGCACCTGCAAGACTGCCACGCCCTGCTGCTGGAATGCAACCACGAAGCGGAACTGCTGGCCCGGTCGCGCTACCCCGAATCGCTGAAGGCCCGCATCGGCGGGCGGCTTGGCCACCTCAGCAACGACACGGCGGCGCGCATCCTGCATGCCTGCCTGCACGGCGGACTGAACCACGTGGTGGCAGCCCACCTGAGCGAGCAGAACAACCGCCCCGACCTGGCGCTGGCGGCGTTGCGGCAGGCCAGCAGCGGCTTTGCGCCGCGCTTGAGCGTGGCCGATCCGCAGCACGGCTTCGACTGGATCGACGTCGGCTGAGCGACGCCCACAAAAAAGCCGCCCGAAGGCGGCTTT
>JANNBZ010000119.1:0-4120 GCA_031386065.1 Burkholderiales bacterium
CCAGCGCGCCTCGCGGTCGGAGCCATCGCGGGTGGCGCGTTCGATGTGCGCCCAGCCGCGCTCCAGGCCGTCGAGTGCAATGCCGTCGGCGGGCGGGTTGACGGCCGGTGCCATGAAGGTTTCCATGCAGTGGGCGATGGCATCCATGCCGGTGGCGGCGGTCAACAGCGGCGGCAGGCCAAGGGTCAGTTCGGGGTCGAGGAGGGCGGTCTTGGGCACCAGGTGCCAGCTGTGAAAGCCGAGCTTGCGGCCGTCTTCGACGATCACGATGGCGCCGCGCGCCACTTCGCTGCCGGTGCCGGCGGTGGTGGGCACCGCGATCAGCGGCAGCACGCGGTCGGTGATCAAAATGCTGCCGCCTTCGATGGTGGCGTAGGTCTTCAGCGGCCCATCGTGCGTGGCGGCAATCGCCAGGCCTTTGGCCAGGTCGATGCTGGAGCCTCCGCCGACCGCGATCAACCCGTCGCAGCCGTTCGCCTTGAACACCGCCACCGCAGCGCGCACGGCGGCCTCGGTCGGGTTCGACGGCGTCTGGTCGAACACCGCGTGCGGCCAGTCGCCGAGCGCCTGGACCGCCTTGGCCAGCACACCGGCGGCGCGCACCCCGGCGTCGGTGACGATCAGCGGCTTGCGCATGCCGGTGCGCTCGCACTCGGCGCGCAGCAGTTGCACCGCACCGAAGTCGATCTGGATCTGCGTGATGTAGTTGATGAAGGCCATGATGGGTTGCTCTGGAATGGTGGGGGCGTGGCCCATTCTTGCCGAACCGCCGGCCGCGCGGGAAGCACTTTCTCGGGTCTGGCGACGGCGCAATTACACTGCTCGGCGACGCGACGCACACCGCTTGCCACAGCGCGAAACTCGCGCATCGGCCCGATCTTTCGACCTGAGTCCACGATGACAGCAACGACTTCCCTCGCGACGATCCCTTCTGCTGAACCCCGCCGTGCCGGCCGGGTTCGCGCCGGCGCCGCACTCGCTGCGCTGCTGTGCGCCGGCTGCGTGAACACCTCGTTCCCGGTCGGTCCGCAGGGGCCGGTGGCGCTGCCTTCGACACCCGCGTCGTCGCCGGCCTGGGCGTCGACGCCACGGGTCTACCTGCTGCAGTCGGGCGACGCCTTCGACGTGAAGATGTTCTACAGCCCCGAGCTGAACGAGAGCGTGGTGGTGCGGCCCGACGGCAAGATTTCGCTGCAATTGGTGGGCGAGGTGCAGGCCGCCGGCAACAGCCCCAGCGAATTGGAGCGCGACCTGCGCGAGCGCTACGCCAAGGTGCTGCGCGAGCCGGTGGTGACGGTGGTGGTCAAGCAGTTCGGCCCGCAGCGGGTGTTCGTGGCCGGCGAGGTGAAGAACCCCGGCGAGGTGCCGCTGCAAGAAGACATGACGGCCTTCCAGGCGGTGGCACGGGCCGGCTTCTTCACCCGCGACTCGGAGGCGCGCAATGTGGTGGTGCTGCGCTACAAGGGCGGCAACGGACCGGAATTCATCCTGCTCGACATGAAGGCGATGGTCGACGGACAGCCCGGCGCCAAAGGCGACGTGCCGCTGCAGCCGATGGACGTGGTGTTCGTGCCGCAGACGCAAATTGCCGGTGTGGCCGACTTCTTCAACCGCTACGTCAACAACATCGTGCCGCTGTGGCGAAACCTCGGCTTCAGCATGATTTACTACACCAACACGGCGCGCGTCATCGGTCCCTGACGCGGCGACTCAGCGCGGATGGTCGGCGCCGAAGGCCACGCGTCGCAGCCCTGCCGCCAGCCCGGCCAGCACCCAAAAGATTTTCAGCTCCTGCGAATGGCCGCCCAGGCCGCACAGGTAAAACGAGATCAGGCAAGCCATCAGCACCACCGCCAGTTCAGCCTCGTCCGGCGGGCCGGTGATGGACACCTGGTTCAACTCGCGCAGCAACAGCGCGAACATCAACACCAGCGGCAGCAGCCCGATCAGGCCGTGCAGCACCCACACGTCGAGATACAGGTTGTGGGCGCGCAGCAGGTGCGCCGGCTCGGTGCCTTCGGTGTCGCGACGCTCCCATTCCTCGCCCATCTCGGTTTTGGAATGCTTGATGAACTGCGGCCCGAACTGCTGGTAACCATGGCCGAGCAGCGGGCGCATCTGGATCAGGTCGACCGCCATGCTGAAGATCTCGCGCCGCATCGGCGTGCTGCCCTCGCGCAGGTATTTTTCAGAGAAGAAGCGGTCGAGGAAACCCGCCGGCAGCCACAGCGGCGAGGCCACGCCCAGCACCGCGCCCAGCAGCAGCACCGGCAACAGCGGCAGGCGCCGCCTCCAGACCAGAAACAGCACCACACCGGCCAGGCCGATCAGCGGGGTGCGTGTGTACGACAGCACGATGCCCACTGCCTGCAGCAGCGCCATGCCGACCGCCAGCAGCTTGACCCACAGCGTGCCACCGATGCGGAACCAGTACAGGCACAGCGGCAGCGCAGTGGCCATGGTGTAGCTGAACCAGTTGGCGTCGCCGATGCCGCCGGTGACGCGCTTGATGGCCGGGCCGCTGCCCAGCGACACGTCATCGGCATGTGCACCCAGCGAAATGCCTTCGCCGAAGTTGAGGTCGATGCCGGGCAGGAAGCGCTCGACCAGCGCCAGCAGGGCGGCCAGGGTGGCGGCCGCCGTGATGGCAACCGCTACCGCCCGCACGCCGCGCCGAGAGATGGCCAGGTTGGCCACCAGAAAATACGGCAACACCATCATCGAGTACTTGCCAATGCCAATGATGGAGTCTTCGAACGCTGGCGTCAGCACCGGCCCCAGCAGCACCACCAGCACGAACGCCGCCAGTGCCAGCATGTGCGGCGCATACGTCAATGCCACGCGGTCGCGCAGCGCACCCTGCATCCAGGCCAGTGCGGTCAGGCCGGTGAACACCTTCGACAGCGCCAGCGCGCTAATACCGCCCGGCGCGTACGCACCCAGCAGCCAGATGATCTGCGTGATGACGGTCAGCACCAGTCCGACCAGCGGAGCCAGCACCACCACGCCGGTGAACACGATGCCGGGGATGGCCAGCAGCGCCGGTCGCCCGCCCGACAGCACCGTCACACCGGCAGCCACCACCAGCAGCGCGGCGAAGCCCAGCAGCACCCGCCAAGTGCGGCCGGGGACGCCGCGATCGGGTTCGGCGCGAAAGGCCAGCGGGGGAGGTGCGTCAGCCATCGTGGCGCAAGCTCAGGCGGATCGGCGCGGCGGCACCTGAACGCAGGCCGCTGTCAGCGCGCGGAACGGGCGGCCGCCCGCTGCACCTGCGGCGCGCGCGGCCAGTAGCGCCCGCTGCGGTTGAGCAGGCTGCCCAGGATGCGCACCTGTGCGCGATCCATGGTTTCGCGCAGGAACTGCAGGCTGTCGACCCGGCTGCGGTCTGTTTCCACCACCACCAGCACGCCGTCGCAATGGGCCGCCACCGCCTGCAGGTCGGGGTAGCGGTTGGCCGCCGGCGTGTCCCAGACCACGTAGTCGAAGGTTTGTCGCGCCCGCTGCGCCGCAGCGCCCAGGCGCGCGGGCAGGGTCGCCGCGTCGAGGTCCGTCAGCTCCCTGTTGCCGGCCGTCAGCACGGACAGCTGCGGCAGCTCGGGCAGGGTCTGGGTGTGCAAGGCGGCTTGCAGGTCCCAGTCGAGCAGGCCGGGACCGTTCAGCTTCAACTCGCGCGCCAACGCCGGCCGCCGCAGATTGCCTTCGGCCAGCAGCACGCGGCCTTGGCCGGCGAGGCTGAACGCGAGCCGGGTGGCCACCGTGGTGACGCCTTCGCCGCCTTGCGCGCCGGCAATGGCCACATGGTGCACGCCGAGGTCACGCCGCAAGCGCTCGAATTCTTCGGCCAGGGCCGGCGACTGGAGCAGGTCGGACAACTTCACCAGCGAACCTCCGTCAATCGCACCAGCACCGGCGCGCCCAGAATGTCGGCCGCCTTGTCGCGCGAATGAACGGTCGGACGCAGCGCATCGCGCAACACGAAGAAGCCGAAGCTGCCGAGCAGGCCGGCTGCCAACGCACCGAAGAACAGCAGCTTGGCGCGCGGTCGCACCGGCGAGATGCTGGCGGTCGGTCGGCCGATGACGGAGACGTTGGAGATCTCGGCCGAGTCGAGTGCGTCGGA
>JANNBZ010000200.1:0-17122 GCA_031386065.1 Burkholderiales bacterium
CGGCATTCCCAAGGACGTGATGTTCGGCTTCCCGGTCACCACCTCGAACGGCGAATACAAGGTGGTCGAAGGCCTGGCCATCGACGCTTTCAGCCAGGAACGCATCAACCTCACGCTGAAGGAATTGACCGACGAGCAGGATGGTGTGAAGCACCTTCTGTAAATCGTCCTTCCGTCAGTCGCGCGCTGCGCGGCAACGCACACCACACGCCATGAAGCTGCATCCCCGAGACGCCCTGTTCGACGCCGACGAGGTGGTCGCCGACCTGCCGGTATGCGACCACTACGCCGGCGTCGAGTCGCGCATGCGCAAGAGCCTGGCGCTGCAGGGCGAGATGGGTCCGGTGTTCGACGTCACGCTCGACTGCGAAGACGGCGCACCGGTGGGCGGCGAGGCAGCGCATGCGCACCTGGTGGCCGAGCTGGCCGACTCGGCGCTGAACCGGCACGGCCGCGTCGGTGCGCGCATCCACCCGGTGACGCACGCGTCGTTCGCCGACGACGCGGCGACGCTGATCGCCCGCGCCGGGCACCGCCTGGCCTACCTGATGCTGCCCAAGCCGCGCGGACTGGCCGACGTGGTGCGGGCCTGCGACGAAATCGACCGGCTGTCGCGGGTCAACGGCTTGCAGCGCGTAGACGGTGTTGTGCCGGTGCATGTGCTGATCGAAACCCACGGCGCATTGCGCGACGTTGACGCGATTGCTGCGCACCCTCGGGTGCAGTCGCTCTCGTTCGGGCTGATGGACTTCGTGTCGGCCCATCGCGGCGCCATTCCGGCCAGCGGCATGAGCGCGCAAGGCCAGTTTCGACACCCGCTGGTGCTTCGCGCCAAGCTGGAAATCGCGGCCGCCTGCCATGGGCACGGCAAGACGCCATCACACAGTGTGGTGACCGAATTCAGCAACCAGGCGGCGATTCAGGAAGCTGCCACCCACGCCTGCCGCGAACTGGGCTTCACACGCATGTGGAGCATCCACCCGGATCAGATCCTGCCCATCGTCGAAGCCTTCGCGCCCACGGTGGCGGAGGTGGACCAGGCGATCGAAATCATCATCGCCGGCCAGGCCGCAGCGTGGGCGCCCATCAGCCACCGTGACGCGCTTCACGACCGCGCCAGCTACCGTTATTTCTGGCAGGTGCTGGAACGTGCGCAGCGCACCGGGCAGCCGCTGCCGGTGGAGGTGCGCGCGGCGTTCTTCGGCCCGTTGAGCGCGTGAGCCCGGCGGTGCAAGCGTACGCAGATGTTTCGAGCCACGCGGCGCGTTGGCGCACGCAATGCACGGCACACCTCGGTGGCGTGGCGCCGACGACTTCACGCGCGCGGCTCGCGCGTGAACTTGCACACACGCTCAAGCGCCCGCCACCGCGCTGCGGGACTTGACGGAACCGCGCGCTTGCGAGCTCACCGGTTTCGAGTCTCACGCCGCTTCATCGCAAATTGTTTCAAAGCCTCGCTTGAACCCTCTCAAGTCGGTGCAGGCGAAGTTCGACAATCCATCACCCGAATCCACAGGAGACGCTCCATGATCCGTTCGACCCTCAGCTTGTGCACCTTGCTGGCCCTGACGAGCACCGCCGCCGTTGCGCAATCGACCGCGCCTGCGCCGCATCCGACCGCCAAGGCGGCGCACGCCAAGCCGGCGCCGAAAGCTGCCACCCCGCGCCAGCAGCTTGCCGCCGAGGCCAAGGGCCTGGCGCTGGCATCGGACACGGTCGAGGCGATCACCGAGAACCGGCTGGAGATCGCCTCGCGTGTGCTCACCGGCAGCGCGCAGTGCGAATTCAACCAGCAGGTCAGCGTCGAGCCCATGGCCGACCGGCCGGGGCATTTCAAGGTCGGCTTCAACAAGCTTCACTACGTGATGACGCCTGAAGAAACCACCACCGGCGCCGTGCGCCTGGAAGACAAGAAGGCCGGCGTGGTGTGGATCCAGATCCCCGTCAAGTCGATGCTGATGAACAACAAGATCGGCCAGCGCATGGTCGACAGCTGTATGCAGACCGAGCAGCGCGTCGCCGTCGAGGCGGCCAAGGCAGCCACCACCGCCAGCGCCGGCAACACGATGCTGAAGTGACAGCTTCTGCCGCGGCGCGCGGCAGAAGGCCGGGTCGATCAGGCCATCTGACGACCCGGGGCACGGCTTGAGTACGGACGACTGAGTATGTATACTTCTTGCATACTTTTTAGGAGTCCGCGATGGAAGCCACCGTTGCCGAACGAGGCCAGATCACCTTGCCCAAGGCTGTGCGCGATGCACTGGGCCTGGTCAAGGGCAGCACGCTGAAGGTCGAACTAGAAGGCGGGCGCATCGTGCTGCGCAAGAGCGTGGACGACGCCATATCGCGGGCCCGCGGCCGCTTCAAGCTGCCCAAGGGCACGACCACCGACGACGTGATGCGCGAACTTCGCGGGCGGGCGCCAGGCGATCCGGTCGACCTGTGATCGCGCTCGACACCAACGTGCTGATCGACCTGCTAGGCGATGACACGCGAGCCGACGCCGCCGAGGGCTCGCTGCGGTTGGCGCTGACCAACGGACCTGTGGTGGTGTGTGACGTGGTGCTCAGCGAGGTCACTGCCGGGCTGGGCTCGGGCTCGGAAATCCTCGACGTGCTCGAAGACATGGGCATCCGCTTCCTGGCCGTGGACGAACGCGCCGCAGTGCGGTCGGGCGAGATGCAACGCAAGTACAACCAGCGCATGCGCGCGGCCGGCAAGTCGCCGATCACGCCGCGCACTGTGCCCGACTTCATCGTCGGCGCGCACGCCCTGCTTCAGTGCAGCGCGCTCATCACACGCGACGCCGGCTTCTTTCGCGACTACTTCAAGGGCCTGAAGGTCATCGTGCCCAAGGCGTCCTGACACCGCTTTTTTGATTGGAGATTTTCATGCTGCAAGCCTATCGCCAACACACTGCCGAGCGCTCCGCGCTGGGCATTCCGCCGCTGCCGCTGTCGGCCAAACAGACCGCCGAGTTGATCGAACTGCTGAAGGCACCGCCCGCCGGCGAGGAAGCCACGCTGGTCGACCTGTTGACCCACCGCGTGCCGGCAGGCGTCGACGAGGCAGCAATGGTCAAGGCCAGCTACCTGGCCGCCGTGGCGCACGGTACCGAGGTCTGTGCGCTGATCTCCCGCAGCCGCGCCACCGAATGGCTGGGCACGATGCTGGGCGGCTACAACATCGGCCCGCTGATCGACCTTCTGGACGACGCGGTGGTGGCCGGCACCGCCGCTGAAGCGCTGAAGAAAACGCTGCTGATGTTCGACCAGTTCCATGACGTGAAGGCCAAGGCCGATCGCGGCAACGCGCATGCCGTGGCGGTGTTGCAAAGCTGGGCCGACGCCGAGTGGTTCACCTCGCGACCCGAGGTGCCGCGCAGCATCACCGTCAGCATCTTCAAGGTCACCGGCGAGATCAACACCGACGACCTGTCGCCCGCGCCCGACGCCTGGAGCCGGCCCGACATCCCGCTGCACGCGCTGGCCATGCACAAGAACCCGCGCCCCGGCATCACGCCTGAAGACGAAGGCAAGCGCGGCCCGGTGAAGTTCATCGAAGACCTGCGCGCGCGCGGGCATCTGGTGGCGTATGCGGGCGACGTGGTGGGCACCGGGTCCAGCCGCAAGTCGGCCACCAACTCGGTGCTGTGGTTCACCGGCGAAGACATTCCGTTTGTTCCTAACAAACGTTTTGGCGGCGTCTGCCTGGGCAGCAAGATCGCGCCGATTTTCTACAACACGATGGAAGACGCCGGCGCACTGCCGATCGAGCTGGACGTGTCGCAAATGAACATGGGCGACTTGGTGGAACTGCGCCCCTACGACGGGCAGGCCTTGAAAGACGGCAAGCTCATCGCCGAGTTCAAGGTGAAAAGCGAAGTGCTGTTCGACGAAGTGCGCGCCGGTGGCCGCATTCCGCTGATCATCGGCCGCGGCCTGACGGCCAAGGCGCGCGAGGCGCTGGGCCTGCCGGTGAGCAGCCTGTTCCGCCTGCCGCAGAACCCGGTCGACAGCGGCACCGGCTACAGCCTGGGCCAGAAGATGGTCGGTCGCGCTTGCGGCTTGCCCGTCGTGGACGGCCAGCAGCGCGGCGTGCGCCCGGGCACCTACTGCGAGCCGCGCATGACCAGCGTCGGCTCGCAAGACACCACCGGCCCGATGACGCGCGACGAGCTGAAAGACCTGGCCTGCCTGGGTTTCAGCGCCGACCTGGTGATGCAGAGCTTCTGCCACACCGCCGCCTACCCGAAGCCAGTCGACGTGAAGATGCACCACGAGCTGCCCGATTTCATCAGCCACCGAGGCGGCGTCGCGCTGCGCCCGGGCGACGGCATCATCCACAGCTGGCTGAACCGGCTGCTGCTGCCCGACACCGTGGGCACCGGCGGCGACAGCCACACCCGCTTTCCGATCGGCATCAGCTTTCCGGCAGGTTCGGGCCTGGTCGCCTTTGCGGCGGCCACCGGCGTGATGCCGCTCGACATGCCCGAGAGCGTGCTGGTGCGCTTCAAAGGGCAGATGCAGCCGGGTGTCACCTTGCGCGACCTGGTGAACGCGATCCCGCTGTACGCCATCAAGGCCGGCCTGTTGACGGTCGAGAAAAAGGGCAAGAAGAACATCTTCAGCGGCCGCATTCTTGAGATCGAAGGCCTGCCCGACCTGAAGGCCGAACAGGCGTTCGAACTCAGCGACGCCTCGGCCGAGCGCAGCGCCGCCGGCTGCACCGTGCACCTGAACAAAGAGCCGATCATCGAATACATCAACAGCAACATCACGTTGATGAAGTGGATGATTTCAGAAGGCTATGCCGACGCGCGCACCTTGCAGCGCCGCATTGCCGCGCAACAAGCCTGGCTGGCGGATCCGCAATTGCTGAAGGCCGACGCCGACGCCGAATACGCGGCCGTGATTGAGATCGACCTGGCAGACATCGTCGAGCCCATCGTCGCCTGCCCGAACGACCCCGACGACGTGAAAACGCTCAGCGACGTGGCCGGCGCGAAGATCGACGAGGTCTTCATCGGCAGTTGCATGACCAACATCGGGCACTTCCGCGCGGCGTCGAAACTGCTGGAAGGCAAGCGCGACATCCCGGTCAAGTTGTGGGTCGCCCCGCCCACCAAGATGGACGCCAAGAAGCTCAGCGACGAGGGCCACTACGGTGTGCTCGGCAACGCAGGCGCGCGCATGGAAATGCCGGGCTGCAGCCTGTGCATGGGCAACCAGGCGCAGGTGAAAGAAGGTGCCACGGTGTTCAGCACCAGCACGCGCAACTTCCCGAATCGCCTGGGCAAGAACTCGAACGTGTACCTGGGCTCGGCCGAGCTGGCGGCCATTTGCTCGAAGCTGGGTCGCATTCCGACGCGCGCCGAGTACATGCTCGACATGGGTGTGCTGACGGCCGCCAGCGAATCGATCTACCAGTACATGAACTTCGACAAGATCGAGGCGTTCACCGAGGCGGCGGAAAAGGTCGGGGCGTGACGGCCACCTTCCGCTGAGCCACCCACTGTAGGGGGCGGTCAGAACACGTCGAGCGTGGGAAACGCTGCATCACCGGCGATGCAGCCCCACACGAACACCGCAACGCCGAGGTCGCCGGTCCACAGCGAATAGCGGCGCACACCCTGCAGCCCTGCTTCAACGTCGGACTGCGCCATCGCGTGCATCGCGAAGGCTCGGGCTCGTTCCAGCCACAGCAGCTCACTGGTCATCGCGTACAGCTTCAGAAATGCGTAGCCGTTGCCCGCCGTGCCGTGACACAAGCCGGGGCCCTTGTTCAACGGGCCGGCCGCCCAGACGGCCTCGCCGGCCTGTTGCAGCAACGCGCGCAAGGCGGGTGACGGACTGCCCGCCAGTCGGCAGATGATGCCCGGGGCGCCGTGGCAGTCTTGCAGCAGAAGCTTGCTTGGCAAGCCCGCGCCGAGGTGGTCGAACACCGGCTCCCAGTTCACCCTGTCGTCCTCGGTGAGTGCGCTGACGCGAAAGACCTGGGCGGCTCGGTCGGTCATCGTTTCGACCAGTGCAGGCGGCAGCCACTGCGCACCCCGCACGAACGGGAACATGTTGCCGGCAAAGCCGTGCCCGGCACCGAGATAGTCGATGCGCTTGCCGTACAGCAACTGGGTCCAGACCCAGGTGTTGTCGAAGCCGGCGGCCGGGTGCATCTGATCGCACAGAATCTGCGCCGCTTCGCAGAACAACTGCTGCCAGCGGTCCTCGCGTGTCGCTTCCAGCATGTGCAGCGCCGCGACCATGGTGCCCGACGATCCCCACAGCGGCTCGAGCGACGGGTTGCGCAGGTTGGCCTGCACGGTATCGAACAGCGACTGCGCCACCGCCACCGAACGCGTGGCCCGCCATTGCAGCAGCAACACGCCCGCATCGCCGAACAGGTAGGAAGGCGACTCGATGCCCGAAGCGAGGTTGAAGCGGCGGTTGTGCTGGATCAAGCCGTCGATACAGCCCGTGAAATCAAGCTCGAAGCTGACATCGGCGTGGCGCTTCAAGTGCTGCAGCGCCCAGATCACGCCGGCCGCGCCAAGGTACAGGCACGCAATGGGCAGCGCGGCCTCGCCGGGCTCCACATCGCGCGGGTGCGTGCGCCACAGCGTGCGCGGATCGAAGTGCTGGCACGCCTGGTCGGCCAGCGCCTGCATGAACCGGCGCGCCGCCGGCTCGCTCCACGGCGCATTGCACAGCGGCTCGTGCCGGGCCGGGTCGTGCAGCACGCCGGCTGCTCAGAGCAAGGGCACGCCGGTGGCCGCCTGAAGCTGCTCGCGCGTCACGCCGGCGGCGATCTCGACCACCTTCAGCCCCTGCGGCGTCACGTCCAGCACCGCCATGTCGGTGATGATGCGGTTGACCACCCCCACGCCGGTAAGCGGCAGCGTGCACTTGGGCAAGATCTTGAGGTCGGTGCTGCCGTCTTTTTTCTTCGCGACGTGCTCCATCAGCACCAGCACGCGGCCGACGCCGGCCACCAGGTCCATCGCCCCGCCCATGCCCTTGACCATCTTGCCGGGGATCATCCAGTTGGCCAGGTCGCCGTCGGCGCTGACCTGCATCGCACCCAGGATGCTGAGGTTGATCTTGCCGCCGCGGATCATCGCGAAGCTCTGTTCCGAGCCGAAGATGCTCGAACCCGGGATGGTGGTGACGGTCTGCTTGCCGGCGTTGATGATGTCGGCGTCGACGGCGTCATCGGTCGGGAACGGGCCGATGCCCAGCATGCCGTTCTCGCTTTGCAACCAGACCTCGATGTCGGGCGACACGAAGTTCGCCACCAGCGTCGGCAGGCCGATGCCCAGGTTGACGTAGAAGCCGTCTTGCAATTCGGTGGCCGCGCGCGCAGCCATCTGCTCATGGGTCCAGGGCATGGTCAGACTCCTGCTTTGGTGGTGATGGTGCGTTTTTCGATGCGCTTCTCGGGCGTCGCATTCAGCACGATGCGGTGCACATAGATGCCGGCCAGATGAACGTCGTCGGGGTCGAAGGCGCCGGTCTCGACGATCTCTTCGACCTCGACGACCGTGATCTTGCCGGCCATCGCCGCGGCCGGGTTGAAGTTGCGTGCGGTGCGCCGAAAAATCAGGTTGCCGCTCTTGTCCGCCTTCCAGGCCTTGACCAGGCTGACCTCGGGAAACAAGGCACGCTCCATCAGGTAGACGTGGCCGTCGAACTCGCGCGTCTCCTTGCCCTCTGCCACCAGGGTGCCCACACCGGTCTTGGTGAAGAAGGCCGGAATGCCGGCGCCGCCGGCGCGCAGCTTCTCGGCCAGCGTGCCCTGCGGCGTGAATTCAAGTTCCAGTTCGCCGGCCAGGTACTGGCGCTCGAACTCCTTGTTCTCACCCACATAACTGGAGATCATTTTCTTGATCTGCCGCGACTCCAGCAGCAGGCCGAGGCCGAATCCGTCGACGCCCGCGTTGTTGGAGATCACGCTCAGGTTGCGCACACCGCTGTCGCGCAGCGCGCCGATCAGCGCCTCGGGAATGCCGCACAGGCCGAAGCCACCCACGGCCAGCAGTTGGCCATCCCTGACGATGCCCTTGAGCGCCTCGGCGGCACTGGGAAACACCTTGTTCATTCGCAAACTCCTGGTTGAATCGTGTCGCTGGTATGACGCGGACGGCACCCGCGCGCTCTCAAGGAAATGTGGCTTTGCCACTTTCCGGCATCCCCTCGGGGGGCGGACGACGTATGTCGTCGGCCTGGGGGCGCTCAATAGAATGGATTAGACACTGACAGGACGAACCCCCATGCTGACTGCGCAATCCCTGTGGCAACTCTTCGCACCGATCGCGTCGAAATACGTGCAAGACCTGGGCCTGCGGGTGCTGGACGTTCGGCCCGGCGAGGTGGTGCTGGCGCTGCCCGTGGCGCCGGCCCTGGTGCACGGCGGCGGCGTGCTGTGCGGACAGGCCATCTTGTCGACAGTGGACACCGCGATGGTGCTGGCGCTGTTCGCTCACTTCGGTGAATCACGCCGCTGCACCACGGTTCAGCTGCAAACGAGTTTCCTGCGGGCGGTGCCGGGCGACTCAGGCGAGGTGCGGGTGATCGGCCGGGTGCTGAAGTGCGGCCGTTCGCTGGCCTTCGGCGAGATCGACGTGTTGGGGGCCGACGGCCAACTCGCCGCGCACGCCACCACCACCTACGCGCTGCTGTAAAGGCTAACCTTCGATCAGCCGGCGCAGCGCATCCGGCAGCGGCAGCGACTTTTTGGCGATCGAGTCGATCCACACCGTGGTCGCGCCGCCGCTGGCGGAAATCACACCAGGCTGGTCGACGCGTTCCAGGGTGATGAACTTGTCGAAGCTGCTGCGGCCGGCGTTGGCCACGTACATCTTCGCCAGCACCTCGCCGGGGTATTCGAGCTGGATCAAGAAATTGCAAAAGGCGTTGATGATCACGATGCCTTCGCCATTCGGGTTGGGCATCATCCCCACGCTGCGAAACCATTCGATGCGCACGGTTTCAAGGTAGCGAAAGTAGGTGACGTTGTTGACATGGCCCATCGCGTCCATGTCGCCCCAGCGAATCGGGAACGTCATCTCGAACACGAGCTTCTTCTGGTCGGGGATGTCGATGCGCATGGCTCACGCCTCCAGTGGCAGTTCGTAGCGGAAACAGTCTTCGGTCAGCAGCGTGCCCTCGACCTCGAAGGTGGTGGTGGCCACCACGATGCCGCGCTGGCGCGTGTAGAAGGATTCGGCCGACACGTTACCGCGCACCACCCAGCAGCGCATGGCCTTGAATCCGCCGCGCTGCAGCCACGTGCCGCCCGCCTGCATCAATTGCCGACCCAGGCCCTGCCGTTGCGCCCGCTGCAAGAGGTAGATCGCGTTCAGCTCGCCTTCGCCTTCGATGGGCGGGCCTTGCAGCCGAAACGCCCCCAGGCTGGCAAAGCCGACCACCGTGTCGGCCTGCACGGCCACGAACAGAGCGTGCCGCTCGGATGCTTCGGTGAGGTGCCGCGTCCACAGCCCGAGCCGTCGTTCCAGCGTGTGGCCGGCGATGGCGGCCGGCGGAAAAATGCCCGGGTAGGTGGTGTGCCAGCTGTCCACATGCACCTGCGCGATCTGCGCTGCATCGGCCAGCATGGCGGGTCGAACGAGGGCTGTCTGCGTCACGCTCGCCCCGTCCACTCAGGCGCGCGCAATGCCCAACTCGGCATACAGGCGATCCACCTGCGCACGCAGCGATTCCAACTCGGCCTGCATGGCGGCCTGGTTCGCCTTCATTGCCACGAGCTCGCTGGTGGCGACGAAATCGGCGTCGTCGCTGGCCACCGGCAGCGTGGCCACGAAGCCTGCCCCGCACAGCAGGTGCGCCCAGCGCGCCTCGCGGGCGCCCGGCGCGCGCGGCAGCTTGATGACCAGCGCGCCGCCCTTGTCGTCCGACCGTTCGGCCAGTTCGACCAGGAAGCCTTCGACCGACGACACATCGGCAAATCGATGCAGCCGATCGGTGGCCGTGCGCAGCTCGGCGCTGGTCTGCGGGCCACGCAGCATCAGCGTGGCCAGCAGGGCCACGCTCTGCGCCGGCAAGGCCAGCGCGCGGCCCAGGTTGTGCTCGTGCCGCGTGACCCTTGAGCCACTGCCCTCGAACGCCAGGCTCAACGACCGCAAGGCCGCAGCAGCGGCCTGCACCTCGGCCTCGGTGGCGTTGATGACCGGGTCGCGCGCGGTCTTCTGGTTGCAGCCCGACAGCAGCGCGTTGAGCGAAAGCGGGTAGCTGTCGGGCACGGTGAGCGCCTTCTCGACCAGCACGCCGAGCACGCGCGCCTCCAGCAGCGACAGTTCCCTCACGACGCCGTCAATCGATCACAGCGCGAAGCCGTCGTCGGCCTGGATCACCGCGCCGTTGATGAAGTGACTTTCATTGGCACACAGCATCATCAGCACCGCGTCCAGGTCTTGCGGGTTGCCGACGCGCTTGCGCGGCAGCATGTCGATCAAGCGCTTGCCTTGCTCGGTCAGCCAGTGGTGGTGGTTGATCTCGGTGTCGATGTAGCCGGGGCAGATGGCGTTCACGTTGATACCGTGCTTGCCCCATTCCAGCGCCATCGCGCGGGTCATGTGAACCACCGCCGCCTTGCTCATGCAGTAGACGCCGATCTGCCCCAGCACCTTCAGCCCCGCCATCGACGCGATGTTGACGATGCGCCCGCCGGTGAACGTGCCCGGCGCCGAGCCCTTGGCGCGGGCCAGCATGCGCTTGCCCACTTCTTGCGCCACGAAAAACGAGCCGCGCGTGTTGGTGTTGAAGATGTAGTCGTAGTCGTCTTCGGTCACGTCGACCAACTTCTGAGTCGTGCTGACACCCGAGTTGTTGATCAGGATGTCGATCGTGCCCATCTCGGTCTCGGCGTGCGCCACCGCCGACTTGATGCTGTCGTGGTCGGTCACGTCGAGTTCGACCACATGCGCGTCGCCGCCGTTGCCCTCGATTTCAGCGCGCAGTGTCTTCAGTCGATCCAGACGCCGCCCGGCCAGCACCACCGCCGCACCGGCCGACGCCAGCGTCTTGGCGAACTGCGTGCCCAGGCCGCTGGACGCGCCGGTGACCAGGGCGACACGGCCGGACAGGTCGATGTTGTAGCTCATGGATTTCTTTCTTCAGGAATGCGGGTTGCGACGAAGATAGCATGCAGTCTGGCGCCTGGCCGCGACGGTCGAGGCCCGCCCCTCACGGTCGCGTCGACCATGAAAAACCCCGCCGAAGCGGGGTTTGAGGGTCAGGCGCGATGCAGGAAATCAGCGGGAAGCGCGCGCCTTGCGTCGCGCCATCAGGCCCAGGCCCGCCAGGCCAGCCAGCATCAACGCATAAGTCTCAGGCTCGGGAACCGCCGCAGTTACGGGGAACGTGCCGCCGTAGCCCGCGCCGGCCGTTCCTTTGTCCTGCGTGCCGTAGATGTCGAGCCAGACGCACACCTTGACGGGACACGGCGCATCGATGACGAAGCTGCCGCTCGCCGATGCTTTTTTCCCGTCGGGGCTGATGTCAAAGGGGACCGAAGTGCGCGCACCGTGGTCGTAGGAAAACAGCTGAACAAAGCTGAACTGGAGCGAGCCGATCGCGTCGATGACGGTCGTGAAGTCGTAGCTGCCATTGGGCATCGACGACACGTCGATATTCCAGGTGTCGAAGAAACTTTCTCGGACGGCGTCTTGACTGAGCGCCTTGAAGCTCGAAGGAGCGGGCTCGACCGCAGTGACCCGGCCAAAACCGGTCAGCGCGAAGCTGGTTCCCGACGGGTCGATTGGCACGAATTTCGCGCTGTTGTAGACCGTTGCAAAGCTGCTGACCGAGCAAGCTGCCAAGATCAAACCGAGCGCTTTTGAAATTATTTTCATGAGTGGGCTCCGACGTTGTGGAGGGTGTGAATCTGTCGCGTCACGTTGCAGACAAGCGGAGCATTGAGGCGCTAATGTGCAAAGTTCCACAAATGTTGCATAGATAATTCACAGTTCAACCCCTCGTTCGTGGGGGGAAATGACCGCCCCATTCATCTGTTGCAGCTCGCTGCCGTCCCCAATCAGGCAGATTCAACGAACCACCGTCGACGTGCATGATTGCGGCATGAAAGAGCGTGAGCAGGTCGAGTCCAGCATCGCCGCCATCGAGGCGCAGCGGGCCATTCTTGGCGACGCCGTGGTCGATGTCGCTGTGCAGTCGCTGCGCGCCAAACTCGACGCCTTGCCCCACCCTGCGGCACCACTGGCGCCTGCCAGCGCCGGCCAGCAGCTGAAACAGGCCACGATTCTGTTCATGGACATCGTGGGGTCGACCCGCCTCAGCCAGCATCTCGATCCCGAGGACATCCATCAAATCATGGACGGCGCCTTGGAGCGCTTCACAGCCATCGTGAGGGCGCGCAAAGGTAGGGTGCTGCAGTACGCCGGCGACAGCATGCTCGCGGTGTTCGGAGCCGACAGTGCGCACGAAGACGATCCGGAACGCGCGGTGCACGCAGGCTTGGAAGTACTTGCCGACGCGAGCCGCGTGGCCGCCGAGGTGCAACGACTTCACGGCCACGCCGAATTCAATGTTCGAGTGGGGGTCAGCACCGGACCGGTCCTGCTGGGCGGCGGCGTCGACGATGAAAACAGTGTGCGCGGCATCACGGTCAACACCGCCGCACGCATGGAACAGACAGCGCCGCCTGGCGGGCTGCGGATCAGCCATGACACCTACCGTCATATCCGCGGCGTATTCGACGTTCGGGAACAGCCGCCGCTGCTGGTGAAAGGCCGCGACGAGCCCCTGGTCACCTACCTGGTCGAGCGCGCCAAGCCGCGGGCGTTTCGAGTCACCACGCGCGGCATCGAGGGTATCGAGACGCGCATGGTCGGGCGCGATGCCGAGTTCGAGCAGTTGCAAGACGCGTTCGGCTCGGTGTACCAGCTTCACAGGCTGGTCGCGGTGGCCGTGGTCGCCGAGGCGGGCATTGGCAAGAGCCGTTTGCTGTACGAGTTCGAGAACTGGGCCGAAGCGCGCGCGGAATCGTTCTTCGTGTTTCGCGGCCGTGCGCAACCTCTGGACGAGCAGCAACCGTATGGACTGCTGCGCGATGTGCTCGCATGGCGGCTGCAAATCGCCGACAGTGACGACGCCGACACCGCTCGGCGCAAGCTGGTCGAAGGCATCGCGCCCCTGCTGGGCGACGACGGCGAGGCGCAAGCGCACGTGCTCGGCCATTTGATCGGACTCGACTTTTCGTCGAGCCCGCATGTGCGCGGCCTGCTCGACGATGCGCGGCAGTTGCGCAATCGGGCCTTCCACGCGGCAGCACAGACGGTGCGCCGTATGACGGAGCAGGAAGCGCACCCGGTGATGATCCTGCTCGACGACGTGCACTGGGCCGACGAAGGCTCGCTGGACTTCATCAACTACCTGTTTCAGGTCAACCGCGACGTGCCGGCGTTTCTGTTGTGCCTGACCCGCCCGAGCCTGTTCGAACGCCGCAGCAGTTGGGCCAGCATCGAGTCGGCCTTCATTCGCATCGACCTGCAACCGCTGGACAAGCGAGCCAGTCGCGAGCTGACGCTCGAGCTGCTGCAGCGGCTCGACCCGGTGCCTGCTGCACTGCGCGACCTGGTCACGTCGGCTGCAGAAGGCAATCCGTTCTACATGGAAGAACTGGTCAAGATGCTGTTCGACGAAGGCGCCATCGTCGCCGACGGTGAACGCTGGACGGTCGTGCCCGACAAACTGCTCGCAGCGCACGTTCCGCCCACCTTGACCGGCGTGCTGCAGGCCCGCCTCGACAGCCTGCCTGCGGCTGAAAAGCTGGCGTTGCAGCAAGCTGCCGTGGTGGGTTTCGTGTTCTGGGATCAGGCGCTGGCAGCGCTCGACGCGCGCTCGGTCGAGGTGCTCGGTTCGCTGGTCCGGCGCGAGCTGGCACACCCGCACGACTCGCACACCTTCGACGGACTTCGCGAATACGTGTTTCGACACCAGATCCTGCACCAGGTGGCGTACGACAGCGTGCTCAAGCGCGACAGGCGGGCCTACCACGCACGCGTCGCAGATTGGCTTGGCCAGATGGGGGGCGACCGGGCCGGCGAGATTCTGGGCCTGACCGCCGAGCATTTCGAACACGCCGGCGATGCCGCAAGGGCCTGCGAGTTCTTCTGCCGGGCCGCCGAATATGCCGCCGCGCGCTACGCCAACGAAGCCATGGTTTCGCACGTTGCGCGGGCATTGGCGCTGGCCCCTGACGACGACCACGCTACACGCTGGCGGCTGCTGGTGGTGCGCGAGAAGTACCTTCGCTTCCAGGACGATCAGGTCGCGCACACGGCCGATCTCGAAGTGCTCGAACAGCTGGCCAACTCGCTCGGTGACGACGCCCGACGCGCCGAAGCGGCCCACTGTCGCGCCAGCACGCTGAACACACGCGGCGAGCACGTGGCGGCCCGCACTTACGCGCAAGACGCGCTCGGACTGGCCCGCCGTGCCGGCGCTCAAACGCTGGCGGTGCAAGTCAGTTGCACGCTTGCGGACGCACTCATTCGCCAGGGCTTGTATGCCGAGGCTCAACAAGTGGTCGACGAGCAATTGGTGACTGCTCGGCACGGCGCGGACACCGAGGCCGAGAGCGCACTGCTGCTCGTGGTCGGCATGATCGCGATGGAGCGTGGAGACCTGATGCGCGGCGCGCATTCGTTCGAGCGAAGCCTGCAAATCGACCGCAACAGCGGCAACCTGCGCAACCAAAGCCTGGAACTGAACAACCTCGGCGCCATTTATTCGCTGCTCGGCGACTACGCCAAGGCGCGCCGCCACCTTGACGACGGCCTGCGGGTTTCTCGCAGCGCAGGCCGGCGCGACCTGGAAGCCTCGATGCTGGTGAATCTGGCGTCGGTGGCCAACCTGCAGGCCGATGACGCGAGCACGCTGGCGTACGCGAACAAGGCCCACGAGGTGGCCACGGCGTGCGGCCAGCGCGACCTGGTGGCGTATGCCCGCCTCGTCGGCGGACATGCTGAACTGGCGCTTGGCCGCTTCAGCTTCGCGAACGACGCGTACCGCGAATCGCGCGACCTGTTGCACGAGTTGCAGATGCGTCGCCAGCAGGTGCTCGACCCGGTGGCCGGCCTGGCCCGCGTCGCCCTCGCCCAGGGTAACCTGGCTGCGGCGCTGGCACAGGTCGAACTCATCCTTGCGCACATCGCCGAAGGCGGCAACTTCGACGGCACCGAAGAGCCGCTGAGGCTGCCGTTGACGTGCTTCCAGGTGTTGACGGCAGCGAGTGATCCACGCGCCGACGAGGTGTTGGTGAACGCGCACGCCGAACTTCTGAAGCGCGCCGAGTGCATCTCGGACGTGCCGGCGCGCGAAGGCTTCCTGAAGCACGTTCCGCACAACCGCGAGATCGGCAGCGCCTGGTTGCGGCGTCAGGAACGCCAGGGCTCATAGAAAATAGAACGACCGTTCTATTTACGCTGCCAGCCCGTTAAAATCGGCCGCAGACAGACCCAAGGAAGCCCGATGACCCCGCAAGCGATTCTCGAAAAGTTCGGCCCCCGTGAGGCGATGGAATACGACGTGCTCGTCGTCGGCGCTGGCCCCGGCGGGCTGGCCACGGCCGTCCGCATCAAGCAGTTGGCGGCCTCGCAGGGCAAGGACGTGTCGGTGGTGGTGCTTGAAAAAGGCTCCGAGCCCGGTGCGCACATCTTGAGCGGCGCAGTGATGGACCCGGTCGCGCTGACCGAGCTGTTCCCGAACTGGACGGAACTGGGCGCGCCGCTGAACCAGGCCGTCACCAGCGACGACGTGGTCCTGCTGACCGAGACCGGCAGCCTCCGAACGCCGAACTGGCTGGTGCCCGACTGCATGCACAACGACGGCAACTACGTAATCAGCCTGGGCAACCTGGTGCGCTGGATGGCCACACAAGCCGAGGCGCTGGGCGTGGAAATTTTCCCTGGCTTCGCGGCGGCCGAAGTGCTTTACACCGACGACGGTTCGGTGCGCGGCGTGGCCACCGGCAACCTGGGAATCGACAAGTCTGGCGAGCCCAGCGGTCACTTTCAGCTCGGCATGGAACTGCACGCGAAGTACACCGTGTTTGCCGAAGGCGCGCGCGGCCACCTGGGCCGCCAGCTGATCTCGAAGTTCAAGCTCGATGCCGGCCGCGAACCGCAGAGCTTTGCCATCGGCATCAAAGAGTTGTGGGAGGTCGACCCGGCCAAGGCGCAACCCGGCAAGGTGGTCCACACCGCCGGCTGGCCGATGGACACGCAGACCTTCGGTGGCGGGTTTCTGTACCACCTGGAAGACAACAAGGTGGCGCTGGGCTTCGTGATCGGCCTCGACTACAGCAACCCGTGGCTGAGCCCGTTCGAAGAGATGCAGCGCTGGAAAAAACACCCCGCCGTGTTGGCCCACATCGAGGGCGGCAAGCGCCTGGGCTACGGCGCGCGTGCCATCAACAACGGCGGTCTGGCCAGCATGCCGAAGACGGTGTTCCCCGGCGGTGCCTTCATCGGCTGCGAGGCCGGCACCATGAATGCGTCGCGCATCAAGGGCAGCCACGCCGCCATCAAGACCGGCATGCTGGTGGCCGACGCGGCAGTCGAGGCTGTGCTGGCGGGCCGTCAGCACGACGAACTGACTGCCTACCCGGCCGCCTTCGAGACCAGCTGGCTGCACGCCGAGCTGCACCACGCACGCAACTTCAAGCCGTGGTTCAAGAAAGGCTTCTACGTCGGCAGTTTCATGACGTTTGTAGAGCAGTGGCTGCTGCCGCGCCTGGGCATCAAGAACGCACCGTGGACGCTGCGCCGCACGGTGGCCGACCTCGCCACGCTGAAGCTCGCAGCCGACTGCCCGCAGATCGTCTACCCCAAGCCCGACGGCAAGATCACGTTCGACCGGCTGAGCTCGGTCTTCGTCTCGAACACCAACCACGAAGAGCAGCAGCCAGCACACCTGACGCTGAAAGACGCCAGCGTGCCGGTCGCTATCAACCTGGCGAAGTACGCCGGCCCGGAGGCGCGCTACTGCCCGGCCGGCGTGTACGAGTACGTGAAGAACACCGACAGCAACGGGAAAGAAAGCGACCGCCTGCAGATCAACGCGCAGAACTGCGTGCACTGCAAGAC
>JANNBZ010000202.1:0-26580 GCA_031386065.1 Burkholderiales bacterium
GTGGTGGACCACCCGTTCGCCGGCGTCAGCCAGTCGTTGCAGGCGATGGACAACTGGTGCGATCTGTTGATCCTTCACCTGAACGTCAAGCACTGCAAAGCGGCCGGCGCGGCGCCTGCCAGTGTGCTGAGTGTCAGCGTCGGCAAAAAATTCGACCAACCGCTGCCCGAGACCTACCAAGTCCATTTCAACTACCGCGTACTCGCGGCCCGGCCCGACTTCATGCAGGTGACGCTGGCCGCCGAGAACGGGCCGCTGGGCACCAACAACTACCGCATCCTGTTCGAGGCGGTGCCGCTGGACGCCGCGCGCTCGTTCATCCACATGTCGTATTCGTACTCCTACGGCATGGCCGCGCGAATCGCGATGCAGGCCTACCTCAGCACCATCGGCAGCGGCAAGGTCGGCTTCACGGTGACCGGGCGGCAGGCCGACGGAAAGCCACAGTATGTGGACGGCGTGCGCGGCGTGGTGGAACGCAACACCATGCGCTACTACCTCGCGATCGAGGCCTTCCTGGACAGTGTGTCGAAGCCCGCCTCAGAGCAGATGGAGCGGCGACTGCGCGACTGGTTTGCGGCCACCGAACGCTATGCGCTGCAACTGCATGAAGTCGAGTTGAACGAGTACATGGACATGAAGCGCAAGGAAGTCAGGCGCCAACTGGACACCAAGCCCGGGTGATGCGACCGGCGATGTTCAGCCGTCAGCGCCGGCGGTTCAGGCCCCAAATCGATGCGGTCAGCACGATCGCAAAGGCCACCCACGCAATCAACGGAATGCCCGCTCGCGCAGCGGTTTCATCCGCACTGCGCGCCTCGTGAACACAGGCCGCGCTGGTGGCCACCATGACCGTCGCGGCCAGCCCGCGGTGGTGGTCGACTGTCGGGGCTGACAGCGCTTCAATCAGCGCGAAACGCGGCCAGTGGTCGTCGGAACTGGGCGCTCCAACCGGTGCGTATCGGCGCATCTTCGCGCTGCGATCAAGTGGACAGTCCAGGCAGTGCTGGCGATCGGCACGGTCACACGGCTCCGGGCTCCAGCTCAAGAAGTCCGCTCGTGCGCCGATATCCCGGCGACCCCGTCCGCAAAGGTGCTCTCCACCGACTTCGCCGTCCATCCAGGTCGTTTCACCCTGTACTCAATTCGATGCGCGGACCCGTACCTGTTCTGCCGTTTGACCTGAGGACGCCGATGATGTCTCGAAAAACTACTGCCCTGCTGACCTGCGTGGTCGCCACCGCCGTGCATCTGAACGCCGCCGCATTCGAGCTGGCGCCCGGCTTCGAGCTGCGCGGCTACGGGCATGTGGCCGTTCGGCATGAAGCCATCAGCGCTGCGGCGTCGGCGGAGACTGAATACGATCTGTCGCTGCTGGGCACCCTGGCCGTGGGCGAGCACGGCCGGGTCTGGATGCAGGTGGCGAAGTTGAGTGAATCGCGCCCGGTCAAACTGGACCTTCTCTTCTTCGACTGGGAACTGGCGCCTCAGACCACACTGCGCATCGGGCAGACGCGCCTGCCGCTGGGCTTGTACAGCGAAACCCGTGACGTGCAGGCGCTGCGCGTGTCGGCCAGCCTGCCGCTGCTGCACGGTGGCGACGCGGGCTCGCTCGACGAGGGGCTGCGTGGCCTGGTCGTCGACCATCGCTTCAGCGGCGGTGACTGGGGCCACTTCGGCATCGAGGCCTTCGCTGCCTGGGCGGTCGTGCCCGACGTGCTGCGTGCCGAGCGCGGCAAGGTGGCCGGTGGCCGGCTGAGCTGGGACACGCCGGCGCCTGGGCTCACGTTCAAGCTGTCGGGCTATGCCGGGCGCCTTGAAGGCGTCGAGACCGGTGTGGCCTCACAGCGGCGGGAGCAAATCCTCGTGGCCTCAGTGCAATACGAGGTCGGCCCGTGGGTGCTGGCCGGTGAAGCCGCAGAGGTCCGCGCGGGAGACCATCGCCACGAGGTGGCCTATGTCCAGGCGGCGCGCGAGCTGGCACCGCAGTGGCGGGCCTTCGTGCGTGCCGAAGCCTTGCGCGACAGCGACGCTTCGGGTTCGGAACCCGAGCGGCGACGCAAGCGCCTTTCAATCGGCGCAGCGTGGAATGCCGGCGCGCATTGGGGCCTGCGCGTCGAAGCCGCGCGCAACAGCGGCCGGCTTGACGAATTGCCCGACGGCGTGACGCCCGAAACGGCAAGACCGCGCTGGACCGACGCCACCGTCAGCGTCAACTACATCTTCTAGAAGGCCTGGGGAACACACATGACTTCCAGACGACACTTTCTCGCCAGCGCGCTCGCTGCGCTGGCGCTGCTGCACTCGGCAGGCAGCCACGCGGCGGACGAACTGGTGGTGATCATCCACAAGGACAACCCGTACAGCGTCGACAAAGACTACGTGATCGGCATCTACACCGGCCGCACCAAGGGATGGCCCGATGGCAGCCCGGTGTTCCCACTCGACCAGGGCGAAGCCAGCGCAGCGCGCGCCGCCTTCTACGCCTCGGTGGTCGGGCGCAGCCAGGGCAACATGCAAGCCCTGTGGGCGCAGAACATCTTCTCCGGCAAGGGCCTGCCGCCCAAGGTGGCCACACCCGATGCCGAAATGAAACGCATCGTCTCGACCAACCGCAACGCCATCGGCTACATCCGCGCTTCCGAGCTGGACAACACGGTCAAGGTGTTGCTGCGTTGAAGCCTGGCAGGCCACAGATGAACGCCAAACCGTCAACGCCGCTGAAGACCGCCCCCGGTGAAGCGGCCATGGTGCGGGCCATCACCTGGGCTGCGGCGGCCATTGCCGTGGTCGTCAGCCTGGCCGGGCCGGGGGCTTACCTGTGGCTGTCGTGGCGCGCGCAACTGCAAGACGTCGCCATCACCGCGCGCCTGCACGCCACCTTCGTCACCCAAGCCATCGCCCAGTCGTCCAGCGGCTGGCGCCGCGATGTGATCGGTCTGCTCGACGCCGACCTGGTGCCGCAGCCCCTGCCCGAACTGCGCCGCATCGTCGATCTCGACGGCCGGGTCGTTACCGGCAACGCGCCGAAAATGCACTGGCCCGAAATCACCGCCACGGCACCGCTGGCCACAGCAAACGGACCGGTCGGCCAGGTCGTCATCGCACGCTCGATGCGGCCGGTGGTGCAGACCGCCGCTCTGGTGGCCGTGGGCAGCATCGCCTTGGCCATCGCGATCTACATGACGCTGCGGGTGTTGCCGCTGCGCGCACTCGGGCGGGCCCTTACCGCCCTGGAGGAAGAGCAGGAACGCAGCCGCCGCGATCTCGAGCAGTATGTCGACGTGCTGTTCCAGCAGGCGGTGGACGGCATTCTTGTCTTCGAGGCCGATGGCACGGTGCGCTCGTGCAACCCGCGCGCAACAGCCATGCTCGGCGCGCCGGCAGGTGCCATCGTCGGACGCCAAATCGCCGACTGGATCGACGCGCCGCGCAGCAGTGCGGCGCCCGGTGTGCCGGCCGTTGGCACGATCGAAACCACGGCCCAGCGCCGAGCCGGCAATGACATGCTGGTCTTCCCCTGCGAGCTGACGGTCAGCGTGCTGCCCGTGGTCGGGCGCGAGAGCGGTTTTGTCGGCACCCTGCGAGATTTGACGGATCGGCGCCAGGCCGAGCAGCAAATGATGCAGCTTGCCAACTTCGACGGCCTGACGGGCCTGCCCAACCGCAGCCTGTTCCGCGACCGTCTGGGCCAGGCCATGCAGCGCGCCGACCGCACGCAGCGCCAGATGGTGCTGATTTTCCTCGACCTCGACCGCTTCAAGAACATCAACGACAGCCTGGGTCACGACGCGGGCGACCGCCTGCTGCGGCATGTGGGCGCCGCGCTGACCGCCGCGTTGCGCAGCTCCGATTCGGTGGCCCGTGCAGCGCACTCGCTGGACAGTTTCACCGTGTCGCGCCTGGGCGGCGACGAATTCACGATCATTGCCGAGGACCTCGGCGGCGTTGAGCAGGCCACGCAGATCGCTCAGCGCATCCAGCAGTCGCTGCACACGCCGTTTTGCTGCGGCAGCGAAGAGATCGTGGTCACCACCAGCATGGGCATCACGCTGTACCCGCAAGACCACAGCTCGGCCGATGACCTGCTCAAACACGCCGACATGGCGATGTACCGGGCCAAGGAAATGGGTCGCAACGGCTACCAGTTCTACGACGAGGCGATGAACGCGGCAGCCGCGCGGCGCCTGCAACTCGAAAGCCAGTTGCGCCACGGGCTGGAACGCGACGAGTTCAAGCTGGTTTACCAACCCAAGGCCGACCTGCGCAGCGGTGAGGTGACCGGGGTCGAGGTCTTGCTGCGCTGGCAGCGCGAGGGCGAAGCGATGACCTTCCCCGATGTCTTCATCCCGGTGTTGGAGGAGACCGGCTTGATCCTGCCAGTCGGCCAATGGGTGCTCGAGCAGGCCGCGCGCCAGGTGCTGGATTGGCAGGCGGCCGGCCTGCCCGCGCTGCGGCTGGCGGTGAACCTGTCGGCGCGGCAATTGCGCCAGGGTGAGATCGTTGAAACCGTTGCCGCCACGCTGGCCGCGACGGGCCTGCCAGCCGCGCAGCTCGAACTCGAGTTGACCGAGAGCATGTTGATGGAGGGTGAGTCCAATGCCGACACGCTGCGTCGCCTGTCCGAGCTGGGCGTGCAACTGGCCATCGACGACTTCGGCACCGGCTATTCGTCGCTGAGCTACCTGAAGCGCTTCTGCGTGGACACGCTGAAGATCGACCGCAGCTTCGTGCAAGACACGCCCGGCGATGCCGAAGACAGCGCGATCACCACAGCCGTGATCGCACTCGGGCGAAGCTTGAACCTGCGCGTCGTCGCCGAGGGCGTGGAGACCACAGCCCAGATGGAATTCCTCAGGCAGGAAGGCTGCCACAAGATGCAGGGCTACCTGCTGAGTCGGCCCTTGGCTCCGCAGGCCTTCGTCGTCTGGTGGCAGCAATGGATGAGCAATGCCGTCGGGCTAACGTTTGCCACCAGGCTGGCACCCCAGGGCGAGCTGTCCGAGGCCTTGGCCTAGCAGAATTTGCGCAGCGCCAATCGTATGGCGTGGCCTGAGGGGCCGTGGGCGAGAGTCACTGCAGCAGGCGTCGTGCCCCTACCGATACTGGCGTCGGCGCCACCCGGAGCGGCCGGCCGATGGTTCATCTACCACCTCAAGGCTTGGGCTGAAAACACGCCCTTGGCCGGCAAGCACCGCGCAACACGGAAGTCGCCTGCGCCCCATGCCACGTGCGGCTTTGACGGATGACCGCACTGCGCACGCGACGCACAACCGAAAATGTCTCTCGCCTCCAATTCACGGACGCCGCATGCTCAGCCTCTGCGCTTTCCGCGATCCCGACGCGCGCTTGAGCTTTCAACAAGGCAAACCATGACCCTTCACGCCATCCTTCAGGTCCGCCCGCTCGGCTTTCCGTGGGAAACGCTGGACCCGTTTCTGTTCTGCGTTTATCACGATGATCGGTATCCGAAAGGCAATGCGCAGTTCGGCCCCAATGCCTCACTCGCTGGCCGCAACCTGGGGCAAGACTTTGCCGGCACCGACGGCTGGCGCATGTACCACGGCCACACGGTACCGGGCTTTCCTTCGCACCCGCACCGCGGCTTCGAAACCGTGACCATCGTGCGCAAGGGCCTGATCGATCACTCCGACTCGCTGGGTGCCACGGCCCGTTTTGGCGGCGGCGACGTGCAGTGGTTGACGGCCGGCCGCGGCATCGTGCACGCCGAGATGTTTCCGCTGCTGGACACAGCTGGGCCCAACCCGCTGGAGCTGTTCCAGATCTGGCTCAACCTGCCGGCACGCAGCAAGATGGCCGACCCACATTTCACGATGTTCTGGGCCGAACGCATTCCTCACCATGTGGCCACCGATGCCTCTGGCCACCGCACCGAAGTGGCCTGCATCGCCGGCCGGCTGGCGGTTGCCGACATGGCCGAGCCGCTGGCTCCACCGCCCGATTCCTGGGCTGCGCAGGCCGACGCCGATCTGGCGATCTGGACCCTGAAGATGGCGCCCGGCGCGCACTGGACGCTGCCTGCGGCAGCCGGCGAAGGCACGCGCAGGATGCTGTACTTCTTCAAGGGCGCGAGCGTCGTCATCGACGGGCAGCAGGTCGATCAGCACGCGGCCATCGAACTGCGGGCGGCGCAATCGGTCGTGCTGATCAACGGCAGCGAGCCCGGCGAATTCCTGTTGCTGCAAGGCCGGCCCATCGGCGAACCAGTGGCGCAGTACGGCCCGTTCGTGATGAACACGCAGGCCGAACTGCAACAGGCCTTCGACGACTACCGCCGCACCGAATTCGGCGGCTGGCCCTGGCCCGACAACGCGCCGGTGCACGGTGCGCAGCAGCTGCGCTTTGCGAAGCACGCCGACGGCCGCGTCGAAACGCTGCCCGGCCATTCGGTCATTAGCGCGGGCCTCGGTTCACTGGCACCCGACGCTTCGAGCGCCGAGTAGCGTGGAAGCAGCGGCCTGGTCCGAGCGCGACGCAAGCTGGCGGCTTTTTCACGTCGATCACGATTGACAAGATCATGAGCCACCGATCTACCTCGGCTTCCTGCTCGCCTTCTGGGCCACGCCGCAGATGACCGCAGGCCACGTGTTGTTCGCCGCCGGCTGCACCGGCTACATCTTGATCGGCATCTGGTTCGAAGAGCGCGACCTGATCGCGCAGTTCGGCCAGCGCTACCACCTGTATCGCAAGCAGGTGGGCATGTTGCTTCCGAAGTTCGGTACGGGCGAGCGCAAGGGGCCGGCGGAATCCTGACAGCGCGGGAGCAAGTCACCTGCGGGAGCGCAGTGCGAATGGCTTGCCGTGGTTGCAGCCGCGCGCGGCGTACCGGTTCGTCATGAAAGTACCCGCTGTCTCGCAGGTCGCTCAGCAATTCCGGCTGCTGCGGCTGCCGTCCGATTGAGCTGCGGGTCAGGGCGCTGGACGTTCAATTTTCGATCGCGACAAAGGGCGCACCGCACGCGCCTCGCTGCCTGATTGGGAGGTCGACGAGCGCTGACTTCCGCCGGCTCTGGGCCGAGCACGAGATGCGAAGCAACGGGGTCGGGCTGAAGCGTCTTCAACACCCAGTGGCAGGGCCGCTGACGCTTGAGTACTTGGCCTTCTCCGTCGACGGCGCGGACGGGCTGATGATGGTCGTTTTCACGCCGACCTCGGCCGCCGACGCCCTGGCGATCGCCTCACTTCTGTCGGACCGAACTCGAACCGCGTGAGGCACCGGATCGCGCCTTGCGAGGTGCCACCCGATGCGATGATTGCCGTGCGAACGCCGCATCAATCACCGGGAGTTTCATCATGAGTGAAAAGAAAGCCGTCCTCGTCATCGGTGCCGGCGACGCCACCGGCGGCGCCATCGCGAAGCGCTTCGCCCGCGAGGGCTACATCGCCTGCATGACCCGACGCACGGTCGACAAGCTCGAACCACTGATCGCGCAAATCAAGGCGGCGGGCGGCGAGGCGCACGGCTTCGGCAGCGACGCGCGCAAGGAAGACGAAATGGTCGCGCTGGTCGAGAAGATCGAACACGAGATCGCGCCCATCGAAGTGGCGGTGTTCAACATCGGCGCGAACGTGCGCTTCGGCATCACCGAGACGACCGCGCGGGTGTACTTCAAGGTCTGGGAGATGGCCTGCTTCGGCGGCTTCCTGATGGGCCGCGAGGTGGCCAAGGCCATGCTGCCGCGTGGCCACGGCACCATCATTTTCACCGGCGCCACCGCCAGCCTGCGCGGCCGCGAGGGCTTCGCCGCCTTTGCCGGCGCCAAGCACGCACTGCGCGCGCTGGCACAAAGCATGGCGCGCGAGCTGGGACCGAAAGGCATCCACGTGGCGCACCCGGTGATCGACGGCGCCATCGACACCGAGTTCATCCGCAGCAACTTTCCCGAACGCTACGCGCTGAAACACGAAGGCGGCATCGTCAACCCCAACCACATCGCCGACACCTACTGGCACCTGCACACGCAACCGCGCGACGCCTGGACCCACGAGCTGGAGCTGCGGCCGTGGAGCGAGACCTGGTGACGTGCCGGCAACGCGCGCTGCAAGCCACCCCGACGTTCAATGTCCAACCTGCCGCAAGGAAGCCCCGATGAATTCCGTTCCCGTTCAATTCATGTTCGACTTCGGCAGCCCGAATGCCTACCTGTGCCACAAAGTCATACCGGCGATCGAAGTGCGCACCGGTGCTGTGTTCGAGTACGTGCCGATCTTGCTGGGCGGGCTGTTCAAGCTCAGCAACAACCGCTCGCCGGCCGAGGCCTACGCGGCCATTCCGAACAAGCGCGCCTACGACGAGCTGGAAATTCGGCGCTTCGTCCAGACGCACGGTTTGTCGCGCTTTCGCTTCAACCCGCACTTCCCGGTGAACACGCTGAAGATCATGCGCGGCGCCGTGGCGGCGCAGGCGCTGGGCTGTGGGCGCGCGTATGTCGACGCGATGTTCGCCGCGATGTGGGAGCAGCGGCTGAACCTGGACGAGGTCGATCAGATCACCGCCGTTCTGCGCGCTGCCCACCTCGACCCTGCGGCGCTGCTGGAGAAGTCGCAAGACCCGGACGTCAAGGCGCGGCTGCAGGGCAACACTCAGGCGGCGCATGAGCGAGGCGCGTTCGGATCGCCGACGTTCTTTGTCGGCGGCGAGATGTTCTTCGGCAAGGACAGGCTGCGCGAGGTCGAGGCGCAGATTCAGCCGGGCGCCACGCTGCCGAACGCTTAGCGCCACGGTTCAAACCAGGCTCGCACGACCCTCTGTCGCGAAGAATGCGACGCTGGGGTGCGCCCAGTCGGCCACGCCTCAGAGCCGTTCTTTCACCGTGAATCCAACCGTCGTCATGCCCGACTCCCACACGGCGAACGTTTGGCCACCGTGCATCAGCGCCACAGCGCGCACGATCGCCAGGCCCAGCCCATGACCTTCCGACGACTTCGCCCGCGCCGCGTCGATGCGCCAGAACCGATCGAACATGCGCAGCAGCGTTTCCGTCGCAATCGGCGCACTCGGGTTGCTGACCGAGACGCGGGCCGAGCCCTCGACCTGGTCAAGCCGAACCACGATGACCCCGCCGTTGGGGGTGTAGCGAGCCGCATTCGTCACCAGATTGACCAGCGCGCGCCGCAGCAGCGGCGCGTTGACCCGGGCCTGTACGTCACCGTCCACCCTCAAGCTTTGCCCCCCGTCTTCCAGCGAAGCTTCCAGGTAGTCTGCGACCAACAGTGCTTCACTTCGCAGTGACACCAGCACCAGGTTCTCGGCGAGTTCGCCTTGGTCGGCACGCGCCAGAAACAGCATGTCGTTGACCATCGACGCCAGCGCTCGCAGCTCTTCGAGATGCGACATCAGCACCTCCTTCAATTCGCCCACGGGCCGGTCACGCGACAGTGCCACCTCGGTTCCGCTGATCAGAATCGCCAACGGCGTGCGCAGCTCGTGCGCCACATCGGCGCTGAAGCCTTCGAGCCGACGGTAGGCCTCTTCGAGCCGGTCGAGCGCGTGGTTGAAGCTGTCCACCAAGGGCACCAGTTCGCGGCTGCCGGCGCCGGTTGACAAGCGCTGCGACAGCGCCCCGGCGTCGATGCCCGCCGCCTCTTGCGTGAGCCGGTGCAAGGACGCCAGACCGCGACGTGCGATCAACGCGCCGAGGCCGATGGTCGCCACAACGCCAAGGACGCAGACCAGGATCGTGGTCCGGTCATGGGCGCGCATCAAGGCCTCACGCGGACGGGTGTCGAGGCCGATCAGCACCGTGGCCGCGGGCAGGGCCGATCCGCTGCGCAGCGCGTAGCGCAGCCCCGTCAGCACGATGCCGTCTTCGCGCACGATGGCCAAGGCGCCGGCCGCGTCTGTGCGCGTCGGTGGCAGGCCTGCGCCTCCGTAGAAAACTCGGTCATCGGCGCCGATGATCCACACACGCAGGCCGGCGCTGCCGATCAGCGCATCGTCCAGGTGATGCCGCAGGTCTTGCACGTCATCGGCCGTCTTCACTTCGTCGACGTAGTGCTGAACCACGTCGGCCTTGCCTTCCAGTTCGGCTCGCTCGCCACGCAGCAGCTCGCGCTCCAACGACCAGTGGAGCAACATGCCGACCGCGCCAAACACCGTCAGCGCGACGATTCCCAGCAGCAGGGTCAGTTGCCCGGCGATCGATGTCCGGGCGCGCTCGCCGGTCACGGTGCTTCCAGCACGTAGCCCATGCCGCGCACGGTGCGCAGCAGCTTGTGCTCGAAGGGGTCGTCCAGCTTGGCGCGCAGTCGGCGTATCGCGACTTCGACCGCGTTCGTGTCGCCGTCGAAGTTCATGTCCCACACCTGTTCGGCAAGAACGGTTCGCGACAGCACTTCTCCTTGCCGACGCAGGAACAGCGTCAACAGGATGAACTCCTTCGATGTCAGGTCCAGCCGCTTGCCATCGCGCGAGGCCTTGCGCTTGTGGAGGTCGAGTTCCAGTGTGCCGAGCCTGAGGGTGGTGGCGTCTTCGCCGCTGGGTCGGGTGCCACGGCGGGTCAGCGCGTTGAGCCGCGCCAGCAATTCGCTGAACGCAAAGGGTTTGACCAGGTAGTCGTCGGCGCCGTCCTGCAAGCCCTTCACGCGGTCTTCGACGCTGTCGCGGGCGGTCAACATCAGCACCGCCGTGTTCCTGCTTTCGCGCAGCGCCTTCAGCACGCCAAAACCGTCGATTCCCGGCAGCATCACATCGAGCACGATCAGGTCGTATTCGCCGTGCAGCGCAAGGTGCTTGCCGTCAATGCCGTCGTGCGCCACGTCCACGACGTAGCCACTTTCCGAGAGCCCCTTGCGCAGGTACTCGGCCAGTTTGATCTCGTCTTCGACTACCAGAACTCGCATGCGTGACGGGTGCTCGGGACGGTGGTGAACATGACCAAATCGTAATCTGGGCAACAACATTGTGTGGGGGCTGCCTGCCTACAGTCACCCCCGTGATGCGGCAAACCGCCTCACCACCGTGAAGCCTCAAGCCGTTCGCGATGCACCTCAACCATTGTGACCAAGGAGTGTCCCCATGTCGATTCGCACCATTGCAAGCCTGATCGCGCTGACCGGCGCGTTCGCCGCGCCAACCGCCTTCGCCGTGCATGCGCACCCGCAGGTCGGCACCGCCCTGCAAAGCCTGTCATCGCCAGCGCAAAGCAAGACTCGCCAGCAGGTCAGCCGCGAGGTGCTTCAAGCCACGCGCGACGGCACCTTCGCCAAGACGCGCGGCGAGGCCACCTACGTGCCCGAATTCGAGCACCCGACGCGCAGCGCGCTGACCCGCACCCAGGTCAACAACGAGGTTCTGCGTGCCCAGCGTGATGGCACGCTGGCCAGGTCGCGCGGCGAAGCCCCGTACCCCGCCGAGTTCAGTCAGCCGACGCGCGGCTTGCTCACACGTGCCGAGGTCAAGCAGGACGTGCTGCACGCACGCCACGACGGTGTGCTGGACATGATGCGCGGCGAGGCGGCCGACTTCACTGCGGTCTCCGCAGCACTTTCGGCCCACTGATCCACGCCCCCACACGCGACCTCACGGCGCCAACCGAATCCCTCTCAACAGAACGGACCTCGATGAAAACCAATGCACTCTTTCTCGCAGCCGCCCTGGGCGGCCTGACACCCTGGCTCGCCACCGCCGCAACCGATCCGCTGCCCGCCGTGGTCGCGCCGACTGCTGCACCAACCGCTGCGGCTGCAGCCTCCGGCTACACCGACGGCGAACTCAAGAAGATCGATGCCGAGCAGGGCAAGATCACCCTGAAGCACGGCCCGATCGACAACCTCGGCATGCCCGGCATGACCATGGTGTTCCGCGCCGATGCCGCGCTGGTGTCGAACTTCAAGCCGGGCGATCTGGTGAAGTTCAAGGCAGATCGCGTGGACGGCGCCTTCAAGGTGACCGAACTGATCGCACGTTGAGCGGTCGGCAGGGCGGGTTGCCGCCCTGCCTGCACGTGCAGCCGAATCCACTGAACCTGAAAGCAGCTTCCATGCATCACCGATCCACTGCCCATTCAATCCGGCTCGCAGTCGCCGTCACAGTCGCGCTGTCAATCGGCGCCGTTGCGCCATACGCCCAGGCTGCCGGCTCGCACGCCGGCGGCCACGACGAATCTGCCATCGGCGAGCCCGGCAAGGCGGCCAGCGTGACCCGCACGGTGGCGGTCGACATGAGTGACGCCATGCGCTACACGCCGCCCCACATCGAGGCCCGACAAGGCGAGACGATCCGCTTCGTGGTTGCGAACTCCGGCAAGGTCAAGCACGAACTGGTGTTGGGCACCGAGAAGGAACTCAAGGAGCACTATGAAGTGATGAAGAAGTTCCCGGAGATGGAACACAACGATCCGAACATGGTTACCGTCGCGCCCGGCAAGACCGGTGAGGTGATCTGGAAGTTCACCCGAACCGGCAAGATCGACTTCGCCTGCCTGCAGCCGGGTCACTACGACGCCGGCATGAAAGGCGCCGTGGCCGTGACGGCCGGCAAAGCCGCGGCGAACGGAGTGGCCCATGGCCACCACAAGCACTGATCCGAACCGTCGTCGCTGCTCGCCGCTACGGTGGTAACCGGCTCACCCCTCGTTGCTGACACCGAGCATCTTGCGCGGTCGGTCACGTGAGCTGGCGAGCGTGATGCGGTACGGATGCGGTGGTCATCGCCGACCACCATTCCCGCCGGACCACCAGCAGCACCAACATCACGACCAGCGGCAGCGCCAGCCAGCCGAAGCTGCGTTGCGCCAGCAGGCCGAACAGCCATCCGCCGGCGGCCGAGCCGAGCGTCTGGCCGAGGCCGGCCGCTGCGGCCAGGCCGCCCATCACGACACCCAGCTTGCCGGGTGTCGCACCAGCGGCCAGGTAGGCGATGCCCGGCAGCACCAGGCCGGTACCGGCCGAAGTCAGACTGACGCCCAGGTACATCCAGGCGTCGGACCCATCCACCGCCAGCACGGCCAGCCCGACGATCGCCAGCACAAGGCCCGCAGCCATCAGCACGCGGGTCGGAACCTTCTCCAGCAGCGAGGTGACGAAGAGCACCGCATTGACGCCCAGCATCACGAGGCTGCACTCGGCAAGCATGATGGCGGCCTGGCGTGACGACGGGCCTGATTGCTGCTGCCCCTGCAGCACGATGCCCAACTCGAAACCCGCCAGCACGAACATCACCATGCCGCTCAGCCACAACAGCGCCATCGGATGGCCTCGTGGCGCACTCAGCGCCTTGGCTTTGGCGGCGGCATCGGCCGCATCGGCTGCATCAGCCACGCGGGACGCGGGCAACGTGGCAGCCAGTCCCAGCATCGTCACCCCGCCGAGCAACGCTGACAGAACCAGCACCACCTGCACCGACAGCGCAGCAGACACTGCAGCGCCGCTGACCCAGGGCCCGATCTGATGCGCCACCGCACCCAGCGCCGGCCCGAACAAAAAGCCGAGCAGCGACATCGCGCCCAGCCACGCGAAACGCCGCGCACGCTTTTCCTCTGGCGTGTGTTCGGCCACCAAGGCTGCGACGACTGGAACGACCGCTGCGACAAAGAAACCGGTGGTGCCACGCAGCGCATAGACACCCCACAAACCGGCCATCGCCGGAACCAGCAACAGCAGCAGGCTGGCCACATAGCCGATCAGTCCGATGATGAGAATGCGGCCCCGGCCGACGCGGTCTGACACGAGCCCCCAAAGCGGCGCGCCCAGCAGCACGCCGGCCGCGTACACGCCGCTGAGAAAGCCGACGTGACGGCCGACCTCGGCAGCACTGGCACCCGGCATCATCAAGTTCAGCCAAGCCGGCAACACCGGCAACAGCGCCCCGTAGCCCGCCGAGACGATGGAGACCGAGCCCGCCAGCCACGCCAGTTGCACCGGCCGCAGTCCGGCGGTGTCAGCCGCCTTTCCAGGCGCGCCGGATGCGCTGGCGTGTGTCACGTCTGCCGGCTCTGCACACCGGTCGGCACACCCGTGAGCACACCCGCGGTCACACCCCAGCGGCGCGCCAGAAAGTTGTGGATGGGCACGAACACCAGCCCGACGTACGCCCCGTACAAAAAGCTCTCGATCAGCCCCAGGCAGAAGCCCCAGAAGGTCAGCCACTTGAACGCCGGCAACACCATCTCCAGAAACGGCGCCATGTGCAAACTCGGTGGCACGACCAGGCCGTAGACGACGCAGAGCACGAAGCTCACGGCGGTGAAGATTCCCAGCGACCAGCTCACGACTTTGATGTTCAGCATGTCTTTTGCTCCTTTGGCGTTGCGTTGGCGATGTCAGTGTTGATGACCACCCGATCTCGCCTTCGCGGCTGCGCGCTGGGCTTCGTCGTTGTCCTTTCCATCCTCACTTCGTCGATGGCCGCCTCCGCCATGGCGGCCATGACCGCCATGCCCACCGTGACCGAACAGGTGCATCGCGACAAAGGCGATGAAGGTCAGGATCCAGAACCAGTTTTCGACGAACCAAGTCATGACGTTTCTCCCTGGGGTTGGCGCCGCGCGCTCACAACACCACCGGCTGATCCGGCAGTTCATTCGTGTCGGCGCCGTCGGCCGGAAAGTGCATTGCCAGGTGCTGCGTGACCGCCTGCACGCCATGCAGCACACCGCCCTCGAAGTCGCCTTGGCGGAAAGCCGCTTCCATCTGGCGGCACACCACGCTCCATTCCTGCGCATCGACCTTGGCGGCTATCCCGCGGTCGGCCACGACCTCGACCGCCCGGTCGGCCAGCAGCAGGTAGATCAGCACGCCGGTGTTGTGCAGCGTGTCCCAGACGCGGAGCTGCGCGAACAGGTCGATTGCGCGGTCGCGGGCCGACTGCCCCTTGAACAGCGGCGCACCGTCGAGTGCGCCTTCGACCGCAAAGCGGATCTCGCCGACATGCGCGCTCTCGCTGGCCTGGATGGCCTGTTCGATCTTGTTCAGCGTGCCGCGCGGGAAGGCTTTTTTGACCTGACCGTCAGTGACCAGCAGGTGCCGCACCATGCGTTGAATGTTCATGCTCACCACCTTCCTGACGCGCCGCCGCCGCCGAAGCCGCCGCCCCCGCCGCTGAAGCCGCCATCGCCACGCCCACCGCCCGAGAATCCGCCCAGCCCGCGACCCAGCATGCCGCCGCCCATCAAGGTGACCACCATCGCGATCACGCCGGCGACCGCCGCCATCGAGATCGCACCGACGACGAACCATGCGATCACCGCAACCACCCCGCCCGTGACCAACGAGCCTGGCACCTTGCCCAGCACCGCACGCAGCACCCCGCCCACCGCGAGCGCCACGATGAACAGCATCGGCGCGTATTGCTGAACATCGCCGAGGCCCTGCGGCGCGCGTGCGGTGGGTGCTGGCAACGGTTCACCGTCGACGACGCGGATGATCTGGTCGACCCCGGCGGTGATGCCGCCGTAGAAGTCGCCGCCCTTGAAGCGCGGCAGGATGGTCTCGCTGATGATGCGTTTGCTGGTCAGGTCGGTCAGCGCGCCTTCCAGTCCGTAGCCCACCTCGATGCGCATCGCGCGGTCGTTCTTGGCAACCACCAGGATCGCGCCGTCGTCGACCTTCTTGCGGCCCAGCTTCCATTGCTCGGCCACGCGCAGCGCGTACTGCTCGACTTCTTCCGGCGCGGTGCTGGCCACCATCAGCACCGCGAGCTGGCTGCCCTTGCGCGCTTCGAAGGCCGTCAGTGTTTGCTCCAGCGCGGCCGTCTGTTCGGCGCTGAGGGTGCCGGTCTGGTCGGTCACGTGTCCCGTCAATGGCGGCACCGGAACCTGGGCTGACGCGATACCGAACCAGCCCAGCGCGCAGGCGAGCAGTGAGGCCCTGACGGCGTGGCTGAGGGCTGCGGCGGCTGTCACTTGGCTGCCGCCGATCCAGCGCCTGCGGGCTTGGCGGGGGCCGCATCGAACACCACGCTCGGCGGCTTGGAAATTTCCTTTTCGTTGTCGACCGTGAAGCTGGGCTTTTCCTTGTAGCCGAACACCATCGCCGTCAGGTTGGACGGAAACGACCTCACCGTTACGTTGTAGACCTGCACCGCCGCGATGTAGCGGTTGCGCGCCACCGCGATGCGGTTCTCGGTGCCTTCCAGCTGCGCCGACAAGTCGCGGAAGCCCTGGTTGGCGCGCAGGTTCGGATACTGCTCAGACACCACCATCAACCGCGACAGCGCGCCCGTCAACTCGCCCTGCGCCTGCTGGAATTTCTGGAATGCCGCCGGGTCGTTGATCAGCTCCGGTGTGGCCTGGATCGAGGTGGCCTTGGCGCGCGCCTCGATCACTTTGGTCAGCGTGTCCTGCTCGAACTTCGCCTCGCCCTTGACGGTGCTGACCAGGTTGGGAACCAGGTCGGCCCGGCGCTGGTACTGGTTGATCACCTCCGACCAACTCGCCTTGACCTGCTCGTCTGTGGTTTGAAAGGTGTTGTAGCCGCAGCCGCCGAGGCTCAAGACAAAGGCCGCTGTCAGGGCGGTGAGTAGTTTGCGCATGCTGTGTTCTCCAGAAGTTGCGTGTTGGGATGGGGATCAGTTGGAAACTCGTGTTGCAGGCCGGTTCGCAGCCCGTTGTGACGCGATGCGGTCGCCACGCGGCAGCACGAAGTGGAGATAGATCACCGCGCTCAAGAGCGCCGCGAAAAGGCACCACACCGAGATGAACCACTGCGCGTAGAAGTAGTACGCGGCAGCGAACGCCAGCAGCGCCAAAGCGCCGAACACCTTGACCATTCGATACGTAGAAAAAAGCGGGCTGGTGGTGGTCGACAGCAGGTACAGCGTCATCGTCAGGGCGGCATAGAAATGCGGCGAGTCGTATTCGACGTGCTGGCCGGTCGGCCTCGACACCACCCCAAACACCATCAGGACGAAGAGCAGGTAGGCGGCCACCGCGAAGCCGGCGGCGGCGAACACGACCAGCAGGTGCCGACGCCGCCCCGGCGGCTCGATCAGCCACACCGCCAGCGGCACGTAGGCCGGCCACAGCACGTGCGAGAAGAACGAATACACATGCGTCATGACCCAGTTCAGCAGCGGTGCATCCGCCGTGAAGGTCAGCCAGATCACCCCTTCGGTCAGCTGTTGGATCGCGAACAACAGAGGGATCGCAGCGAACGGCAGTGCGCTTCGCTGATGTGTGGCGATCGCCGACTTCAGCGTCAGCGTGCCGATGCCGAGCAGCAGTGCGCCCGCCGAGAAACTGGCTGTGGCGGAGAAGCACATTCAGACAGCCTCGCTCGAAGCGTCGGCACGGCCGACATACAGGTCAGCCCGCGTCAGCGGAAGCGGCCACTCGCCGCGGTTGGGCGTGGACGCGAGGATTTGATGGATCCCGGTGGTGCCGGCCTCGACGGCCCAAAGCAACCAGGTCTGCTGGAAGGCGGGGGCGGTCACAGGCACGTGATGGTCCTCGATACGTCGCAAACGCCTTTGGCGGGGCCATCAAAGTCGTTACGCACGGCGCTCATCCGGCGCCAACGCACTGAGCTTTGGAAAGAAGCGCCGCGTGCACACCGCATGTGGGGTGCGCCAGAACCGCGGCGCGCTGTCCTGGTTCGGCGGTTGATGAGCAGCTTGATCGTGGTTCATGTTCGTCGCCGAGGGCCACACTGCCTGCACGCGATGCATGGGTCGGCCATCACGCCCGCACGCGAAAATTGATCATCATTCCGCCGTCTTCGTGTTCGAGGTTGTGGCAATGGAACAGGTAGGTCTGGTCACCGGGAAAGTCGTGCGAAAAATCAATCGCGATGCGCACCGTCTCACCAGGCCAGACCAGCACCGTGTCTTTCCAGCCCAGGTCGCTCACCATGCGGCCATTGCCGAAGCGCGGCAGGGCCGACAACTGCGGCGGGCTGTTCAAGCGTTCGAGCACCTGGAATGAAAAACCGTGCAGGTGCATCGGGTGCGGCATGCCTGCGGTCGGGTTGCTGATGCGCCAGACCTCCACCGCACCCCGCTTTACATCGAAGGCGATCTCGTTCATGCGGAACGTGAGTCCGTTGATGAGGAAGCGCATGCCCTGCATCGACAGTTCGATCTTTCGCTCGGCCGCGCCCTCGGTGCGGATCGGCTTGACCTCGGACAGCGTTGCCGGCAGCGTGGCCGCCACCCGTTCCCCCGCCATGACCGACAGCTTCAGCACGTTGAAGGCCGCGCCCAGCGCCAGCCGTGACGTGCCCATGCTGGCCATCATCTGGTTCATGCCCTGCCCGCCCATTCCGCCCATGCCACCCATGCCGCCTTCGTTCTCCATCGCATCGAAGGCCAGGCTCTTCAGGAACAGCGTGTCGCCGGGCTGCGCTTGAGCCGCATCGAACAACACGTCGAGGCGCTCACCCGGGGCCAGGAAGGCTTCGCTCACGGTCTCGGGCCGCTCGATCAAGCCGCCGTCGGTGCCGATGACGGTGAACGGCAATGACGTGTCGCCCTTCACGAAGGCGAGCCGGTAGATGCGCGCGTTCGACCCGTTCAGCAGCCGCAGCCGGTAGGTGCGCGGCGTGACGCTGTGGACCGCGTTGGGCGTCAGGTTGGCCAGCACGATGTCGTCCAGCCAGCCCATCATGCTTTCCTGCATGTTGGGCCGGTACAGCAGCTTGCCTTGCGCGTCGAACCGCTTGTCCTGAATCACCAGCGGAAGGTCGGTCACGCCCAGTTGCAGGTCGAGTGCCTTGGCGAGCTTGCGCTGGTCTTCGTCGTCGACCAGAAAGAAGCTCGCCAGGCCGTTGTAGGCCTGCTTGGCGGTCAGCTCGTGCGCATGCGTGTGGTACCAGTAAGTGCCACCTCGGTTGCGCACGCTGAAGTCGTAGTCGTAGCGTGCGCCCGGTGCGATGGTGTCGCGCGGATGCCCGTCCATCTTGGCAGGCGTGTGCAGGCCGTGCCAGTGAATGATGGTCGGCTCGGTCAGCGCGTTGTCCAGTGTGGCGGCGAACCGCGCGCCGCTCTCGATGCGCAGAATCGGGTTCTGGTAGGCCTGCCCCGCCTGTTCGGTCTGGTACAGCAGGAACGGCGACGGGGCTTGCGACGGTGGCCCGGGCAGCAGCGGAAAACTGGCCGCCGTGGCGCGAATCTTCAGCGGCGCCAACACGTCGAGCACCCCGAACGGTCCGCTGCCATTCGGGCTGACGAGCGGGATGAACAGCTTCTGCTGGAAGTTCTCGGCGGCCACCGGATCGAACGGATAGTGGCGAAACGGCCCGACGCGCGGCGCTTGCGATGCCCGTGTCCCGAAGTACAGCCACGCCGCCCCGCCGGCAGCGACTGCGGCGACCCCGCCCGCCAGGATGTCGCGTCGCTTCATCACGCCGGTTTCCCCAACGCCGAGCGCACTCGTTCGAGCCGCTGACGAACTTCATGCGCGACGCTCGCGACCTCGGGATTGCTGGTCATCTGCAGCACCGCCACCGGGTCCATAAAGCCGACGACGAGGCGGCCTTCGGCGTCCTCGCGCACGACCACGTTGCACGGCAGCAGCAGGCCGATGTCCGGCTCGGCCTGCAGCGCGCGGTGCGCCAACGGCGGATTGCAGGCGCCCAAAATTCGGTAGGGCCGGCCGTCGATGCCGAGCTTGGCCTTCATCGTGGCCTGCACGTCGATCTCGGTGAGGATGCCGAAACCTTCGGTCTTGAGCGACTCGGTCACCCGCGCGACGCCTTGCGCGAAATCCTGCGGCGGCAGGATGCAGTGGAAACCGTAGCTGGAAGCCGGCAACGCGTTGTCGTGGGGGTGGTTCATCACATCCCCCTCACGGCTTGGCTGGCGCCAGCGGAAGACGGTCGGCCATCATTTCCATCATGGTCTGCATCATGTCCAGGCGCTGCTCCATCATGGCCTGGCGCTCGGTCATGTCGGCCGGCGGACCGTTGGGGCCCGCCATGCTGCCCATGCCGCCCATGCCCTTCATCATGCCCATGCCGTCCTGCATGGCCTTCATGTGGTCGGCCATCAACGCGTTGCGTTGATCGGGCGTCTTGGCGGCCATCATCTTGTTGTGCATCTCCTGCATGGCCTTCATCTGGTTGGCCATTTGCGCCATCTCTGGCGTGGTCTTGCCGGACATCGATCTAGCGGCGGCGGCCGAGGCCGAGCCCGCCGGGTGATGAGCCTTGTGCTGGTCGTGCTGTGTGGCCCAGCTGGGGGCGCTGATGGCGATGAGCGCAACGGCGATGGAAAGAGGGCGAGCGAGTTTCATGGGGACTCCTGGTCGGTGGGTAAACGGATGAGCGATGGGATCGGTGCAGGGCACCTGGCGCAAGCAGGGCGCCTTTTCTGTCGGTGTTCCGTTCGCGGGCACGGATTCAGGCCGGACGAAAGATGGACGCCGACCGCAGAGCACGGGGGCTGCGGATCTGGCGTCGGGGTGGCTACAGCGCCAGTCGCGAGTAGCGAACCCTGAACGGCGGGCCGGCGATGGGTATCGCGAGGTCATCCAGTCGGCGAGGCGCCGAAGTCTCAAGCGTTGATTCGGTCCACAGGATCGTGACCAGAGGCGCCGGACCCGGGTCGGTGTGGTCGACGCCCGACGGCGCCTTGACCAAGGAGTGCGTGCCGTCATCGCAGACCTTCAGACACGATCCTTTGGTGTTGTCCGCGTCGTCGTGGTGACCGCTGCTGGCGCCCAGGTGATCAGCCAACTGCGCAGGCACCGTGGAATGCAGCTCATGCGTCTGCAGCAAGCAGGCATTCGCAACGCCTGAAGCCAGCGCGAACAGCCACACCATCAGCACCACGAATGCGGTGTGGCGCTTGGTGCGGGTGTGGGCGAAGAAATTCATGTCGGGTGCGCAGGGCTTGTGGTCGATGCTAGGCGGCGCGCGCAGCTGACTTGTTGATCTTCGTCAAGCCAGACGCAGCGAGCGGTCAACAAAACGCCTCCGCTGACCTTTCCATCAGACAGCATCAGAGCGGCCACTGCGTGCTCCAGCGAACAGACAGCGACGCAAGCCACTGACACCCTTTTGCGAAGAATTGGCCCAACCTCTCTCGACCGCCCCAACCATCTGTGAACGCTGTTCTGCCATCACTGCCCCCTGCGGCGCCCCGCAGCCCCGTCGAGACGCTCAACAGCGCGTGCTTTTGCTTCAGCCTCGACGAGGAAGCGCTGGCGCGCGCCCTCGACTCCGAACTCGGCCAGCCCGGCTTGTCGGCGATGGTTCGCCAGCGTTGTCCGTTCCTCTTCGCGGCGGTGCCGGTGTTTGTGGCCGCACCGCATCTGCAGCGCATGGCGCGGGTGATGCAGGCTGTCGAATCGGTGGTGGCGTTGCCGGCCTATCGAGAGCAGGTGCTGGCCGCCGCGCCCGCGATTGCGCGGCTGGGAACGAGCGGCCCGCTGGGCGTGTTTTTTGGCTACGACTTTCACCTCAACGAAAATCATCTCGGCCTGATCGAGATCAACACCAACGCCGGCGGGGCGATGCTGAACGCGGTGCTGGCGCGCGCGCAGCGGGCCTGCTGCGCGGCGGTGGACGGCATGGTGCCCACGCTGGCCAGCGTGGCCGCATTCGAGCAGCGCATCGTCGACATGTTTCGCAGCGAATGGCAGCGCTCGCGCCTGGCTGAAGCAGCCCGGCCGCTGACCAGCATCGCCATCGTCGACCTGGCCCCCGAAGATCAATACCTGTATCCCGAGTTCCTGCTGTTCCAGCAATTGTTCGAGCGACACGGCCTGCGCGCCGTCATCGCCGACCCGGCCGCGCTCGAATGGCGCGACGGCGCGCTGTGGCACGGCGAGCTGGCGATCGACCTGGTCTACAACCGGCTGACCGACTTCTATCTCGATGACGCCAGCAGTGCCGCGCTGCGCGAAGCCTACGTGCAGCAAGCGGTGGTGCTGACGCCGCATCCGCAGGCCCACGCGCTGTACGCCGACAAGCGGCACCTCGCACTGTTCAGCGATGCCGCGCGGCTGCAAGCGCTGGGCGTGCCCGAGGCCACGCAGCAGATCCTGCTCGAGCACGTGCCGCACACCGAGGTGGTCGATGCGGCCGATGCACAGCGGCTGTGGGATGCACGCCGCAGTCTGTTTTTCAAACCGACAGCGGGCTTCGGCAGCCGCGCGGCGTACCGAGGCGACAAGCTGACCAAGCGCGTTTGGCAGGACATCCTGGCCGGTGACTACGTGGCGCAGGCCATCCTGGCGCCGGGGGAGCGGATGGTCGACGGCGAGGACACGGAGCAGGCCGCGACAACCGGCAAGGCCATGAAGTTCGACCTTCGCGCCTACACCTCCGCCGGTGCGGTGCAGTGGGTGGCCGCGCGGCTGTACCAAGGGCAGACCACCAACTTCCGCACCCCGGGTGGCGGCTTCGCGCCGGTGTACAGCAGCGCCGACGCATCGGGCCGCAGCCTGCAGGCCTGCACGGGTAACAGCGACAACGACAACGACGGCGAAGGCGCGGCACACGCCTCCTATGTGTTCCTGCTGGACGACGCGCAGGGTGTGCACGCGGTGCCGCACGGCTTGTACGTGGCGCTGGCGCGCGGGCAGGCCACGGCGCTGCCGCTGGCGGGCCAGACCCTGCGTCTGGCCGACTGGTACGTGCGGCTGAAGAACGCAGCGCCGCACACCGTCGTCAACGAGACCTACAGCCTGCTGAAATTCGACGCGCAAGGGCGTGTCGATCCGGCACACACGCCCTCGACCGCAAACGCCGACGTAAACGCCACAGCAAACGCCGCCTGGCCCACCACGGCGGAGCGCGAGCGAATGCGCGAGCTGCTATTCGGCGACGCCGAGGCTGCCGACGCAACGGCGGCGACCGAGCCGCGCGGCGGTTCAAGCTCGCACTGCTCGAACGGGCAGGCCGGCGCCAGGCAGCCGACGTGTCGCTGAACGCCGCATTCGTGGACGAGGCCTTGCGGGTGCGGTATGTGCGGCATCTGCGGTGAGCTGAGGTTCGACGGCGCATCGGCCGACCTGCAGGCGGTCGAGCGCATGTCGGCACAACTCGCGCGGCGCGGGCCGGACCACGCCGGCACCTTCGCCGATGGGCCGCTCGCCTTCGGCCACCGGCGGCTGGCGATCATCGACCTGTCGCCCAGCGCCGACCAACCCATGGTGGACACCGCGCTGGGCCTGGCCCTGGTGTTCAACGGCACGATCTACAACTACCGCGAGCTGCGCGCCGAGCTGGTCGCGATGGGCTACGTCTTCTTCTCAGAAGGCGACAGCGAGGTGATCCTCAAGGCATACCACGCCTGGGGTCAAGAGTGCGTGCAGCGCTTCTACGGCATGTTCGCCTTCGCCATCTGGGACACCCGCGAACCACACGATGGGCAGCGCGCCCGCCTGTTCCTGGCGCGGGACCGCTTCGGCATCAAACCGCTGTACCTGACGCAAGACGGCGAGCGGCTGCGCTTCGCGTCGAGCCTGCCGGCGCTGCTGGCGGGTGGCGGCGTGGACACGCGCATCGACCCGGTGGCGCTGCACCACCACTTCACGCTGCACACCGTGGTGCCGGCGCCGCGCACGGTGCTGCGCGGCGTGCGCAAATTGCCGCCCGCCACCACGATGACGCTGGGCACCGACGGACAGGTTTCACAGCGGGTGTACTGGACGCTGGACGCCACACGGCCGGCGCAGCCGCTGACCGAAGCCGAGTGGCTGCGCAAGACCCGCGCGGTGCTGGTGCGCGCGCTCGAACGCCACCGCCTGGCGGCCGACGTGCCGGTGGGTGTGCTGCTGTCGGGCGGGCTGGATTCGAGCCTGCTGGTCGGCTTGCTGGCCGATCACGTGGACGACCTGCTGACCTTCTCGATCGGCTTCGAGGGCATTCCCGGTGTCAGTGTGGGCGCTGAGAAGGCCGACGAATTCGAGTTCTCAGACCTGATCGCAGAACGATTCAAAACCCGTCACCAAAAGCACCTGATCCCCAACAGCGAGGTGCTGGCGCGCTTGCCCGAAGCCGTGGCTTTGATGACAGAACCGATGATGAGCCACGACGTGATCGCGTTCTATTTGCTCAGCGAACGGGTGTCGAAAGAAGTCAAGGTGGTGCTGGCCGGACAAGGCGCCGACGAGGTGTTCGGCGGCTACTTCTGGTACCCGTTGATGGACGCCGAAACCGGCCCGGCGGTCGAGCGTTTCAGCCGCCACTATTTCGACCGCGACCATGCCGAATACCTGGAGATGATCGCGCCGGCGTGGCAGGTTCCTGACGTGACCACCGAGCTGGTCGCCCGCGAACTGGCCAAGCCGCAGGCCGACACCTTTCTCGACGAGGTGTGGCGCTTCGACGCGACCACCTTGATCGTCGACGATCCCGTCAAGCGCGTGGACAACATGCCCATGGCCTGGGGTCTGGAAGTGCGGGTGCCCTTCCTGGACCACGAACTGGTCGAGCTGGCCGCCCGCATGCCGCCCGAACTCAAGCTCAAGGAAGGCGGCAAGTACCCGCTGAAGGCGATCTCGCGCGGCGTGATCCCGGATGCCGTGATCGACCGGGCCAAGGGCTACTTCCCGGTGCCCGCGTTGAAGCACGTGCGCGGCCCGTTTCTGGAACTGATGCGCGGCATCCTGCAGTCAGACGCCTGCGTCCAGCGTGGGCTCTACCAGCGCGCGTTCGTCGACAAGCTGCTGGCGAATCCGGAGGCCCACTTCACGCGCATCCAGGGCAGCAAGCTGTGGCACCTGGCGCTGCTGGAGTGGTGGCTGCAGGTGCATGTGGACGGCGCTCAGCCGGAGCCGGCTGGTTTCAGACTCGCCGTTTGACCGGGACCTGCAGCCCGCGTCAGCCGGCCGCCCTCGAACACACCGACCCACTCGCTCAGCCGCCGGGCAATCTGCGCGGTGGCCTCGGCGCGCGTGAGTGTTTGCGCGCGGTAGCCGGCCACCGCATCCCAGAAGCTGGTGCGGCCCACCGCGAAGCCGATGAAGCCGGGCACGCCCGCTGCGACGCTGAGCCAATGGCGCACCTTCGCTTCGTCGGCACCACGGCCGAGCACGATGCAGCCGACCTGGTCACGCCCGCCGCGCCGCGCGATGTCGACGATGCCTTGGCCGTCCGCAGGGCTGTCCAGACCCTCGACCTTCCATACGTCGGGCTCGATGCCGGCGTCCTGCAACTCGCGCAGCGCCTGCGGCATCAGCAGTGGGCGTGCTCGTTGGTCAAAGACCTCCTTGCTGCCCCCGGCCTGCGCGAGCTGATCGGCGGTCGGCGGCACCAGCAGCTCGAACATGAAGTGCTGCTGGCTGCGCTGACAGTGCTCGGACAACTGCCTCAGTCGGCCGACCTGGCGCAGGTTCAGCGCGCGGTCGCCTTCCGGGTTGTATCGCACCAGCGCCTTGGCGAAGGTGGGGTCGAATGCCGCGATGTGGCTCGCGAAGTCGCTGCCGTATTCAAACTCGAATTCGTCGGTGCCACTGCGCTCGACGCAGACTGCGGTGACGCAGCCTCGCTGGCGCGCATCACGCAGGATGGCAGTACCGAACTGCTCGTCCACCAGGATGCCTGCGGCCTCGAACGGCACGCCCTCGGTCAGCGCCTGGCGGAAGCCTTCGTAGATCAACTGCTTGCTGTCGATCACCTGCTCTTGCTGCGGCACGCTGAGCGGCGCCTTGAAATGAAACATGCCTGCCACGTAGGAGGCCCGATGGTCGAACGGCAGCAGGTACAGCGGTTCGCTGTAGCCGAGGGTGATGCGACCGTCGTTGCGGTGGGTGTCGGGATTCATCATTTCGGCCCGGCTGCGAACAGGCTGCGAATGTCGACATGCAGCAGGTCCGCGATGCGCTCGACGCCGAGGTCTGCGGCCGGGTGGGCGGCAATTGCGGCGGGGTCCAGCGCATAGTGACCCTGACGCGGGAAGACGGTCGTCAAACGGTCCTGCATCGCGTCTTTCATCGCTGCAAGGATGCGCAGCTTGTCATCGACCATCACATGGTGCCGAGCCGGGTGAAGGCGCTGCACCGCGTCGAGCATCTGTTCCTTGTGGATGTAGATCAGCACCCGGCCGCCGACCGCATCCCACAGGCCCGAACGCTGAACCTTGCGCGGCTGGAACACCACGTCGCCATCGGACAGGATCACCGTCGGCCCGAAGGCGTTGAGCCGCTCGATCACATCGAGTGCACGCGGGTACAGGCGATCCGCGAACGGGTAGTCGATCAGGAAGCTCGACATCTGCAGCAGGCGCATGTCGCCGCCCTTCCGCGTCTGGGCATCGAGCCGGAAACGCTGCAGCGCGCCGAGGTAGTCGGCATAGCCCAACTCGATTCGCAAGGCCTCGAAGATCGCCCAGTAACGTGCTGCGCTGTCGGCGCCGAATTCACTCTCGAGGTGGGTTTTCAGGTCGGCGATGACCCGGTCGTTGTCGAGCAAGGTGTTGTCCACGTCGAGCAGGAAGACGACCTCTTGCGATGCGGTCATGGTGCGGAACTCCATTGGCTTCTCCGTCAGCGGGAACGTCCACGGGCATGTCTTGTTGAATCATGAACGCGGCACAACGCGCGCGTCCGTGCGCTGGCCCACTGAGCGATCAGCCTCAGCGCCGGAAGGGGCCACTTCGCGCGCAATGCAACGCAGGCGGGTGTACGCCGGCGCACAGACATCGGCCATCTCTGGGCGCAGGTTGATCTCGTTCGC
>JANNBZ010000216.1:0-21613 GCA_031386065.1 Burkholderiales bacterium
GGGCAGCACGTCGATGCGGTCGTCGTTGTTCTGCTCGAACCACAGCTCGCCCTGCCGGGTGACCCAGACACTGCTCGCGGCCTGCACCGGGTGGCCGGTGGCGTCTTTCGCGCTGGCGATCAACTCCACCTGGCCGGCGCGCTTCAGCTCGGCCTCGCACAGCAGCAGGCCACGATCATCGGTGCTGCCGTTGCACAGCGCGCCGAGGTCGGTCAGCTCGGTGCGGTTGTCGTAAGCGTAGAAGCCGCCGACCATGCGCTTGCGCGTGCTGATGACCTGGCTCAGCCGGCCGCGCACCTCGACGGCCTGGCCCTTCAGCGGCCGACCCGACGTGTCGAGCGCGAGTGCGCTGAACTTCACCTGGCCGCGACTGCTGGCCCATGAACCCGCCTTCACGCCGAGCACCACCGCGCTCGGCCACAGCGCGATCGCGGTCGACACCGTTTGCACTTCGCCGTTCGGGTCGTTGAAGGTCACCTCGGCGGTCAGCTCGCTGGGCCGGGTGATCTTCGGCAGGTCTTTCAGCGTCACGCTGGCGGCGCCGTTCTTGTCGGTCGTCAGCGCAATCTTGTCGGCAACCAGCTTGCCCTCGCGCGCCTCGGGCGGCGACTCGCTGTCTTCATCGCCGCCGCTGCCGCTCTGGTTTTGCGCCTGCCTGGCGTCGCGCGGCGGCTCGAACGAAAACTCTTCGAAGCCGCTGAAGCCGGCCGAGCGATTTTTCAGCAGCGCCGACGCACGCACCGGCGCCTGCGCCATGCCGCCGCCCGACAGGTAGTTCAGTTGCAGCGACAGCGGCAATTCCCCCGGCGCGATCGGTACCGCCTTCGGCCCGCTGAGGCGCGCGTCGAGCAGCGGCAGGCGAAATTCCTCGACGCGGAAGTTGCCGCTGTTCCATTGACGCGCGCGATTCGGGCCGGCCTTCTCAGTCACCCGCTCCAGCAGCACGTCATACACGCCCAGCTTCGCGGCCGGCGGAATGTTCCAGTTCGATACCGCATTGCGCACGCCGTTCCATTGCAGCGGCTGCGTGAATTCCTGGCCGCTGCCCTGGTGCACGATCTTCATGCGCGTGGGCAGTTCTTCGGGCTTCAAACTCGCCAGGCCGCTGGACGTTTCCAGCCGCACGAAGTGCTTCATGGCCACCGTTTCGCCGGCGCGCAGTAGCGTGCGGTCGAATACGGTGGACGCGCGCACATCGGCTTGCGCAGCGCGTGCCGTGGGCTGGTTGAAGCGCCACGACTCGATGCCCTTTTGCCAGTTGCTGAACACGAAGCCGGTGTCGACAACCCCTTTGGCATCGGCCTTGCGCGCGGTGACGAAGTAGCCCGAGTCGGCGGTGCAGCGATTGATGTCGGCGTCGAGCGTCTGGGCCACTTTGGCCAGCCCCTGTGCGTCGGTGCGGCCCGACCACAGCCGCGTGCCACGGCAGTCGTTCACCGCCACCTCGACCCCGGCCACCGGCTTGCCGCGGTCGAGCGAGGTGACCCAGACCAGGCTGTTCTCGCGTCCCCGCTTGAAGTGCACGCCCAGGTTGGTGACCAGCACGCCGGTGCGCACGAACATCGGCGCGCGCTTGTCGAGCAGCGACTGGCCCAGCCGCAATGATTCGATCTCGACCACGAAGTAGCCGGGCTCGCCCAGCGGGATGCCGACCACCTCGAACGGTCGCGGGTCGCCGCCGGCGAGCTGCGGCAGGTCGAGGCGCTTCGCGCTCGCGTCCTGGTTCAGCAACGAGACCTCGCGCGTGGCGACGCTGCGTTCGACGCGGCGCTGCACGCTGCGGCCCTTCGCATCGGTCTCGGTCTGCAGCGTGAACCAGTCCTTCTCGGGCCAGCCGAGTTCGCGCGCGCTGAGTTGCGTTTCGTCGTACTTTTGCAGCTTGCCGTGCCAGACCAGGATGTCGGCATCGGTGAGCACGCGCTTCACGCGCACCTGGCCGCCCGCCGCCGCGCTGCGCAGGTCGCCCTGCACGTGGCGCAGCGTGACCGGCAACACCGGGTCGGCAGCCTCGATGACACCGAACGGCGCGGCTGCGAACTTGGCGATCGGCGGCGCTGCGCCGGTGGCAACCTTGAGCGGAAAGCTCGCCGCGTTGGCCAGCACCCGGCCTGCGTTGTCCTTCAAATCAGCGGGCAGGTTCAGCGTGAACGCGGCGTTTTCGGACAGCGGCGTGGAGAAGGTCAGCGTGGTGATGTCGGTCGCGGTGTCGTCCTTGTCGAACACCGGCGCGAGCGCGTTGCCTGATGTGGGCGATACAGGCGAAGTGGGCGTCAACCGCACTTTGGCGGCCACTTCGCGCGGCACCGGCGCAGAGAAGCCGAGGCGCATCGGACGGATCGGCAGACACGGCGCGTTCGCGCGTTCGCGCTCGCAACTGAACTCGGCCGTGAACGCAGGCCGCACGGTGTAGCGAAAGCGCTGCTCGACGCGGGTGGCGATGTTCGCGTTCGCCGCCGCCGCGATGCCTTTGCCCCACACCAGCCGCATCGCCGCGCCGTTCGGCAACGGGCGCTGGCAGGCCAGCAGCAGCGTGCGCGCGGCCTGAGCCGCATCGATTCGGCGCGCCTTCAGCAACTGTGCGCGCGGCTCGCCGCCCACCACCCGAACTGCGATGCGTTCGCCGATGCCCTCAACCTCGCACCATGCATTCGCGGTCACGCTGGCCTCGACCACCGCGCCGCTCAGGCGCAGCAGGAAGAACTGGTCTTCCTCGATCTGCGCGCCGTCGTAAGGCTGCACCGATGCCACCGCCGGCCCGCCGGTGTTGAAGGCGAAATCGGTGGGGCCGGTGAGTGCGTCCTTGATCGGCTTCCAGTCGGCGCGTGCCTTCAGCGTGCAGCGCGTGCCGGGCGGCACGGCCTCGCGAAAGTCGTACAGCCAGACCCGGTCGTTGGCCCAACGACCCGCGCCCGCAGGCACCGCGCCCTGGCAGCTCAGCGTCAGCGGGTCGGGCAGCCGCAGGTCGCCGAACGGCACCACGGCTTCTGAGAACTTGACCGTGATCTGGCGCACCTGCGCCACTTCGCCTTGCGGGCTGACGCTGGTGATGGTGGCGGCCGGTGCGGCTGCGTTCGCGAACAGGCCGATCGCGAACAGGGTCCGCAGGAGGTGGCGCCGCATGGTTCAACTTTCGCGTCGTGTCGACGCGGCAGTCTAGGGTCTGCGCGTTCGCGCCACCCGGCCGTCAACGCTCGTTGCGTTCCTCGGCCGCGAGCAGCTTGCGTTGCAACTCGACATCGCGCAGCCGCGAGTCGATCACCGAGGCTTCGATGAAGTCCACGTTGCCGGCCACGCGCGGCAGGCGCTGGCCGGCGCGCAGCCGGTCGACCGCGCCGGTGATGTCGCCCAGCGCGAGCCGCGATTCGGCGTCGGCGCGCAGTGAGCGCAGCGGCTGGCCGAGGGCAGCCCAGACCTGGCCCAGTGCCGACCAGGCTTCGGCGTCGCCGCGCTGCAGCGCGACCCAGGTCTGCAGTTCGTCGGCGCTGCGGCGCAGCCGCGCCGCCTCCAGCGGCGCGCCGAGTGCGATGCGCGACGACATCAACATCACCGGCCGCGAGCCGTCGCCGGCCTGCGGCTTCAGCAGTTCGCCGGCCCGCGCCAGGTCGCCCCGGTCGACCAGGGTCTGCGCTGCGAGCAAGGTCACCGCGCGCTCGGCACGCGGGTCGACGCGCGGGCTGTTTTGCAGCAGCGACGTGGCGCGCTGCAAGGACTTGTCGGCGCGCGCCCAGTCGCGCAGCAGGCTGGACGCCAACGCACTGGAACAGCTGGCGGCGAGCTTGTCGGCCATCGAGCCGGGGGTGCTGTCGGCGTCGAGCGACTGCCAGCGCCGCAAGGCGTCGACCCGGGTGTCCATCAAGACGCGGGCGCGCGCCTGCGCCAGCGTGTGTTCGAGCCCGCTGACCGGCAGCACGGCCGCCGCTGTGCCCAGCCGCGCGCGCGCTTCGCCGATGCGTTCGGTCGTCAACGGGTGGCTGCGCAAATAGGGAAAGCCGCCGGCGTCGTTGAAGCGCGAGGCCTGGTCGAGCTTTTCGAACATGGCTGCCATGCCGCCGGGGCCGAAGCCGGCGCTGGTCATCACAGCGAAGCCGATGCGGTCGGCCTCGCGCTCCATGTCGCGCGAGAAATTGAGTTGCCCTTGAATCGCCGCCGCCTGCCCGCCGGCCACCACCGCGTTGGCCGCGTCGGCGCTGCCGCTGCGGCTGGCGGCCAGCACGCCGAGGATCATCGCGGCTGCGCTGAGCAGCGACTGCCGCTTGCTGTTGGCGATGCTGCGTGCAATGTGCCGCTGCGTGACGTGCGACATCTCGTGCGCCAGCACCGAGCCCAGTTCGTCGCGGGTCGCGGTCATCGCGATCAGGCCCAGGTGCACGCCGACAAAACCACCCGGCAGCGCGAAGGCATTCACGCTGCGGTCGCGCACCAGGAACGGCTCCCAGGCGAAGCGCTGGTCGATGTCGGGGCCGATCTCGCCGCGCCGCCGCGCGGCAGCCACCAATGGCTGCCAAACCGATTGCAGGTATTCAAGCAGCAGCGGGTCGTCGAGGTAGTCCGGATCGCGCCGGATCTCGCGCATGATCTGGTCGCCCAGCTTGCGTTCGGTGCCGAGGTTGAAGTCGTCCGACGCAGTGTCGCCCAGTGCCGGCAGCGCGCTTTGCGCCAGCGCTTGCGGCGCAACGCCGCTGCACAGCAAGGCCAGGGCGCTGATCATGTTGACGATGCGCCGGCCGCTTTGCTTTGCGGCACCGCGCCGAAGAATCGAATGAATCAAGGAGGCCTTCCGGCAGCTAAAAACGTTGGTGGCGATGCGCGCGCCTTGGTTCCCGCCACGTCGCTGGCTATGATGCCACTCCCCTTGTTGCGGCATTGTTTCCAACCATGAACCCCAACCCGCTCAGCCATTTCGACAGCACCGGCCAGGCGCACATGGTCGACGTGTCGGCCAAGGCCGAAACGCACCGCGTCGCGCGTGCCAGCGGCGTCATCCGCATGCAGCCGGCGACGCTGGCGTTGATTGCCAGCGGCACCGCGAAGAAGGGCGACGTGATCGGCATTGCCCGCATCGCCGCCATTCAGGCCGCCAAGCGATGTTCAGACCTGATTCCGCTGTGCCACCCGCTGCCGATCACCCGCGTGACGGTGGACTTCAACCTCGACACCGCCAACCACAGCGTGACCTGCACCGCGCAGGTCGAAACCCTGGGCCGCACCGGCGTCGAGATGGAAGCGCTGACCGCCGTGCAGATCGGCCTGCTGACCATCTACGACATGTGCAAGGCGGCAGACCGAGGCATGGTGATGGGCGACATCCGCGTGCTGGAAAAGCATGGCGGCAAGTCGGGCGACTGGATCAACACGGGTTGGTAGCCATCGGCACCATGGTGCCTGGCCGGAGGTCGGCTGCAAGACAGCCCGTCCGCGCCCGCGCGCATCGATTGAGTCATCGTTTGATGCTACATTTGATGCAGTTTTCTGGAGCCAGCGCATGCGCACCACCATCAACATCGACGAAGAGCTGCTTGCAAAAGCCAGCAAGCTGGCGGGCCCGCTCGACCGGTCGGCCCTGGTTCGCGAGGGCCTCAAGGCGCTGATCGAACGCGAAAGCGCCAAGCGCTTGGCCAAGCTGGGCGGCAGCCAGCCCGGCCTGCAGATCGCACCGCGTCGTCGCTGAGGAGGCTGGCGCTTGATCCTCGTCGACACCTCGGTGTGGGTCGAACATTTGCGCTCGGGGGACGCCGGGTTGGCCGCTTTGCTCGAACAAGGCGCTGTCATTGGCCACCCGTTCGTCATCGGTGAAATCGCTTGCGGCAGCTTGAAGTCCCGCGCCGCGAGTCTCGAACTGCTGCAAGACCTTCCGATGGCCGTGGTGGCCGAGTTCGACGAGGTTCTCGCGTACATCGACCGCTACAAGTTGCACGGCAAGGGCATCGGTTATGTCGATGTGCACCTGCTGGTTGCGACCGCGCTCACAAGCGGCGCCAGGTTGTGGACGCTTGACCGGCGGCTGCATGCGGTGGCGCTTGAATTGGGCTGCGCGCAGAGTGGGCCTGGCACGCACTGAGCGACAGGGGCTCTGCGTTGCTCGCCTTGGTCTAAACGGACCCTGCAGACTTTCTGAAGTACGCGACCTCAGGCAGCTTGGCAAAGTGCGCATCGCAGGTCAGCACGTCCGCACCGTGCTCTAGCGCCGTTGCGTAGACGATGGCGTCAGCCGTGGCGAGCTTGTGTTCGCGGTGCAGGTCGGCTGCAAGCAGCGCGATCCGGGTGTCCAGCGCCACCACGATGCATTTCTGGGTGTAGGCCAGCACCTGATCGGCGCGTTCCTCGCCCACTTCGCGTTGCAGCCACTTCGCGAGTTCGAGTTGCACGATGGTGGGCACGATGCACTCGGCGCGATCCGGAATCTCCTTGGCCAGCCGGCGACCCAGCGCGCTGCCGGTGAGCCACTCGACCCACACCGAGGTGTCGACAACACGCATCAGCGCCCCGGATCAGTAGCGGTCGGCCCGGTCCCGCACACCGCGTGTCTTTGCGCCCTTGGCAATGCCTGCCAGTTGCGCCAACTCGGGCACCGGCATCAGCAGCACGCCCTGGCCTTTGGGGATGAAAACGAATTCTTGTCCGGCCTGCCAGCGCTGCTCATCGCGGACCGCCTTCGGGATCGAGATTTGAAACTTTTCGGACAGCGTGGCGGTCGAGTTCATGGCGCTACCGTTGATGTATCGATGTGGACTGGGTAAGAATATCGCACAGTCGCCGCCGCCGCTCAACGAAAGTCGCGGTAGTCCATGGCGTCACTCGACGGCACACACTGGTACGGCGGCTCCACACCTGCTGCGCGGGGTTCGTTGCAGGGCTCGAAGAACGGCTTCGCGTCGTCGTTGCGGAACTCGACCAGGCGCTGCGCCAGGAAGCGCGCGCGCGGCAGGTCACCGGCTTCGGCCAGGGCGCGCGACCAGGTCATCATCAAGCGCGTGTCGAGCAGGTAGTGCGGCGCCACATTGAACGAATCCATCACCGTCGACAGCGTGTCGGTGGTGGTGACGGCGGCGTAGTCGGCATGGTGGGCGAAGAACCAGCTGCGCTGGCCGTCGGCGATGCGCTGGGGCAGCGGCGCGGCAGGTTCGGCCGGGCTGAAGATGACCACCACGCGCAGGTAGTCGAACACCGACGCGACCGAGCCGCCCAACATCAGCAAAGCGGCCAGCAACAGCGGGCGGGTGCGTTCAGTGAACGCTGCCGTCGGCTTCGACGGCGCGGGCAATCCACCCAGGCACAAGCCGAACGCGAACGACGCAGGCAACAGGAAGTAGGCGTACCACAGCGGGTACTCCAGTTGACTGTGCATGACGATCATCAACACCATCATGAAAGCGGCGCGACGCAGGGGCGCCTCGCGTTGCGCCTGGCCTTGCGCAGCGGCGGCCGACGCGCGGTCGCTGCCCCGCCAGGCGCGCCACAGCGCGTAGCCCAGCAACGCCAGCACCAGCAGGGCCAGCGGCAGCCCCAGCTCGACCGCGAACTGCAGCGGCAGGTTGTGCGTGTGGTCGAAGAAGGCCGTGGGCCGGTGCGGAAACGGCGTCAGCGACCAGGCGAAATTGAACTCGCCGAAGCCCACGCCCAGCCACGGATGCTGCGCAATCAGCGACAGCGTGTTCGACCAGATGCCGAAGCGCGAGCTGGAGATGTCGCCGTCGGCGCTGAGCCGCGTGGCCGCGCCGAGCACATGGTGGCTTTCGTGTGCCCACCAGGTCAGGCCGGTCCACCACAGCGCGTACACCGGCAGCGCCAGCATCAGAAGGATGCGCACGGCCCGCGGCCGCTGCCGGTCGACGGCGCCCCACAGCGCCAGCACCAGCACGCCCAGGCTGCCGGTGCGCGAGGCGCTCAGCACCAGGCCCAGCATGAACAGGGCGCCCACCACGGCAACAACACTTCGGCGCAGGCGGCCCGATTCGAACAGCCACACGCCCGCCACTGCGGCCCACAGCAGGAGGCTGCTCAGGTGATTCGGCTGGCGCAGGTTGCCGCTGGCGCGGCCCGGCAAGGCGGGGGCTGCGATCCAGTTGCCGTCGGCCCACTGCGGTGCGAACACCTGCACCAGACCCACCGCCGCGCTCAGCACGCCAGCCAGCACCAGCGCGATGCAGAACGCCCGAAAGGCCGGCGTCGCAAGACCCGCATCGGCCGCCGCGGCCGCCGTCCATAGCACCAGCGCGGCCACCGCGATCAAGGCCACCGCCGACAAGGCCAGGCCGCTCGGCAAGCTGGCCCACTGCCACGAGCCCACGGCCGCCAGCGCCAGCAATGCCAACGCGCCGAGCACCGCCGCCAGCCCGCCGCGCGGCCGGCGGGCCATCACAGCGCCCGAGGCGGCGAACATCAGCGTCAGCATGGCCCAGCCGATGAGGGCCGCAGCCTGGTTCAGGAAGGTGGCCGACGGCGGCAGGTTGAAGGCCAGCAGGGACGGGACGACCACGGCGGCGCAAGCGGTTGCGGCCCACAGTCGGTCCCGCTGATCAGCGCGGTCGGCCGATGCGGGCAATGTGAGCAAATTTGGCATGGCCCGCATTGTCCACGCGCCGCCGGGGCAGCCGCTTGGCGGACATGGCCGCCGTTCGCGGGCCGCTTTGACAGCACGGTGGGATCACTGTAATTTGCCCAACCTTACCTTCGTTGATGGGCTGATTGCCATGGAAACCACCACCCTCTCCAGCTGCGGCCAAGTCGTCATTCCAAAGACTTTGCGCGAGTCCCGGCACTGGCACGCGGGCACTTCTTTCGTGGTTGAAGAAGTACCGCAAGGCATTCTGCTCAGGCCTGTCAGCACGTTCACGCCTTCGCGTCTTCAGGACGTGATGGGCTGCACTGCGTACTGCGGTCCAGCGTTGTCACAGGCCGATATCGACGCTGCGTTGCACACCGACGTGGGCGCATCGCCCGCGCTGCCCGGCTGAGGCCTGGAATCAACCCACTCGCGTCATTCCCGCTCAGCCGCGTCCGCCTCGGCCTCGGGCCACAGCGCGGGGAAGTAGAAACGCAGCGCGTGCAGCGGCAAGGCGAATCGAACCCTGCTTTGCGGGGTGTCCGACTTCAGCAGGCCGCGCTTGACCAGGGCCGACAGCGCCGAGACCGCCGTGCGGTCGCCCAGCCCCGTCATCGCCTTGAACTCGCCGCGCTCCAGTTCCCCGCCGGTCAGAAAGAGGTAGTGCAAGGGCCGCAAGGCTTCGCGGCGCACGCCCGAGCGCAGCGTCTGTTCCTCGAAGGCCAGGCAGGCCGCGATGCGGCGCTCCATGGCCGACAGGTCGAGCAACGCGGTCATGAAGCGCACCTGGTCCAGGCACACATCCAACACGTAGTCGATCCAGTCCACGATCGCTGAAATACGCGCCTGCTCGCTCAAGTGGCCTCGGCCGTCCAGGTCACCCCGGCGCGGCAGATCGGCTGCGGCCAGCAGCGCGCAGTAGCGCTCGGGTCAGGAAGATGCGAACGCTTGATCAGAAAAACCCATCCAGCGGCAGGTGTCCGACGACGCGCGCGCCGGGCATCGCAATCACCGACACCCAGCTCGTCTGGCGCGACACCAGCGGCACGAAGCGCAGCTCTTTCATCGGTTGGCCTGCATCTGCCGCGATGCGCGCCAGCGACGCAGCCGCTTGCGGGTAGCGACGGGCCAACGCGTCGACCGGCCGCGCGGCGCGCCAGACGGCATCGGTGTGCTGTGAATAGTCACGCCAGTAGCGCGGCAGCATCGCCAGCGGGACACCCGCCAAACCAAGCTCCACCGAGCGGAATTGCTCGGCCGGATCGGTGGGCTTCACCACAGCCAGCAACCTCGGGCCGCGCCATGAAAGCTCGCGCAACTCGGGCGGCGCATCTTTCAGCCCGGAGGCTTCAAGGTCGGCGGCGGTCACCAAGCGCAGCAAGTCGATCTCGAACGCCAACACCACCGGCCGCGCCAGCGCCATGCTGTAGAGGCCGTAGCCGAAGGCGGCCAATTGCAACACCACGATGATGGCCAGATCGCGCAGCAACTCGCGCGGCGGCTTGCCGGGGCTCGCAACCACTGCGGTCAGCGCGGGGCCTATCACCACGTCGACCGACACGAGCAGCAGAAACAAGTGGGTGCCGCCGGCAATGGTTGCGAACGGTGCCGGGTACCAGACCTGGAACACCAGCAGCGAGGCAATCGCGGCGACGAGTGCACTGATCGCCAGATGGATGCTGGCAGCGCGCAACCGGTGGTGGAAGAAGTCAAGCGGCATGGGCAAGAAGGTTGGACGTTACGAGAACAGCACGCGAGTCAAAGGGAAAGCTAACTGGTTGACGCCCTATCACGTTACCGCTGACGCCGTGGAGTCTAGCGAGGCATAACGAAAGAAGACCGCCAAGGCGGTCTTCTGCGCCGGCTGCATATCAGCCAGCCCACACCGGTGTTTCGCCGGTATGACTTGAATCAGACATCAGCCCTTGCACGATCCTGGCAGATACTTCGTTGGCATCGGATTGGTTGCAGCAGGGCCGCATTTCCACACTGCTATAGCGTTGCCGCCGTCGGTGGTTGGCGCCAGCGCAGTGGTTCCAGCAGCATTCATGAAGGGCGTCAGAGCGATGGTATTCGCCGTCGCAGACGTGATCCCGCCGAGATTGGTTTCGTTTGCTACAACGGTGATCTGGCCTGCGGTACCCACATCACCACTCGCCACGTACTTCGTCACGGTAAAGGTGCAGGGCGCGGCTCCAAGCGCAGTGACAACGCTCGGCGTAGGCGAAGACTGAACGAGCTCAGTGACCGTGGTTCGACACGATGACGCAGCCAGAATGACTTCAGACGCCTTGGCTCGCACCGTGTAGTCCTGGTACGCCGGCAATGCCACAGCCGCCAGAATGCCGATGATCGCGACGACGATCATCAATTCGATCAGCGTAAAACCTTGTTGAACACGTTTCATGGATAGCTCCTGAGGTTGAGAGTCGGTTGGACGAAAGCCTATTTGAAGACTCCGTGCCACTAGAGTGAAATTCCATCGCGCTTCGATCACCACCTGACGCGAACACTTACAAGCCGACGTGACGCCGGCGTGGATTGTTCAGACATCAGCCCTTGCACGAACCTGGCAGGTACTTCGTTGGCATCGGATTGGTTGCAGCAGGGCCGCATTTCCACACGGCGATAGCGTTGCCGCCGTCGGTGGTTGGCGCCAGCGCAGTGGTTCCAGCAGCATTCATGAAGGGCGTCAAAGCGATGGTGTTCGCCGTCGCAGATGTGATCCCACCGAGATTGGTAGCGTTCCCCGTTACGGTGATCTGGCCGGCGGTGCCCACATCACCACCCGTCACGTACTTCGTCACGGTGAAGGTGCAAGGCGCGGCTCCAAGCGCGGTGACAACGCTCGGCGTAGGCGAAGACTGAACGAGCTCAGTGACCGTGGTTCGGCACGATGACGCAGCCAGAATGACTTCAGACGCCTTGGCTCGCACCGTGTAATCCTGATACGCCGGCAATGCCACGGCGGCCAAGATGCCGATGATCGCGACGACGATCATCAATTCGATCAGCGTAAAACCTTGTTGAACACGTTTCATGGGTAGCTCCTGGGGGGTGATGGGTCAGTGGGACGAGGACTCATTTGCAGACGGCGTGCCAGCCGTTTCAGCGTGATTTCCCACCGCGTTTTGTTCACCAACTGACGCGAACAGTCACAATTTTCCGTTCGCCCTTGTTCGCTGCCGAACGGCACTGACGCAAAGCGTCAGACCGACATCCCCGATCTGGTCACCAGCCCTGACCCGCGAGCTTCTACAGCGCCACCACGTTCAAGCCCACTGCCTGAGCGGCAGCGCATTGGCGTGCGTCGGCCGACACGAAGACATCGGCCTCACAGACCTGCGCGGTTTCTGTGGTGCGCCTCAGCCTTCATCGCGCGATGGGCCGCCGCTGCCTGCGACCCGATCTTGAATCTCGATCAAGCGACTGGCGAGTTCGGGCAACGATGTGTGCACGGTTTGCCAAACAATCGCCAGGTCGATGTCGAAATAGCCGTGCGCCATGCGATTGCGCATGCCCCGCATGCTTTTCCACGGCACGTCTGAGAAGCGTTGGATGAACTCGAGATGCTCGGCGGCGAGTCGGGTCGCGGCCTCGCCGATGACGACGATGTTCAGGATCACGGCCTGCTGGGTGCGTCGGTCGGCGAGAAATTCTTCATAGTCCAGCCCATCGACATATGAGCTTGCGAGCCGAATTGCTTCGAGCATGTGCCCGAGATAGTCGGTGATCCGATCCTGACTCACACCGGTCTCGCCTGTGACAACACCTCGGCTCGAAATTTCAGCGGAAGATCTCCAGGCGTCAACAAGTCGACACGCACGCCAAGCAGTTCTTCCAGTTCGGTCTGCAGCCCACCCAGGTCAAACAGCGTGGCGCCCGGCAGCGGATCGACGATCAGATCGAGGTCGCTGCCCTCAACGTCTGCTCCCCGCAAGACCGAACCGAACACGCGCAGGTTGGCCGTGTTGAACCGACTCACGGCCCGCTGCATGGCAGATCGGTTTGCTTCAAGCGCCACGGACGGTCGCATTGTGTTTTTCTGTTCGGGTTGTGGGTCGAGACATTGAAATGTACGTTTTGCTTCCACTGGGTTCAACGGCTCCGCTCGTTCACCCTGGAACGCAAGACAGCGAGTTCGGTCGCCGCCTGCGGGGTGCGTCGGTCGGCGAAAAAGCCGTTATTGCCCGGGAGTCCCGTGTCGCCCTGCGGCACTCGCAACGCGATCACCACTGTGGCGGAAACCGTAGCTGCGAAAACGCGCGCCCCGCGCGCAAGCCCCAAGCCAGAACTTTTGCGGCCGACGCGAGGAGTCCACTCTGCTCAAGGAACATCAAAAAAGCCCGGGTTCGCACGTTCCGGCAGCTCGCGAAGGCCAGGAAGAGCCTTGATCAACCACGGACTGGCAGGCTCATCGGGGCAAGGCAGCCAAGCCTTCGACCATGCTGCGAGTGGCCGTTTCACACAACTGCGGCATCGGCAAATGCGCCAGAACCATCAGCAAGAACAAGTCTTCCTCGCTGGTGAGGTGCAGTCGAGCCAGCACGGTCAGGTCGTCAATGCGCCCCAGTGAAAAGCTCAGCAAGGTCGCGAAGTTCTGATTCCCGAGGGCCTGCGCGGCCTCGTAGGTTTCGACAAGATGACGCAGTTCGGCATTGAACAAGGCGTTGACGGAGGTGTCGGATTGGGCCGCGATGACTTTGGCCCGCTTGAGCAAATCACGGTCCACCGATCCGGTGAAGTTGACTGTGGTGACCATGCTGCGAATCTCCTCTGAAACACACGAACCGGCGTAACCCGCCGCCCACCGTCAGCCGAGCTGCATCACCTGCCCCGCCACCAGCGCATGAATCCGGTGCGCGGTGCCGAGCCGGGCGACCTGGCTCATCACCGCCTCCTGCTCGCCCGGTTTAATGTGGGTGATGTGGACGTCGACGCTGCCGCGCAGCTGGGCCAGTTCGTGGTCGAGCGCGGCCGGGCACAGGTGGCGGCTGATGCGGGCGAGCTGGCGTTCTTCGTCACTGAAGGCGGTTTCGATCACCAGGTGCGCGACCTTGCGGTCGCCAAGGCGTTTCCACAGCGCGGGGTTGGGCCCGGTGTCGCCGGTGAAGACCCACCAGCCGGCGGCCGAGTCGGCCTCGATCGCGAAGCCGACGGCGGGCACGGTGTGCGCTGCCTCCAGCACCTCGGCCCGGCAGTGGGCGAACTGCAGGACCTGGCCGACGGCGAAGGGCTTGAATTCAAGCACCGGCGCCTCGGCACTGGGCAGGCGGGTGAAGTCGGGCCAGATGACGCCGTTGAAGATGTGGCTGCGCAGTGCGGCCAGGGTTTCAGGCAGCGCGTGCACGCTGATCGGCTTGCGGCCCTGCGCGGCGCGCGCGCGCAGCACGGTGTCGGCCAGCAGGCCGATGGCCAGCACGTGGTCGAGGTGCGAGTGGCTGACGAGGATGTGGTCGATGCGCACCAGTTCGTCGAGCGTGAGGTCGCCCACGCCGGTGCCGGCGTCGACCAGCAGGCTGCCGTCGACCAGGAAGGAGGTGGTTTTGCAACCGGCGGCGATGGCGCCGGAACAGCCCAGCACGCGGATGATCATTTGGTGTCGAAGCTGTGAGAGCCGTCCCAGGCCGGGGCTGGCGGATGAAGTCGAAAGTGCTGGATGCGCACCGCCAGTTGCCGCTGCAGCCCGCTCAGTGCAGACGCCTCGCAGAGGTTGAGCAGCGCTTGCAAATGGCGCTGCGCATCATCCCAATGCTGAAGCCGGTAGGCCGACAGTGCAAGCGCCCAAAGTCGCAATTCTTCGTCGGACGAGATGACACCCTGGGCGGCGTCGGGCAGTGGCGTGAAAAGCGTCACAAACTGCTGTTTGCCCTTGACCCGCACGCGGTCGACCTCGACCCAGCGGAAAGCGTCGCCGGCGGCCTGGCGGGTCACTTCGCCGACCAGCACGTCGACGCCGTAGTGGCGGGTCAGCGCCTCGATGCGTGACGCCAGGTTCACCGCGTCGCCCATCACCGTGTAGCTGCGCCGCGCGTCCGAGCCCATGTCGCCCACGCAGACCAGGCCGGTGTTGATGCCGATGCCCACGCCCATGGTGGGCAGGCCCTGCGCCTGCAGTGCGTGGTTCAGCGGGTCGAGCTGGCGAACCATTTGCAGCGCGGCGCGCACCGCGCGTTCGGCGTGAAGCGGGTCGTGCAGCGGGGCGCCCCAGAACGCCATGAGGGCGTCGCCGATGTATTTGTCGAGCGTGCCGCGGTGTTCGGCAATCACCGCCGTCATGGCCGAGAAGAAGCGGTTCACCAGCTCGCGCAGTGCCTGCGGCGACAGCGACTCGGAGATTTGCGTGAAGTTGCGCATGTCGCAAAACATCACGCTGAGCTCGCGGTTCTCGGCCTGCATGGTGTAGCGCTCGGGGTCGCGCGCCATTTCGCGTACGCGGTCGGGCGACACATAGGTGCCGAACAGGCGCTTCAGCGAGCGGCGGCTGCGCCCTTCGCTCAGGTAGCCCCAACTCATGGCGGCGACGTACACCAGCGCCAGCATCACCAGGCTGGACGCCAGCGGCAGCACCAGCCCGCGCGCCGCGTACAGCCAGCCGTTGAGGCCCAGCAGCGCCACGCTGAGCGCCAGCATTGCCAGCACCTGGTGCCCGCCGCGCAGCCGCGCGAGCAGCAGCGCCATGGCCAGCAGCGTGATCAGCAGCTGCGCCACCTCGAAGCCGAGCGACCAGTCGGGTTGCACCGGCAGGCGGCCGTCGAGCAGCCCCGACAGCAGGCTGGCGTGCACCTCGACGCCCGGGTAGGCCTGGCCGACCGGCGTGGCGCGAATGTCGAACAGCCCGGGCGCCGACGAGCCCACTAGCACCAGCGCGCCGGCCAGTTCGCCCGCAGGCACGCGGCCCTGTAGCAGCTCGGCCGCGCTGATGTAGCGGAACGAGCCGCCGCGCGGACCGCCGGCGCCGCGGTACGGAATGCTGACGGCGGCGCGCGCATCGACCGGCACAGCCAGGCGTTGCGCGCCCTGCACGAGCAGCACGCTTTCAAGCCCCGAGTACGCGGCAGGCAGCCAGCGCTCGCGCGGGAAGCCGAGTTGCACTTGCGGCAAACCGGTGTGCATGCGGAACATCGCCAGCGCCAACGCCTGGTAGTGCCCACCAGCGTGCGCGGCGATCAACGGCATGGCGCGCACCACGCCGTCGGCGTCGGGCAGGGAGTTGAAGAAACCGGCGACGGGCGCGGCCTGCGCCAGCACGTCCAGGTTGGCGGCGTAGCCGCTCCAGTCGGTGAAGCGGATGGGCCGGCCGGCCAGCGCCTGCGCGTCGAACACCGGCTGCGGCAGGCTGCCGCTGCGGTGCGCACCGCGGTCGCTGGTGAAGTGAAAGCCCAGCACGGCGGCACGGCCGGTCAGCGCACGCGCGAAGGCGGCGTCGTGGTCGAGTGCGGCGCGCCACGCGGGCAGGTGGCGCGCCAGCGTGGGGTCGGTGGCGGCGAGGCGTTGCAGTTCGGCCAGGCCGGAGGGCGTGTCGGCCTCGGCGAAGACCAGATCGAAACCGACCACGGCGGCACGCTGGCGCACGAACAGCTCGTCGGTCAGCGCCGCCATCCGGTCGCGGCCCCACGGCCAGCGACCGATCTGCTGCATCGAGGGCTCGTCGATGTCGACGATGACGATGCGCGGGTCCAGCGTGTTCGGCAGGTTGACGCGCAACAGCGCGTCGTCGATGGCCAGGTCGAGCTGGGTGATAAAGCGAAGCGGCCACACGCCGGCAGCGTGTAGCAGCGCGAACAGCAGCGGAACCAGCAGCAGGCCGGCGCGCAGCCAGCGCGACGAAAGGAATCGCCGGCTCAGCGACACGGCGGGGCTTGCAGACAACGGGGTTGAACGCCGGCCGTTCGGCCGGCACGCTGTCAGCCGTGAACGAACTGCATTTGCGTGCCCGCCAGTTCGATCACGTCGCCGTTCTTCAGGCTGACGGTTTCACCCATCAACGGGTTGCCGTTGACCGTGGGCCGCGATCCGCCTTCCACGTGCGCCAGCACATAGCCGCCGGGCCGCTTGGTGATGGACGCGACCTGCACGCCGGGCTTGCCGACGGTGGTGACCACTTTGGTCAGATGCACCTCACGCCCGGCTGCCGCGCCGTTGAGCACCTTGATGGTGGCCGGCGCGGTCGACGCGCCCAGCGAGCCGAAGCCCGAGGCCGGCCCGAAGCCGACGGTGGGCGAGTAGTTCTGGCTCGCACCGGCGGGCAGCGTGCCGGGCTTCATGATCATGGTTTTTTCATAGTCGACGCCGTCGTCGATCATGTACTTGATCTTGTACTTGCCGATCTCGACGGTGTCGTTGTGGGCCAGCAGTTGCTTCTTGACGGCCTTGCCGTTGATGTAGGTTCCGTTGGTGCTGTTGAGGTCTTCGATGAACACGTCGGAGCCGACCATTTGAAGCACGGCATGCTCACCGCTGACGGCAAGGTTGTCGATCACGATGTCGTTGTAAGGGCGACGGCCGAGGGTCGTCTTGTCCTTGGTGACCTGCACTTCCTTGATCACCACACCATCGAGCGATACGACCAGTTTGCCCATGCTTGACCTCGAGTCTCTTTTATAAGGGGCTTCGCACTGGCGCGAAGCCTTGTGTGATTCAACTCAGCGGCGAAACGGCCACCACGACCGAGCGGGTCCGATGTTGCCGCGCACGCGCGCCAGTATCACCGAAATATTGTCTTTGCCGCCGGCATCGTTGGCTGCGTCGATCAAGGCGGCGCAGGCATCTTCCAGCGATTCGCAGGCCTGCAACAACTGCGAAATGCTCTCGTCGTCGAGCATGTCGGACAGCCCGTCGGAACACAGCAGGTAGACGTCGCCAGGCATCAGTTCGTGCAGGTGCGTTTCCAGCAGCACGGTGTCTTCCACGCCCACCGCGCGCGTGACCAGGTTCTTGTTGGCCGAGAACGCCGCCTGCTCGGCGGTGATGACGCCGGCGTCGATCTGCTCTTGCAGCAGCGAGTGGTCGTGGGTGATCTGCGTCAGGCGCCCGCCGCGCAGCCGGTAGCCGCGCGAGTCGCCCACGTGCCCGAGCAGCAGGCGGCCTTCGCGGAACACGCCGACCACCAACGTGGTGCCCATGCCGGCATATTGCGGGTTCGAATTGGCGGCGTTGAAGATGGCGCGGTTGGCGTTGTCGACGCAGATGTCCATCGCACGGCGCACGTCGGTGTCGAGCGCGCTGGTCGAGGCCTCTTGCAGCCAGCGGCCGAGTTCGGTCTTGATGAAGGCGGTGGCCATTCCGCTGGCCACCTCGCCGGCGTTGTAGCCGCCCATGCCGTCGGCCAGCACGATGAGTGACGAGCCCTCGTCCATCGAGACCGAGTCTTCGTTGTTGCTGCGGGCGCGCCCGGTGTCGGTGGCGCAGAAGAACTCGAAACTCATGGGGTGGGCGTGGCGGTCGATTGAATCGACGGGACTGCTTGTCGGGTGGCGGAATTGTGCCTTGGTTCCGGGCCTGTCGGCCTCACGGCGGCAGCAAGGCGCCCGTTTCAGGGGGCGGCGCGTGGTCGGCGCTCGGCAGCATGGCGGCCACCGCGCGCAGATCGTCGGCGAGTTGCTGGCCATCGGCGTAGCGCAGCGCGGGCCGCTTTTCAAGCGCCAGCGCAACCACGTTGGCCAGCGCCTCGGGCAGGGCGGGTTGCAGGCTGCGCACGTCGGGCGCAGGTTCGCTCGCGATCTGTCGCATCAGCGCGGCCAGCGACGGCGCCTCGTGCGGCAGCCGGCCGGTCAGCAGCTGGAACAGCAGCACGCCGAGGGCGTAGAGGTCGGCGCGACCGTCCACCAAGTCACCGGCCATCTGTTCCGGCGCCATGTACGACGGGGTGCCCAGGACCATGCCGGTGCGCGAGCGGCTGGCGTCGGTGATGCGCGCGATGCCGAAGTCGGTCAGCTTCACGGCGCCGCTGTCGGGGTCGAGCATCACATTCGCGGGTTTGATGTCTCGGTGCACCACGCCTTGCCGGTGCGCATACGCCAGCGCCAGCGCCAGCCGCGCGGTGATGTCCAGCACCTGCGACACCGGCAGCAAACGCGCCGACTGCGTGTGCCGCTGCAGGTCGTGCCCGCCCAGGAATTCCATCGCGATGTAGGCCAGCCCCCGGTCTTCGCCCGCATCGAAGATGGTGACGATGCCGGGGTGCTGAAGCCGGCCGGCGGTTTCGGCTTCGCGGAAGAAGCGTGTTCGCGCCTCGGCCAGTTCGGCGCCCGCAAAAAACTGGCTCAGGGCCAGCGTCTTGATCGCCACCGGGCGGCCGATTTTCGGATCGCGGCCCAGGTACACCGAGCCCATCGAGCCGCTGCCGATCAGCCGGTCCAGCACATAGCGCCCCAGCGTCTGGCCGGCGGCGGGTGGGTCGGCAGGAATCGCTGGCGCGGCATCGTTTGGCGTCGGCGCCTCGATCACCGCCGCGCGGGCCTGACCCAGCCACTGCCCGAAATGACCGAACAGCAGCGCCGCCACCACGGCTGCGGCCACCGGCCAGGCTAGCATGCCGGCGGCCAGCAAGCCGCAGATCGCGACGACGATGAGTGCGCTGAGTGCCGCGCCGCGCCGCCGACTCACACTGAGCTCGATGAGCCGCAGGTAGATCGCCACCAGCAGCAGCGCGCCCAACAGCACGACCAGCGCACTTGCGTCGGGCAGCGCGTCGGGCAGCGCATGGGGCAGCGCTGTGGCCGCGTGTGCCGAAGCCGGGCAGCAGGCAAGCGCGGCGTGCCCGACTCTGTGGTGGAAGGTGGCCCTGCGCGGCAATGCGCGCGCTGCTGTGGTTGTGTCCATCCGTCGTTGGTGCGGCTCGTCGTGGCCTGCCACGGTAGCCGGTGCACTGCCGATCGGTCAAACGATCAGGCGGCGGATGTGGCCAGTCTTCGGCGCTGCAACCACATGCCGACCGCGACCACCCCGATGGCGCCGCCGGCGCCGAAGATGTATTCGGCTTCGGGCATGTTGACGTGGAACCAGCCGACCACCGACGGGTCGGTGACGAACATCTCGCCGGCCAGGAAGCCCAGCAGGGCAGCGCCGAGCGTGATGATGACGGGCCAGCGCTCCATGATCTTCATCAGCAAGGTGCTGCCGACGATGATGAGCGGGATCGACAGCCCCAGCCCGACGATCAGCAGCGGCAAGCGGTAGGCCTCGGGCGCGCGATCGGCCGCGCCCGCCACGGCCAGCACGTTGTCGACGCTCATCACCAGGTCGGCCACGAGAATGGTGCGGATGGCAGCGCCCAGGCTGCCGGGCGCCTTGGTTTCGCTGTGGTCGTCGGAGTCGACCAGCAATTGCACGCCGATCCACAGCAACAACAGGCCGCCGATGATTTTCAGGTAAGGCACCTGCAGCAACTGCACGGCGACGATGGTCAGGACGATCCGCATCACGATGGCGGCCGCGCTGCCCCAGAAAATCGCCTTGCCCTGCTGCTGCTTGGGCAGTGAGCGCGCCGCCATCGCAATGACCACCGCGTTGTCGCCCGACAAGAGGATGTTGGCGAAAATGATCGCGCCGAGTGCGCCCCACAGCGCGCCGGAACTCAGGTCCATGTCGTCCTCCTCTTCGTCAATTCAGTGTCGGCCGCCATTGTGGGTGACGGGCAGCGCGCGGGACTTGTGTAGTTTCCACAAGCCGGCGCACAAAGAGAAGAGCCGCCTGGCGGCGGCTCTGGATGCGGTTCAGCCCGGTGCTGTCAAAGCAGCGCCTGCAACAGGCGGCCCATCTCGGACGGGTTGCGCGTGACGGTGAAGCCGCAGGCCTCCATGATTTCGAGCTTGGCTTCGGCGGTGTCGGCGCCGCCCGAGATCAGCGCGCCGGCGTGGCCCATGCGCTTGCCGGCCGGTGCCGTCACGCCGGCGATGAAACCGACGATGGGCTTCTTCATGTGGTCCTTGCACCAGAGCGCCGCCTCGGCTTCGTCGGGGCCACCGATTTCGCCGATCATGATCACCGCGTCGGTGTTCGGGTCGTCGTTGAAGAGCCGCATGATGTCGATGTGCTTCAGCCCGTTGATCGGGTCGCCGCCGATGCCCACGGCGCTGCTCTGGCCGATGCCGAGTTCGCTGAGCTGTGCCACGGCTTCGTACGTCAACGTGCCCGAGCGCGAGACCACGCCGACACGACCCGCCTTGTGGATGTGGCCCGGCATGATGCCGATCTTGATCTCGTCGGGCGTGATCAGGCCCGGGCAGTTGGGGCCGAGCAGCAGCGTCTTCTTGCCGCCCTTGGCCTCCTTCGCCTTCATGCGGTTGCGCACTTCGAGCATGTCGCGAACCGGGATGCCTTCGGTGATGCAGATCGCCAGGTCGAGGTCGGCTTCGACCGCCTCCCAGATCGCCGCCGCAGCGCCCGCTGGCGGCACGTAGATGACGCTCACGCTGGCGCCGGTGTTCTTGGCCGCTTCGCTGACGCTCGCGAAAATCGGAATGCCTTCGAAGTTTTCGCCCGCCTTCTTGGGGTTCACGCCGGCCACGAAGCAGTTCTTGCCGTTGGCGTAGTCGCGGCACATGCGGGTGTGGAACTGGCCCGTCTTGCCGGTGATGCCCTGGGTGATGACGCGCGTGTCTTTGTTGATCAGGATGCTCATGTGGGTTCCTTGTGTGCAGCGCTGACGCTTACTTCTTCAGCGCGGCCATCACGGCCTGTGCGGCGTCGGCCATCGATTCGGCGGTGATGATCGGCAGGCCCGAGTCCTTCAGCAACTTCTTGCCGACCTCCTCGTTGGTGCCCTTCATGCGCACCACCAGCGGTATCGAACTGACGACCCCTACGGCACTTCGTACCGGTCCCCCGAGGGGATCGGCCGCCTCGGGGCGGCCCGTCGGCTGGCCGAAGTTCACCGCCTTGCAGGCCGCGATCACGCCTTCGGCGATCGTGTCGCAGCGCATGATGCCGCCGAAGATGTTCACCAAAATCGCCTCGACCTTCAGGTTCCCGAGCATGATCTTGAAGGCCTCGGTGACCTTCTCGGCGGTGGCGCCACCGCCGACGTCGAGGAAGTTGGGCGGCGCGCCGCCGAACAGCGGGATGGGG
>JANNBZ010000237.1:0-19620 GCA_031386065.1 Burkholderiales bacterium
TGATCGCCAAGATCGAGCGCAGCGAGGCGATCCCGGCGCTGGAAAGCATCCTGCGTGCGAGCGACGGCATCATGGTCGCGCGCGGCGACCTGGCGGTCGAGGTCGGTGCGGCCACTGTGCCGGCGCTGCAAAAACGCATGATCAAGATGGCCCGCGAGATGGACCGCATCGTCATCACCGCGACCCAGATGATGGAGTCGATGATCGTCAACCCGGTGCCCACGCGGGCCGAGGTGAGCGACGTGGCGAACGCCGTGCTCGACGGCACCGACGCGGTGATGCTGAGCGCCGAAACGGCGGCCGGCAAGTACCCGGTGGAAACGGTGGTGATGATGTCGACCATCTGCCTGGAGGCCGAACGCGCCGAAGAGATTTCGCTCGACGCCAGCTTCACCAACAAGAAGTTCGGCCGCATCGACCAGTCGATCGCGATGGGCGCGCTGTTCACCGCCTTCCACCTGGGTTGCAAGGCGATCCTGGCGTTGACCGAGTCGGGCTCCACCGCACTGTGGATGAGCCGCTACAAGACCCACGTGCCGATCTACGCGCTGACCTCCAAGCTGGTCAGCCAGCGCAAGATGGCGCTCTACCGCAACGTGCGGCCGCTGCTGATGCCCAACATCACCGACCGCGACGAGGCGTTGAACCACGCCGAGGCGTTGCTCATCGAGCGCGGTGTGCTGAAGCCGGGCGACACCTACGCCATCACCTGCGGCGAGCCGATGGGCCACCCGGGCGGCACCAACATGCTGAAGGTGTGTCGGGTCGGTTGATCTGAAATGGGCGACGAGATCAGCACATGACGGACCTCTCGCTGGCCCAACACATCGTCGCGCTGCTGCCCGAGGGCAGCGTTGATGTGGATCCGTCGGAGACCGCCGAATGGTGCGAGGCGCTCGACGCGCTGACGGCCGCGCACGGCCCCGAGCGCGCGCGCTACTTGCTCGACGCCTTGCTGGCGCATGCGCGGCGCCGCGGCCTGAACTGGCTGCCCGCGCTGGTCACGCCCTACGTGAACAGCATCGCGCTGGCCGACCAGTCGCCTTTTCCGGGCGATCTGGCGATGGAACAACGGTTGGCCGCGCTGATGCGCTGGAACGCGCTGGCAATGGTGATGCGCGCGAATCGCGTCGAAACCGGCGGCTCGGCCGAACTGGGCGGGCACATCGCCAGCTATGCGTCGGCGGCCGACCTGTTCGAGGTCGGCTTCAACCATTTCTTCCGCGCCCGCAGCAGCAGCTTCGGCGGCGACCTGGTGTACTTCCAGCCTCACTCGGCGCCCGGCGTGTACGCACGTGCCTTTCTCGAAGGCCGCCTGTCGGCCGACGATTTGGCGCACTACCGGCAAGAGCTGACCGCGCCGCGCGCCGGCGCGCGCGGCCTCAGCTCGTACCCGCACCCGCAGCTGATGCCCGACTTCTGGCAGTTCCCGACCGGCTCGATGGGCATCGGCCCGATCAATGCGATCTACCAGGCGCACTTCATGCGCTATCTACAGCACCGCAGCTTGTTGGAAGCCGCCGAAGCGGGCCAGCCGCAGCGGCGCATCTGGGGCTTCTTCGGCGATGGCGAGATGGACGAGCCCGAGTCGATCGCCGCGCTGTCGCTGGCGGCGCGCGAGCAGCTCGACAACTGCACCTTCGTCATCAACTGCAACCTGCAGCGGCTGGACGGCCCGGTGCGCGGCAACGGGCGCATCGTCGACGAGCTCGAATCGGTGTTCGCCGGGGCCGGCTGGCATGTCATCAAGTGCCTGTGGAGCTCGGACTGGGACACCCTCTTTGCGCGCGACCACGACCACGCGCTGATGCGCGCCTTCGCGCACACGGTGGACGGCCAGTTTCAAACCCTGTCGGCGAAGGACGGCGCCTTCAACCGCGAGGCCTTCTTCGGCCAGAACCCGCAGCTGCAGGCGCTGGTGGCCGATCTGCGCGACGAAGACATAGATCGCCTGCGTCGCGGCGGGCACGACGCGGTGAAGATCCACGCCGCCTTTGCCGCCGCCGCGCGCCACACCGGCCAACCCACGGTGGTGCTGGCCAAGACGATGAAGGGCTACGCGATGGGCGGCGCGGCGCAGGGCCGCATGACGACCCACCAGGCCAAAAAACTGGACATCGCCGACCTGCGCACCTTTCGTGACCGGTTCGCCTTGCCGATGAACGACACGCAACTCGAAGCGCTGGCGTTCTACACCCCCGAGCCCGACAGCGCCGAGCTTAAGTACCTGCACAGCCGCCGCCTCGCGTTGGGCGGCTACCTGCCGGCGCGGCGCAGCGACTGCGCGGTGTTGAACGTGCCGCCGCTGCATACCACGGCAGCCTTTGCGCTGAACGCCGACGGCAAGGAAATGAGCACCACGATGGCCTTCGTGCGGCTGCTGGGTGCCTTGCTGAAAGACCCGGCGCTGGGCCCGCGCGTCGTGCCCATCGTGGCCGACGAAGCGCGCACCTTCGGCATGGCCAGCCTGTTCCGCCAGATCGGCATCTACGCGCCGCTGGGCCAGTTGTACCAGCCCGAAGACGCCGACTCGATGCTGTATTACCGCGAAGACAAGAGCGGACAGATTCTGGAAGAAGGCATCACCGAGGCCGGCGCGCTGTCGTCGTGGACGGCGGCCGCAACGTCGTATTCCACGCACGGGCTGGCGATGCTGCCGTTCTACATCTACTACAGCATGTTCGGCTTCCAGCGGGTGGGCGACCTGATCTGGGCGGCTGCGGATCAGCGGGCGCGCGGCTTCCTGATCGGCGCCACCGCCGGCCGCACCACGCTCAGCGGCGAGGGCCTGCAACACCAGGACGGCAGCAGCCACCTGGTGGCGTCCACCGTGCCCAACTGCAAGGCCTACGACCCGGCCTTTGCCGGCGAACTGGCGGTGATCGTCGACTTCGGCATGCGCGAAATGCTGGAGCAGCAGCGCGACGTTTTCTACTACGTCACCGCGATGAACGAGAACGTGGCGCAGCCGTCGTTGCCGGCCGAAGCGCATGCCGGTGTGATTCGCGGCATGTACCGCTTCAAGGCGTCGACGCTGGCGGCAAAGCAGCGGGTGCAATTGCTCGGTGCCGGCGCCATCCTCGGCGAAGCGATCAAGGCAGCGGCAATTTTGGAAGCGCAGCACGGCATCGCTGCCGACGTGTGGAGCGTCACCAGCTTCAGCGAACTGGCGCGCGACGGCGTGGCCTGCGAGACGCGCTGGCGGCACGGCGAGGCGTCGCAGGTCGACGCCTATGTCACGCAGCAACTGGCGGCCACGCTGGGCCCGGTCATCGCCGCCACCGACTACGTGCGGGCCGTGGCCGAGCAGGTTCGCGCCTTCATGCCGGCGGGTCGCCGCTACCTGACGCTGGGCACCGACGGCTTCGGACGCAGCGACACGCGGGCGGCGCTGCGTGAACACTTCGAAGTCAACGCGCAGAGCATCGTGCAGGCGGCGCTTCGAATGCTCGATGCCGAACCCATAACCGCGCCATAACAGCGCCATAACCGCGCCATGACCGCCGCCGCCACCGTTCCCGACCTGAGCCTGGCCGACATCGAAGCGGCGGCGCAGCGCATTCACGGCCACGTGCTGGAAACGCCGTGCCTTGCGTCGCGCACGCTGTCGGCGATGGTGGGCTGCGAGGTGTTCCTGAAGTTCGAGAACCTGCAGTTCACCTCGTCCTTCAAAGAGCGCGGCGCGCTCAACAAGCTGGCGCAGCTCAGTGCAGACGAATGCGCGCGCGGCGTGCTGGCGGTGTCGGCCGGCAACCATGCGCAGGGCGTGGCCTATCACGCACAGCGGCTGGGCATTCCGGCCACCATCGTGATGCCGCGTTTCGCGTCGACGGTGAAGGTCGAAAGCACGCGCCGCTTCGGCGCCAGCGTGGTGCTCGAAGGCGACACCTTCGACGACGCGCGGGCCCACGGCGTGGCGCTTGCCGCGCAGCGCGGGCTGACCATGGTGCACCCCTACGACGACCTGGCCGTGGCCGCCGGGCAGGGCACCATCGGCATCGAAATGCTGCGCCAGCAGCCGAGCATCGACACCCTGGTGATCGCCGTCGGCGGTGGCGGCTTGATCAGCGGCGTGGCCACGGCGGCGCGCGCGCTGAAGCCGGGCATCGACATCATCGGCGTGCAGACCGAGCGGTTCCCGAACGTGTGGAACGCGGTGCACGGCGGGCAGCGCGAATGTGCGCTGGCCACCATTGCCGACGGCATCGGCGTCAAGCACCCCGGCGTGCTGACGCTGCCGTTGATCCGCGAGCGTGTGAACGACATGCTGCTGGTCGGCGAAGACGAAATCGAGCAGGCCATCCTGACGCTGCTGGAAATCGAGAAAACCGTGGTCGAAGGCGCCGGCGCCGTGGGCCTGGCCGCGCTGATGAAACACAGCGCGCGGTTCGCCGGTCGCAAGGTCGGGTTGATCCTGTGCGGCGGCAACATCGAGCCGCTGGTGCTGGCCGAGATCATCGAGCGCGGCATGGTCAAGTCGGGCCGCCTGGCGCGGCTGCGCTTCGACGTGCGCGACGTGCCCGGCGCGCTGGCCGACGTGGCCTCGCTGCTGGGCAAGCTGGGCGCGAACATCGACGAAGTGCAGCACCAGCGCGCGTTCAGCACGCTGTCGGTCGAGCGGGTGCAGATCGAGGTGGTGGTGCACACCCGCGGCGTGGCGCACATCGACGAAATCCTCGGTGCCATGCGCGCGCAGGGCTACCGCGTCGAGCGCGTCGGCTGACCGGCCAAGTCCGTTCGGTAAAATCGCTTCGACGACATTGCGGTATCGGCTTCTGGCCGTGCTGTCACGCATTGCCGCATTTCAAACTCCGGAGCCCACCATGCCTCTCGTTTCCATGCGCCAACTGCTGGACCACGCCGCCGAACACCGCTACGGCATCCCCGCCTTCAACGTGAACAACCTCGAACAGGTGCAGGCCGTGATGACGGCCGCCGACGAGGTCGGTGCGCCGGTGATCCTTCAGGCCAGCGCCGGCGCGCGCAAGTACGCCGGCGAGCCCTTCATCAAGCACCTGATCCAGGCGGCGGTCGAAAGCTGGCCGCACATTCCGCTGGTGATGCACCAGGACCACGGGCAGAGCCCCGAGGTGTGCCGCGGCGCCATCGAGCTGGGCTTCAGCTCGGTGATGATGGACGGCTCATTGATGTCCGACGGCAAATCCATCGCCAGCTTCGACTACAACGTCGACGTGACGCGCAAGGTGGTCGAGATGGCGCACAAGCTGGGCGTCACGGTGGAAGGCGAACTGGGCTGCCTGGGCTCGCTGGAAACCATGAAGGGCGACAAGGAAGACGGCCACGGCACCGAGTCGACGATGACCATGGACCAGTTGCTGACCGACCCCGAAGAAGCGGCCGATTTCGTCAAGCGCACCCAGCTCGACGCGCTGGCCATCGCCATCGGCACCAGCCACGGTGCGTACAAGTTCACCCGCAAGCCCACCGGCGACATCCTGGCCATCGGCCGCATCAAGGAAATTCACGCGCGCAGTCCGAACACCCACCTGGTGATGCACGGCAGCTCCAGCGTGCCGCAGGATCTGCTGGCCACGATTCGCGAGTTCGGCGGCGCAATGAAAGAGACCTACGGCGTGCCGGTCAGCGAGATCCAGGAAGCCATCAAGTTCGGCGTGCGCAAGATCAACATCGACACCGATGTTCGGCTCGCGATGACCGCCGCGGTGCGCAAGTACCTGGTGCAGAACCCCGACAAGTTCGACCCGCGCGACTACCTGAAGCCCGCGCGCGAAGCCGCCAAGGCCATCTGCAAGCGGCGCTACCTCGAATTCAACTGCGAAGGCCAGGCCGCAAAAATCAAGTCGCAGACGCTGGTGCAGGTGGCGCAGCGCTACGCGGCCGGCGAGCTGGCGCAGACCGTTGTCTGAGGCCGCGGCACCGCCTCAGATGACCACCGCTCCGCCTCCCGCCTTGCTGGAAAGCAGCCTTCACTCGCTGCGCTTGCTGGCGCGCGGCAAGGTGCGCGACAACTACGCGGTCGGCGACGACCGCCTGCTGATGGTGGCGAGCGACCGCCTGAGTGCCTTCGACGTGGTGCTCGGCCAGCCGATCCCCGGCAAGGGTGAGTTGCTGACACAGATGGCGCTGTTCTGGTTCGCCCGGCTGGCCCACGTCGTGCCGAATCACCTGACGGGTGACGACCCGCTGAGCGTCGTCGCGCCCGACGAACGCGAGCAGGTGCGAGGCCGCTCGATGCTGGTCAAGCGGCTGAAGCCGCTGCCGGTCGAGGCGGTGGTGCGTGGCCACCTGGCCGGCAGCGGCTGGAAGGAATACCAGCAAAGCCAGTCGGTCTGTGGCGTTGCGCTGCCGCCCGGTTTGCGCAACGCCAGCCGTCTGCCGCAACCCATTTTCACGCCCGCCACCAAGGCCGAGATGGGCGACCACGACGAGAACATTTCCTTCGAGCGCATGAGCCAGATCATCGGCCCCGCGCTGGCCGCGCAGGTGCGCGCCGTGTCGATCCGCCTGTACAACGAGGCGGCGACGTACGCGCTGACCAAAGGCATCGTCATCGCCGACACCAAATTCGAATTCGGGCTCGATGCCGATGGCACGCTGACCTTGATGGACGAGGTGCTGACGCCGGATTCGTCGCGCTTCTGGCCCGTCGAAGGGCTGGTCGACGGGGCCAATCCGGCCAGCTACGACAAGCAGTTCGTGCGCGACTGGCTGGAGCAGGCGCGGGTCGACGGTCAGCCCTGGAACAAGCAAGCGCCGGCGCCCGACCTGCCGATTGATGTGGCCTTGAAGACGGCCGCCAAATACCGGGAAGCGCTGCAAAGACTCACGTCATGAGTTCGATGCCGATGCGCCTGCTCGCGCGGCTCGATGCAGCAATTGCGACCGCCGCCGATCCGTTCGACGCTGACTGCCTGCGGGTCGAACGCGCTTGCTATCTGGTGCGGCAGGGGCACTTCGAACCGGCGACCACTGAGCTCGATGCGGTGCGCAGCAAATACGATGCGCGACCCAGTCCGTCGATCAGCGCCTGGCTGAGCCTGGCCGACGGATTGATGAGCCACTTCAGCGAAGTCGGCGGCGCCGCTCGCGACAAGATGCGCCGCGCCCACGCGCTCAGCGCCGCCGGTCGCGTGATGCCGCTGCACGCACTGAGCTCCGCGTGGTTGTCGCACATGGACTACAACCGCCACGACTTTGAATCGATGCTGCGGCACATGGGCCAGGCCTTGCAGCTCGCGCACGCAGACCATCACGCCGCACGCTCGCGCGCCAACCTGGTAGCGGCCAAGGCGCTGCACTTCGCTGGCCGGCTCGACCTGGCTCAGCCCTGGTACGCGCGGGCCCGCGTGCACGCCAATGCCGAGGGCGACGACGCCACCATCAGCGCCATCATGTTCAACATGGCGTCGTTGCGCGCCAACAACCTGCGCCAGGCCACCCTGAGCGCGGCCGGCGGCAGCGCCGCCGAAGGCGAACACGCCTTGATGGGCACCGACTCCAGCATTCACTTCGACCAGATGGTCGGTGCCGCCAGCCTGGCCTCGCTGTTGCCGAACCTGCGTGCGCAGGTGCTGGCACTGCAGGGTGAACCGGCCCAGGCGCTGGCGCTGTACGAAGTGCATTTGCCGGCAGCCCGTGGCATCTCGCGCATGCGCAGCTGCATGCTGTCCGACCAGGCCTGGTGCCGCATGCAGGTCGGGCAGGCCGAGGCCGCGCGCGCCGATGCGCTCGAGGCCGAGGCGGCTCTGGGCGACGACACCCAGATCGACGACACCGCAGCCACGCACAGCCGGCTGGCGCAGGTGTTTGCCGCGCTGGGCGACGCGCCGACGTCGCAGGCTCACGAGATTCTTGCGGCGCAGGCCTGGCAGGACTTCCGCGCGTTGCAGTCCCGCATCGTGACGATGCTGGGCCGCGTGGGGCCGAACGGCCCGCTGTGAATCAGAACAGGGCCATGCTCAGCTTGCGCCGGTAGGCGTCGACCACCGGGTCGGCCGAGGGGGTGGCGATCTTGCCCGCCACTTCCAGCGTGCCCTTGGGTGCCGCAGCCTCGGGCTTGGGGGCGGGCTTGGTCATCAGTTCCAGGATCGCGACGTAGGTCTTGCGGGCGCGTTGCTCGCTCCATTCCTTGTCGCGCATCACGATCTCCAGCAGCGCGTCCATCGCCTCGGTGAAGCGCTGCCCGGCGAAGTGAATTTGCGCCAACGCGAAGCGGGCGTCGAAGTCGCGCCGGTTGGCGGCAATCGCTGCGGCCAACACCTCGGGCGACGGCGCGGACGGCGCGCTTTCGCAAGCCGCCAGCCAGTGCCCGCAGGCGCTCAGCCGCGCGTCGAGCATCAGCTTGCCGGCCACCGGTTCGAAGGCGTGGCGCGCCTCGGCAATCTGGCCCAGCGAGAGCAAGGCGCGAACGTAGTCGTAGCGCGCGGTGTCGTTGGCCGGGTTGACGGCCACCGCCGCCTGCAACTTCTCGAGTGCGCTTTCGGTGTCGCCCTCGGCCAGCAGGGCTTCGGCTTCGTGAACATCTTCGTCGGCCGCAATTTCTTCGGCGCTGGGCACGTGCTTGTCGAGGAAGGCACGGATCTCGGCTTCGGGCAGCGCGCCCACGAAGCCGTCGACCGGCTGGCCGTCCTTGAACATCACGCAGAACGGGATGCTGCGCACGCCGAACATCTGCGACAACTGGCCCGAGATGTCGGCCTGCTCGTCGGCGTTCAGCTTGGCCAGCTTGAAGCGGCCCGCGTACGCGACTTCCAGTTTTTCGAGCACCGGGCCGAGCGTCTTGCACGGGCCGCACCACGGGGCCCAGATGTCGAGCAGAACCGGTTGCTGCAGCGAGGCGTTGATCAGGTCGGTTTCGAAGTTTTGCAGTGAAATGTCGGTCATGGTTTTCGTCTTTTGGCGCGTCGCAGGCTGGCGGTTGAGGTGATGCCCGCCGCCTACAATTCAAGGCTTCGCAAACTCCGGAGCGCCGTGCATGAGCCCAGCCCCTGTCGTGGTGGGTGTGGTGATGGGTTCCAGCAGCGACTGGGACACGCTGCGCACCGCCACCGAGATTCTCGCCGAGTTCGGCATCGCCTTCGAAGCCCGCGTCGTCTCGGCGCACCGCATGCCGGACGACATGTTCCGCTACGCCGAAGCGGCCGCAGGTCGGGGCCTGAAAGCCATCATCGCCGGTGCCGGTGGCGCCGCCCACCTGCCCGGTATGCTGGCGGCCAAGACCACCGTGCCGGTGCTCGGCGTGCCGGTGGCCAGCAAGCATCTGCAGGGCGTCGACTCGCTGCATTCCATCGTGCAGATGCCGAAAGGAATCCCGGTCGCCACCTTCGCCATCGGCAGCGCCGGCGCGGCCAATGCGGCGCTGTTCGCGGTTGCGATGCTGGCGCTGGAGCAACCCGAACTGCGCGCGAAGCTGGAGGCGTACCGCGCAAAGCAAACCGAGCTTGCACGTGCGATGTCTGCGGATCTGAAATGACGAACTTCATCGCGCCGGGAGCCACGCTGGGCGTGATGGGCGGCGGCCAGTTGGGCCGCATGTTCGTGCACGCCGCGCAGGCGATGGGCTACTTCACGGCGGTGCTCGATGCCGACGCCGACAGCCCGGCGGGTCGGGTCTCGCACCACCATATCCGCGCCGACTACCTCGACGCGCAAGGCCTGGCGCAACTGGCCGAATGCTGCGCCGCCATCACCACCGAATTCGAGAACGTGCCGGCCGAGGCGCTGCGCAGCCTGGCGACGCGGCGGCCGGTGGCGCCGGGCGCGTCGGCGGTGGCGATCTGCCAGGACCGCGCTGCCGAGAAAGCGCACTTCGCGCGCTGCGGCGTGGCCTGCGCGCCGTACGCGCTGATCGACTCTGCCCAGCACCTCGCCGACGTGCCCGACGACCTGCTCCCCGGCATTCTGAAAACTGCGCGCCTGGGCTACGACGGCAAGGGCCAGGTTCGCGTGGCCACGCGCACTGAACTGGCCGCGGCCTTGGCCGCGCTGCGTCACGCGCCGTGCGTGCTGGAAAAGATGCTGCCGCTGCAGGTCGAGGTCAGCGTCATCGTGGCCCGCAATTCGGCCGGCGAGGCGGTGCACCTGCCGTTGCAGCAGAACCTGCACCGCGACGGCATCCTCGCCGTCACCCAGGTGCCGGCACCCGACCTGACGCCCGAGCTGCAGCAGCGTGCCATCGCGGCCGCCGGGCACATCGCCGCCAGCCTCGACTACGTGGGCGTGCTGTGCGTGGAGTTTTTCGTGTTGAAAGACGGCAGCCTGGTCGCGAATGAAATGGCCCCGCGCCCGCACAACTCGGGCCACTACAGCATCGACGCCTGCGACGTGTCGCAGTTCGAATTGCAGGTCCGCGCGATGACCGGCGCGCCGCTGGTGGCGCCGCGTGCCCACTCGGCGGCGGTGATGCTGAACCTGCTGGGCGACCTGTGGTTCGCGGACGGGCCCACCGCCACTGCCACTACCACTGCGACGGCCCGCGAGCCGCGCTGGGCGCAGGTGCTGGCGCTGCCCGGCGCGCACCTGCACCTGTACGGCAAGACCGACGCGCGGCCGGGTCGCAAGATGGGCCACCTCACCCTCACAGCAGCCACGCCGCAGCAGGCACGCAGCGTGGCCTTGCAGGCCTGCGCGGCGCTCGGCCTGCCGGCGTTCTGAGCCCTTGCCAAATATGCTGCTGGACGCATCGCGGGCCGACGTGATCGCGCAGGCTGCGGCCGCGTTGGCGGCCGGCGAACTGGTCGCGTTTCCCACCGAGACGGTGTATGGACTGGGCGCGCGCGCGGACGACGATGCGGCGGTGGCAAAAATCTTCGAAGCCAAAGGCCGGCCGGCCGACCACCCGCTGATCGTGCACGTGGCTGACGCTGCAGCGGCGCGGCGCTTCGCGGCGTCGATATCGCCGCTGGCCGAACGGCTGATGGCCGGCCTGTGGCCCGGCCCGCTGACGGTGATCGTGCCGCGCGCGGCCGACATGGCGGCGGCGGCGGCCGGCGGGCACGCGACCATCGGCTTGCGCTGCCCGTCGCACCCGGTCGCGCAGGCGTTGCTGAAGCAGTGCGAATCGCTGGGCGTGTGGGGTCTGGCGGCGCCCAGCGCGAACCGCTTCGGCCGCGTCAGCCCGACCACGGCGGCGCATGTCGAGTCCGAGTTCGGCGGCCGCGTCAGCGTGCTCGACGGCGGCGCGTGCGAGGTCGGCATCGAGTCCAGCATCGTCGATTGCAGCCGCGCCTTCCCGGTGCTGCTGCGGCCTGGCGTGTTGACGCGGGCACAGATCGAGGCGTTGGCCGGCGAGCCGCTGCGCGAGCGCGATGCGCAAGCGCCGCGCGCGTCGGGCACGTTGGAAGCGCACTACGCGCCCAGCGCCACGCTGCGGCTGATGCCCGCAGCACAGCTCGCGCAGGCCGTGGCCATGCTCGATTCGACGGGCATTCGGCTGGCGGTATATTCCCGCAGCCGTCCCGCCCGCATCGCCCCGGGCCTTCAGCATCGGCGCATGCCGGCGTTGGCCAGCGAGGTGGCGCATGAGCTGTTTTCGGTGTTGCGTGCCTTCGATGACGGTGGCGCGCAACTCGTCTGGGTCGAGGAACCGCCGCCCACCCCCGAGTGGGACGGTGTGCGGGACCGGTTGCATCGCGCAGCCGCCTGCTGAAGGCGTCGACTGAACCCTGTTTGTTTCTGGAGTTTTCATGAGTTTCAATTTGCGGATGTGGCGCAGCGCTGCATGTCGGTCCCTGGCGGCACTCGCCGGTGCGGCCGCGCTGGCGTCGTGCGGCGGCGGCGAGCAGGTGGTGAAGTTCGCGCCGACCCGGCTGATCGCGTTCGGCGACGAAGCCAGCGTGATCGAGGACGTCAGCAACAACGCGAACGGCCGCAAGTACACCGTCAACGCCGTCAAGGCCGACCTCGTCACGCTGGACTGCAAGTCCAATTTGATCTGGATCCAGTACCTGAGCACCGCCTACGCGATCACGTTTCCCCAGTGCAACCCGGACGCGGTGGCCTCGCCCGGCGGCATCATCCGCGCGGCGCCGCTGGCCACCGTGGCCGATGTCGCCACGCAGATCGACACGCAGGTCGCGTCCGGCGGGTTCAGCGGCACCGACCTGGTGACCGTGCTGGCCGGCGCCAATGACATCCTGGCCCGCTACAAGCAATACCCGGCGTTGAGCGCGGATGACGCTGTGGCCGCAGTCGAGCAGGCCGGTCTGGCACTGGCCGAGCAAGTCAACCGCGTCGGCAAGCTGGGCGGCAAGGTGGTGGTCGCGACCGTGCCCGACGTGGGCTTGACGCCCTATGCGCTGGCCGAGAAGGCGGCCCACACCGACACCGACCGCGCCGCCTTGCTGACGCGGCTGACCGCGCGTTTCAACGCCAAGCTGCGCCTCGGCTTGATCAACGACGGCCGCATGATCGGGTTGATCTTCGCTGACGAATTGATCCAGGCGATGGTCAAGAACCCTGCCACCTATTCGCTGCTCAACGTGATCGATGCGGTGTGCGACCCGGTCAAGGCGCCGCAGGTCAGCGCCTGCACCACGCAGACCCTGGTGACCGCCGGGTCCGGCACCGTGTACCTGTGGTCCGACGCGTTGCGATTGAGCCCCGGCGGTCACACGCAGTTGGGCTCACTGGCGATCACTCGCGCGCGCGGGAACCCGTTCTAGGCGCTGCAGGGTCGTCGGTTCAGGCTGCGGGGTCGAGGCCTCGCGCCTGAGACCCAAGCGGGTTTCCACCCCTGCGGTGGCGCTGCGGCCCGACCTATAGTTCGCGCTCAAAAAAGCGAGCGGGCATTCGCTTCGTGCATTGAACTCCGAGGACGGGTATGAAAAGAAACATTCGAATCTGGGTGCTGTCGGCCGCCGCGTCGGTGCTGCTCGCGGCCTGCGGTGGCGGCGGCGATGGTGACCAGAGCGCCAAGCTCAAGTATTCGGCCCTGGTGAGCTTCGGCGACAGCCTCAGCGACGTTGGCACCTACGCGGTCAGCGCGGTGGCGCAGGTCGGTGGTGGCAAGTACAACGTCAACGGCGCCAACGGCAAAAACTGGACCGAGTTGCTGGCCACGCAGATTGCCGTTGGCGCGCCGTGCGCCGCCCAAACCGGGCTGGCCAGCGTGATCCCCAACATCCCCGCCGTCGCGCCCAGCAACCACGCGGGCTGCACCGGCTACGCCCAGGGCGGCGCACGCGTCACCAACCCGGTCGGGCCGGGCAACATCAACACCTATCCGGCCGACCCCGCCGGTGCGCTGGGCCAGTTGACCGACCCGGTTGTCAACCAGATCAACCGCCACCTCACTGCGGTGGGCGGCAGTTTCAAAGGCGACGAACTGGTCACCGTGCTGGCCGGCGGCAACGATGTGTTCATGAACCTGGGCGCGGTGTCGGCCCAGTTGCAAACGCCGACCCAGGCCGTCACGGCGATGGGCGTGGCCGGCGCCGAGCTGGCCGCCTACGTGAAGAACCTGATCGTCGCCAAGGGGGCCAAGTACGTGGTGGTGGTGAACCTGCCCGACGTCAGCAAGACGCCGTTTGCCTACACGCTGGACGCGCCGACCCAGGGCCTCATTCAAACCATGTCGACCACCTTCAACGCGCAACTGGCGGCGGGTTTGAGCGGTGTCGACGTGCTGCAGGTCGACGCCTACACGCAAAGCCAGGACCAAGCCGCCAAGCCGGCGCAGTACGGCATCAGCAATGGCACCGTCCCGGCCTGCGACCTGGCGAAAACCATCTTCGCCAGTTCGCTGGTGTGCACCGAGGCGACCTTGATCGCCGGCGACGTGTCTCGGTATCAGTTCGCCGACGGCGTGCACCCGACGCCCTATGGCTACCGGTTGTTGGCGGAGTTCGTGAGCAGCAAGATGATCGCCAAAGGCTGGCTCTGAGTGCGGGCGGTTTCCACTCCACACGCCACGCAGAAAGGTGCTCCCATGAAACCAGACTCACGGGTTCGGATGTGCATGCGCACGCTGTTGACAGCGTCCGCCCTGGCTTGCGCTGCGGGCGGTGCGACGGCGCAATCGGCCGGGCACTGGATGCTCAAGGGCGGCTTCAACGGCATCGCGCCGCAGGTCAAGAGCGGCGACCTCTCGCCGCCCAGCCTGCCGGGCAGCCAGGTCGATGTGAAGAGCGCCAATTCGGTGATCGCCTCGGCGGCCTACATGCTGACCGACCACCTGTCGTTCGAAACCTTCATCGGCCTGCCGTACCAGCACGACGTGGTCGGCGCCGGCGCCTTGTCGGGCCTGGGCAAGATCGGCAGCGTGAAGCAGGTCTCGCCCACGGTCTTCGCGCAGTACCGCTTCATGGCCCCCGATGCCGCCTTCCGGCCCTACCTGGGCGTGGGGCTGACCTACGCTTATTTCTACGGTGAAGAAGGCTCGGGCGCCCTGACGGCGCTGACCAACCCGGGCGGTGCCCCGACCCGGCTGTCGGCCGAGTCGGCATTCGGCGTCACGCTGCAGGGCGGGTTCACGGTGCGCCTGAACGGACCGTGGTACCTCGACGTGATGGTCAGTAAGTCGTTCATCAAGAACTCGACCCGTCTGTCCACCGGACAGAGCGTGGACACCAAGCTCGATCCGGTGTCGACCGGGCTGTCCATCGGCTACCAGTTCTAGCGCTCCGGCTCGGCATCCAGGCCCCGCTGCGGCGGAGCTTTTTCATGGTGCACGATCTTCATCACCAGGATGCACGACGCGAGCGCCAGCGTGATGGTGTTGGCGATGATGATCGGCCACGCGCCCAGCAAAATTCCGTAGGCCAGCCACAGCACGATGCCCAGCGCGAACGCGCTGTACATCGACAGCGAGATGCCGCTCACGTTGCGTGTGCGAAATATCAGCCAGGCCTGCGGAATGAAGGAGCCGGTGGTCAGCACGGCGGCCGCGTAGCCCAGCCACAGCGTCAACGCCGAGGTGGTCATTCGAGCGCCCGCGCGTCGCTCAGCGCGGTCCATTTCACCAGCGCGTCGAGCGCTGGCCGCGCCGCGTTGGCGTTCGGGTGGTTGACGATGGCCACCACCACGTAGCGGCGCCCGCTGTTCGCAAGCACCACGCCGGCGATGCCCACCACGTCGCGCAGCGAACCTGTCTTCAGGTGGGCGCGGCCGGGCGGTGCTTTCGAGCGGCGCAGGGTGCCGTCGAGGCCGCTCACCGGCAGCGAACTGATCAGCTCGGGCATCAGCGGGCCGGCCCATTCCACTTGCAGCAGCCGGGCCAGCAAGGCGGCACTGACGCGTGTCTCGCGCGACAGGCCCGAGCCGTTGTCGATCACCGCACCGCGCGCCGCGTCGCCGAAGCGCTCGACCAGCCACTGCCGCGTCACGTCGCGCGCGGCCTCGGGCGTGCCCTGGCCGCGCTGCGTGAGCGCCAGCGTCAGGAACAGTTGCTGCGCCATCACGTTGTTGCTGAACTTGTTGATGTCGCGCACCACCTCGGCCAGCGGCGGCGACTGCAGGTCGAAGCTCGGTGCGCTGGTGGGCGCCACGCCGTCGCGCACGCTGCCGCCCAGCTTGCCGCCCATGTCGCGCCACAGGGCGGTCAGCAGCCGGTCGTTGTAGCTGCGCGCGTCGGGGTAGGCCAGCGGCCAGGTTTTCGAGCCGCAGGCGCTGGCCAGGCTGCCGGCCAGGTGCAGCCGCGTCGGGTCGCTGAAGTCGGGCTTCAGTTGCACGCGCCAGTCCTCGCACGGCCCGCTGGCCAGCGGCACCGTGGCGTCCACGCGCAGGCCGTTCAACGGCGGCTCGCTGGACACCGCGGCGATGCCGTGCAGCGTGTCGGGTGTGAAGCTCAGCAGGATCGACTTGTAGTTCAGCAGCAGCGCGTCGGGGCCGACGTTGTAGGGCCGCAGCGATTCGCCGTCGAAGTCGGCCGGGTTCTGCTCGGGCGCCAGGAAGGCGCTGCGGTCGAGCACGATGTCGCCGCGAATGTCGCGCACGCCGAGTTGCTGCACGCGGCGCAGCAACAGCCACAGGCGCTCGATCACCAGCTTCGGGTCGCCGCTGCCCTTGATGACCAAGTCGCCGTACAGCACGCCGTCGCGCACGGCACCCTGCAGCCACACCGGCGTGCTCCAGCTCCACGCGGGGCCCAGCAATTCGAGCGCGGCGCTGGTGGTGACCAGTTTCATCAGCGAGGCCGGGTTGACCGGCTTCTGCGCCTGCCAGGTCAAGCGGGTACCGGTGGCGCCGACTTCCTGCACCACCGCCACCAGCGCGTCGCGCGGCAAGCGCGCCTCGTCGAGCGCCGCTTCCACTTCGGCGGGCAGGCCGCGTGGCGCGGCCGCCGGCAGCCCGCTGCACGCGGCCAGCGCCAGAGCTGCGAAAGCTCGCGAAAATCGCTTCATGCATCGATGATCGCACGCCGATGTGACGTGCAATTCAGGTCATCGCGCCGGGCTGCGGCCCTCGCCTAAACTCGGCGCATGTCCGATTTTCTGGCCTTCGACACCGCCACCGAACACATGAGCATCGCGCTGCAAGTCGGGGCGCGGGTGTGGTCGCACGAAGGCGCGGGCGGAGCGCAGGCATCGACTAGCTTGATCCCGTCCATCATGGGCTTGCTGGGCCAGGCGGGGGTCGGTCTGCGCGACCTCGACGCGATCGCGTTCGGTCGCGGGCCGGGTGCTTTCACCGGGCTGCGCACCGCCTGTGCGGTGGCGCAGGGGCTGGCCTTCGGTGCCGGCCTGCCGGTGCTGGCCATCGACAGCCTGCTGGCAGTGGCCGAGGACGCGCGCATCGGCGCGCTGCCGCAGCAGGTGTGGGTGGCGATGGACGCGCGCATGGGCGAGGTTTACGCGGCGCTGTATGCCTTTGCCGACGGCATGTGGCGCACCCGCATCGAGCCGATGCTGGCCACGCCCGAGGCGCTGGCCACGCGCTGGCAGGGCGAGCCGCCCGAGGTCGTCGCGGGGTCGGCCCTGATCGCTTTTCCGGCGCTGCTTCAATACTGCGCTGGCGCGCGGCTGGCGCCGCTGGCGCGACCCCGCGCCAGCGCGATGCTGCCGCTGGCGACGGCGCTGTGGGCGCAGGGCGGGGCGGTCGACGCGGCGCACGCGCTGCCGCTGTACGTGCGCGACAAGGTGGCGCAAACCACCCGCGAGCGCGATGCGATTCGCGCTGCGCGCGATGCGGCGGACGCGCTGTCTCCTGGCAATGCGGCTCTGCGAGCGCGCTCATGAGTGCGCAGCCGAACGCCGTGTGGCCGCCGGCCCGTTCGCTGGTGCCGATGGGCGTGCCGCATCTCGACGCCGTGATGGCCATCGAGGCAGTGGCCTACGAGTTCCCGTGGTCGCGCGGTAATTTCATCGACTCGCTGGCCTCGGGTTACCCGGCGCAGGTGCTGTTCGATGCACAGGGCCGCGTGCTGGGTTACTTCGTCGCCATGCTCGGCGTCGGCGAATGGCACCTGCTCAACATCACGGTGGCGCAGGGCTGCCAGGGCCAGGGGCACGGCCGCTTCATGCTCGACCGCATGGCGGCCCTGTGCCGCGAGCAGCAGGCCGCCTCGCTGTGGCTGGAGGTGCGCGAAAGCAACCTGCGCGCGCGCGCCGTGTACGCCCGCTACGGCTTCACGGCGGTCGGCATTCGGCGCGGCTACTACCCGGCAGCCCAGGGCCGCGAGGACGCTGCGGTGATGCGCCTGCTGGTCAGCGATGCGCCGCCGGCTGAAGCGGGCGCCACATGATGGGCTGGACCGAGCGGCAGGCCGCGATGCTGAAGGAGATGGGCCTGCGCGTCGAGGTGGACGCGAGCGCCGCCAGCGCGCCGGTGGCCACAGCGGTAGAGCCCGTCGCGCCGCCCGCGCCCTCGCCACGGCCAACGCCGACCCGGCCCGCTGTGCCGATGCCGTCGACACCGTCATCGTCATCATCACAAACGCCGACCACGCCCACCGGGCTGGCCATCGCCCGCATGGACTGGGCCGAACTGCGCAGCAGCGTCGCCGCCTGCAGCGCCTGCAAGCTGTGCCAGGGCCGCACCCAGACGGTGTTCGGCGTCGGCAGCGTGCAGGCCGACTGGCTGGTGGTCGGCGAGGCGCCGGGCGAACAGGAAGACGCGCAAGGCGAGCCCTTTGTCGGCAAGTCAGGGCAGCTGCTGGACAACATGCTGCGCGCCATCGGCGTCAGCCGCGACGCCAGCGGCAGCGACCCGGCGCGGCAGGCCTACATCGCCAACAGCGTGAAGTGCCGGCCGCCCGGCAACCGCAATCCGGCGCCCGATGAACTCGCGCAATGCGAGCCCTTCCTGGTGCGCCAGATCGCGCTGTTGCAGCCGAAGATCATTCTCGCGATGGGCCGCTTCGCGGTGCAGAGCCTGCTGCGCAGCGCCGAGCCGATCGGCCGGCTGCGTGGCCGCGTGCACCACTACCAGGGCGTGCCGCTGATCGTCACCTACCACCCGGCCTACCTGCTGCGCAATCTGGACGAAAAGGCGCGTGCCTGGGACGACTTGTGCCTGGCCGCAGAAACCGCCCACGCGGGCCGGGCCGACGCGGGCTGATCCCCATGGGGTTCGGGGGATGCTGCCCGGCAGCGCCGAGCCTATGATCATCCGCAGCATCCCTTGTGGCGACGATGGACCCAGCCTCCCCCTTGACACCCTCTGACGCGGCCTTGTGGGACGCGCTCCCGGGCATGGCGCTGGTGGTTGGGGTCAGTGGTCAGGCGCTGCGGGTGAATCAGGCCTTCGTCGACCGGTTCGGCCTGCAAGGGGCGGCGCTGTCCGGCCCGTCGTGGACCGACCTGCTGACGGCGCAATCGCGTGACGCACTGCTGCAAGCGCTGCTGCGCACGAACGACTTCACGCTCACGCTCGAACTCGGCCCGCAGCCGAATCGCCACGAACATGGCGGCTGGCTGGCTTGTTCGGCCCGCTGGCGCGCTGGTGCCGCCACCTGCCTGTGCCTGCTGCACGATGTGACGGCGCTTCACGAATCCGAAGCGCAGGCGCTCGAACTGGCGGCGCGCATCGACCTGCTGGCCGAGAACGTGCCGGCGCTGATCGCCTACTACGAAGCGGACAGCTTCCGTTGCAAGTACGCGAACAGCCGCTACGCCGAGACCTTCGGCTGGGACCGCACGTCGGTGCTCGGCCACACCGTGGCCGAGGTCATCGGCGAGGCCGCCGCGCGGCAGATCCAGCCACAGGTCGACACCGTGTTGCAGCAGCGGCGGGCGGCGGCCTACGAGCGGCAATTGCCGAATGCCGACGGCAGCAAGCGCTGGATCGACGTGAACCTGCTGCCGCACCTGGGCGACAACGGCGAGCCGGTGGGCTGCTTCGTGCTCATCTCCGACATCACGCGGCACCGGCTGGCCGAGCAGGCGATGCGCGAGTCGGAAGAGCGGCTGTCGAAGTTCATGCAGGCCAGTGCCGAGGGCATCGTCTTCCACTGCGACGGCATCGTCAGCGATGCGAACCCGCCCTTCTGCGAACTGCTCGGCCTGCCACTGCACGAACTGGTCGGCCACGCCGTGCTGGACTTCGTCGCCCCGGACGAGAAGGACGCCATCCGCGAGGCGATGCTCGCCGGCCGCGACACCGCGTACGAAACCGCCCTGATCGACCGCAGCGGCCAGCGCATCCCGGTCGAATGCGTCGTGCGCATGCTGTGGCGCCAGGGCGAGCCGCTGCGCATGGCGC
>JANNBZ010000309.1:0-5121 GCA_031386065.1 Burkholderiales bacterium
GCCAGCTTCAACGGCGAGACCGCCATCTCGCTGTCGGTGCAGCGCCAGCCCGATGCCAACACGGTGGCCGTGGTCGACGCGGTGAAGGCCTTGCTGCCGACCTTCCGCGCGCAGTTGCCGCAGTCGGTCACGATGACGCTGGTGAACGACCGTTCGGTGTCGGTGCGCGCCGCGCTGCACGACGTGACGCTGACGATGCTGGGCACCATCGCGCTGGTGGTGCTGGTGATCTTCCTGTTCCTGCGCCGCTTCGTTGCCACGGTGATCCCGGCGTTGTCGCTGCCGGTGTCGCTGATCGGTGCCATCGCGATGCTGTTCGGGCTGGGCTACAGCCTGGACAACATCTCGCTGCTCGGCCTCACGCTGGCCGTGGGCCTGGTGGTCGACGACGCCATCGTGATGCTCGAGAACATCATGCGGCACGTGGAGGAAGGCGTAGAGCCGTTCCAGGCGTCGCTGCTGGGGTCGCGCGAGGTTGGCTTCACCATCATTTCCATCTCCACCTCGCTGGTGGCGGTGTTCATTCCGATCTTCTTCATGCCGGGCGTGATCGGGCTTCTGTTCCACGAATTCGCGGTGATCGTGTCGCTGGCTATCGTTGCTTCGGCCTTCGTCTCGCTGACCCTGGTACCGATGCTGGCCAGCCGCTTTCTGACCGACGAGGCGCACAAGAAGCCGCCCGGCATGCTGGTGCGCTCGTTCGAGCGCGGCTTCAACGCGCTGCTGCGCGGCTACACCCGCACGCTCGATTCGGCGCTGCGCCACCGTGGGGTGGTGCTGGCGGTGGCGGGGGCCACGTTCGCTGCCACGGCGTTCCTGTTCGTCGACATTCCGAAAGGCTTCTTTCCGGAAGAAGACATCGGCCAGATCAGCGTCTCGACCGAGGCGTCGGAAGACACATCGTTCCAGGACATGGTGCGGCTGCAGAACAGCGTGGTGTCGGTGTTCCTCGCCGATCCGAACATCGCGACGGTGAACTCGTTCAACGGCGGCGGCGGCGGTTCACAGAACACCGGGCGCCTGTTCATCAACCTGAAGCCGCGCGGCGAGCGGCCCGAGATGAAGCGCGTCATCGAAGACCTGCGACGCAAGCTTCGTTCGGTGGCGGGCATCTCGGTTTACATGCGGCCGGTCCAGAACCTGCAACTCGGCGCCCGGCCGAGCAAGGCGCAGTACCAGTACATCCTGCAAAGCGTGAAGGCCGACGAGATCAACGCCTGGGCACAGCGACTGCAGGAAAAGATGCGGCCCGACCCGATGTTTCGCGACGTCACCAGCGACTCGCAACTGCGCGGCCTGCAGGCGTCGCTGAAGATCGACCGCGACCGCGCCAACACGCTGGGCGTGTCGATCGACGGCGTGCGCTCGGCCCTGTTCAGCGCCTTCGGCGAGCGACAGGTGTCGACCATCTACACCCCGGTCGACAGCTACCAGGTCATCATGGAAGTGACCTCCGGTGCGCGGCAGGACGAAAGCGCGTTCAGCAGCGTGTACGTGCGTTCGGCCACCGGCGCGCTGGTGCCGCTGTCGAGCTTCGCCACCGTAGAGCGCAGCGTCGGGCCGACGTCGATCAACCATGTCGGCCAGTTGCAGGCGGTGACGGTGTCGTTCAACCTTGCGCCGGGCACCGCGCTGGGAGACGCGACGAAAAAGATCGAGGCCTATCGCGACGAGATTCGCATGCCGTCGTCGGTCATCACTGCCTACGGTGGCGACGCGGCGGTGTTCAAAAGCTCACAGGGCAGCCAGGCGATCCTGATCGTCGCGGCGCTGCTGGTGATCTACGTGCTGCTGGGTGTGCTGTACGAAAGCTTCATCCACCCGCTGACCATCCTGGCCGGCCTGCCATCGGCGGCCGTCGGCGCGTTGTTGATGCTGAAATTGTTCAACCAGGACCTGACCTTGATTGCGACCATCGGCATCCTGTTGCTGATCGGCATCGTGAAGAAGAACGCGATCCTGATGATCGACTTCGCGCTCGATGCGCAGCGCCACCGAGGCATGACGCCCGAGGCCGCGATTCGCGAGGCCTGTGTGCTGCGCTTTCGGCCGATCATGATGACCACCCTGGCCGCGTTGATGGGCGCGTTGCCGATCGCCGTGGGCCTGGGTGCTGGCGCCGAACTACGGCAGCCGCTGGGCCTGGCGGTGGTCGGCGGGCTGCTCTTCTCGCAGGCCATCACGCTGTACATCACGCCGGTGATCTACCTGGCGCTGGACCGCTTCAGTGGCCGCGGCCCGGTGCTGACGCCGACGGAACCTGTGGCTGCGTCACCGCCCTTGCACTGAACCCGTCAGTGAATCTGCGGACCCGGTGACAGGCTGGCCAGCACGCTGACATCGGGCTGGCTGACGCTGCCGGCCTCGACCTCGGCCGGCGTTGCTTCGCGCACGTCGCGCACCGTCAGGTCCAGTCGCAAGGCAATGCCGGCCAGCGGGTGGTTGCCGTCGAGCACCACGTGGTCGGGGTAGATCTCGGTGATGGTGTAGACCGCCTCGGCGGGCATGCCTTTGGTGGCCGCGCCTTCGGGCACGCCGTCGAAGGACATGCCGACTTCGATCACCTCGGGGAAGATCGAACGTGCTTCGAAAAACACCAGCGCCGAGTCGTAGTCGCCGAAGGCATGTTCGGGTTCGAGGTGCAGTTGCGTGGTGAAGCCGACGTCTTGCCCGGCCAGCGCTTCTTCCACCTTCGCGAGCAGGTCATCGCCGCCGTAGAAGAACTCCACCGGATCAGTCAATTCATCGAGCAAACTGCCTTGGGTGTCTTCGAGCCGCCAGACCAAACTGACGACGCAGGGTGTGTTGATCATCATCACAAGATGATCGCACACGCGACAATGCCGGCCATGGACATCACGCTTCCCACACCCCTGCTGGCCGGCCTGTCGCCGCAGACTTTCATGCGCCGTCACTGGCAGAAAAAGCCGTTGCTGATTCGGCACGCTGTGCCGAACGTGCAGCCGCCCGTCACGCGCTCCGAACTGTTCGCCCTGGCCGCCCGCGACGACGTGGATTCGCGCCTGATCGTGCAGGCCGAACACGGCTGGGCCATGCGGCACGGCCCGTTGACGCGGCGTCAGTTGCCGCCCTTGAATCGTGCGGGCTGGACGCTGCTGGTGCAGGGCCTGGACCTGCACGTGGCGGCGGCCCATGCGCTGTTGTCGAAGTTCAGGTTCGTGCCCGATGCGCGGCTCGACGACCTGATGATCTCTTACGCCAGCGACGCCGGCGGCGTCGGTCCGCACTTCGATTCGTACGACGTGTTCTTGCTGCAGGTGCAGGGCCGCCGCCGCTGGCGCATCGGTCGCATGACAGACGCCACGCTGCAGCCCGACGTGCCGTTGAAGATTCTGGCGAACTTCAGGCCTGAGCAGGAATTCGTGCTCGAGCCCGGCGACATGCTCTACCTGCCGCCACGTTGGGCGCACGACGGTGTGGCCGAAGGCGAGTGCATGACCTGCTCGATCGGTTTTCGGGCGCCGAACGAGGCCGAGCTCGTGCGCGAAATCCTGCAGCGCACGCTGGAAACCGACACGTCCGAAGACACACCGGCGCTGTACCGCGATCCGCAGCAAGCGGCCACCGATGCACCGGGCCGCGTGCCCGCGGCGCTGCAAGCCTTTGCGGTCGACGCGGTGGACGCCATGCTTGCCGATCCGACCACACTGACCGGCCTGCTGGGCGAATGGCTGACCGAGCCGAAGCCGCAGGTTTGGTTCGATGAAGACGCGTCGCCTAGCCTGCCGGCAGGCGTTCAACTCGACCCGCGCTCGCGCATGATGTATGACGATGCGCATGTGTTCTTGAACGGCGAGTCGTACCGTGCATCGGGTCGCGACGCGTCCTTGATGCGCCGGCTGGCCGATGCTCGCGCGCTGGACGCGTCGGCGCTGCGCGGCCTCAGCCCGGGGGCGCGTGAACTGCTGCTGGGCTGGCTGCAGTCGGGCTGGCTGCAGCGGCTTGACACGGCATCGTGATTGACTGAAAGGCGGCATTGATGAACTCTGAATCTCACGGTCTGATCGATTCGCGAAGCGGCTTTCACCACGCCTTGCGCGCGGCGTTCGCTGACATCGCAGCCCACCCTCGTCTGCAGGTTTGGATGTGCGACTCCCACTTCGCAGACTGGCCGCTCAATGAGCCAGCGGTGATCGACGCGTTGGTTCGATGGGCGCAGCCGCACCGCAAGCTGGTCGTGCTGGCGCAGAGCTTCGACGACGTGGTGCGCCGCCATCCGCGCTGGGTGGCCTGGCGCCGCCAGTTCGCGCACGCGGTCGAATGCCGGTTGGTCGAACCCATGGAGCAGGGCCGCATGCCCACGTTGTTGACGGCGCAGGGCGGCCTGACGGTGAAGCTCGTCGACCCGCAGCGCTACCGTGGAAGCTGGTCGCGCGAGCCCGCCGATGGCCGCTTGGCGGCCGAACTGATTGATGCGGTTTCACAACGTTCAGCGGAAGCGTTCGCCGCGACCACGCTCGGTCTCTAGGGAAGTTCCCTAGCCCAGCTATAATCGTCGGCTAGACGGAAATTGCTCGAGCGTTTTCCGTCTGTGAGCGTTGGGGCTCTGCGCAATCAGAGTGATCCCACAATTACCGGTAATTGTTCGACTCTTTGATTGAGGATTAAGCATGAAGAACTCGCTCCTGTTGGCTTCCCTGGTGGCTGCCCTTGCTCTGGCCGCTTGCGGCAAGAAAGAAGACACCGCCGCTCCTGCTGCTGCCGCTTCGGCCGCCGCTGCACCGATGGTGGCCGCTGCTGCTTCGGCCGCCGCTTCTGCTGTTGACAACGCTGCTGCTGCTGCCGCCGGCGCTGCTGCCAGCGCTGCAACCGCCGCGGGCGCTTCGGTGACGGAAGCCGCTGGCAAGGCTGCCGACGCTGCCAAGGACGCTGCCGGCAAAGCTGCCGACGCCGCCAAGGACGCTGCTGGCAAGGCTGCCGACGCAATGAAGAAGTAATCGGCTTTCGCCGGTTTCTGGAAAAGCCGCCTTCGGGCGGCTTTTTTGTGGGCGTCGCTCAGCCGACGTCGATCCAGTCGAAGCCGTGCTGCGGATCGGCCACGCTCAAGCGCGGCGCAAAGCCGCTGCTGGCCTGCCGCAACGCCGCCAGCGCCAGGTCGGG
>JANNBZ010000326.1:0-11070 GCA_031386065.1 Burkholderiales bacterium
GAGTCGCCCTCGACGATGTAGATCTCGCACAGCGCCGGGTCTTTTTCCTGGCAGTCGGCCAGCTTGCCGGGCAGGCCCATGCCGTCGAGCACGCCTTTGCGGCGCGTCATTTCACGCGCCTTGCGGGCCGCCTCGCGCGCGCGGGCTGCGTCGACGATCTTGCCGCAGATGATCTTGGCGTCGCTCGGGTTTTCCAAGAGATAGTCGGTGAGTGCCTTGCTGACCACGTCTTCGACCGGGCCGCGCACTTCGCTGCTGACGAGCTTGTCTTTCGTCTGGCTGCTGAACTTGGGCTCGGGCACCTTCACGCTCAACACGCAGCACAGGCCTTCGCGCATGTCGTCGCCGGTGACCTCGACCTTGGCTTTCTTGGCAAGCTCGGTGTCGTCGATGTATTTGTTGATGACGCGCGTCATCGCGGCGCGCAGGCCAGTCAGGTGGGTGCCGCCGTCACGCTGCGGAATGTTGTTGGTGAAGCAAAGCACGTTCTCGCTGTAGCCGTCGTTCCACTGCATCGCCACCTCGGCGGTGATGTTGGTGTTCTGGTCGCTCATTTTTTCGCCGCTGGCGCTGAAGATGTTCGGGTGCAGCACCTTCTTGCCGGTGTTGACGTACTCGACGAAGCCCTTCACGCCGCCAGCGAAGGCGAAGTTGTCTTCGCGGTTGTTGCGCTCGTCGACCAGGCGGATGCGCACGCCGTTGTTAAGGAAGCTCAACTCGCGCAGGCGCTTGCTGATGATTTCGTAGTGAAAGTCGATGTTCGAAAATATCTCAAGGTCGGGCAGGAAGTGCACCTCGGTACCACGGCGGTCGGTCTCGCCAACCACCTTCATCGGCGACACCTCGAAGCCGTTGCGCATCTCCAGCACACGGTCTTGCGGAATGCCTTGCTTGAACTCCATTTGGTGCATCAGGCCGTCGCGGCGCACCGTCAGCCGCAGCCACTTGCTCAGCCCGTTGACGCAGCTGACGCCCACGCCGTGCAGGCCACCCGAGACCTTGTAGCTGTTCTGGTTGAACTTGCCACCGGCATGCAGTTCGGTCAGCGCGATCTCGGCGGCGCTGCGTTTGGGTTCGTGCTTGTCGTCCATCTTGACGCCGGTGGGAATGCCACGCCCGTTGTCGGTGACCGAGATCGAGTTGTCGCTGTGGATGGTGACGACGATGTCGTCGCAGTGGCCCGCCAGCGACTCGTCGATCGAGTTGTCGACCACCTCGAACACCAGGTGGTGCAAGCCGGTGCCGTCGGAGGTGTCGCCGATGTACATACCGGGGCGTTTGCGCACCGCCTCCAGGCCTTCGAGGATCTGGATGCTGCCTTCGCCATAGGCTTCGCTCGACGCCGCGCTGGCGGCCCGGTTGGCTGCGCGTTGGGCCTCGTCGCCAGCGTCGTCGGGGGGGGTGATTTGCACATCAGTCATCGCTGTTCCTGGCTCACGGTTCGGGCTGAAGTCAAGACCTCAGGCCCCTTGCAAAAACGCTTAAGCGGGCCGCAGCCCGCTTGGAAGGTCAATGCCACGAATGGCTGAACCTGGCGGGTTCAGATCCGCATCGGCATCACCACGTACTTGAAGCCGGCCTGTTCGGGCACGGTGATCAGCACGCTGGAGTTGTTGTCCTGCAGTTCGAGCTTGACCATCTCGACGCTCATGTTGGCCAGCGCGTCCATCAGGTAGGTCACGTTGAAACCGATCTCGATGCTGTCGCCGCCGTAGTCGATCTCCAGCTCTTCCTTGGCTTCTTCCTGCTCGGCGTTGCTGGACGCAATGCGCAAGGTGCCGGGCTCGATGTTGACGCGAACGCCCTTGAACTTTTCGCTGGTCAGGATCGCAGCGCGCTGCAGGCTGGCCAGCAACGGCGCACGGCCGAGGGTGACGATGTTCTTGTGGTTCTTCGGAATCACGCGGTTGTAGTCGGGGAACTTGCCCTCGACCAGCTTGGTAACGAACTCCATGCCGCTGAAACTGAACTTGGCCTGGTTTCCGGCGAAGCGCATTTCGATCGGCGCGTTGTCGGTGTCCTTGTCGTCCTTCAGCAGCCGCTGCAGTTCGAGCACGGTCTTGCGCGGCAGGATCACTTCCTGTTTCGGAATTTCGACATCGAGCGTGGCCTGCGCCAGTGCCAGACGGTGTCCGTCGGTGGCCACCAGGGTCAGGTTCTTGCCTTCGGCCACGAACAGGATGCCGTTCAGGTAGTAGCGGATGTCGTGCACCGCCATCGCGAAGTGAACCTGGTTGATCAGGGTCTTCAGGGCCTTCTGCGGCACGCTGAACATCGGCCCGAAATCGGCCGCTTCCTGCACCAGCGGAAAGTCGTCGCTGGGCAAGGTCTGCAGTGTGAAGCGGCTCTTGCCGCCTTGCAGCGTGAGCTTGCTTTGGTTCGCCGTGAGAGTGACGGTCTGGTCGGCCGGCAAGGAACGCAGGATGTCGATCAGCTTGCGCGCCCCGACGGTGACGGCGAAATTCGCCGCGTCGCCGCCCAGCTCGGCGGAAGTGCGCACCTGAATTTCCAGGTCGCTGGTGGTGAACTCGATGTGTGAACCCGTCTTGCGCAACAAGACGTTGGCCAGGATGGGCAGGGTGTGCCTGCGCTCGACGATGCCGGCCACAGCCTGCAGGGCACCCAGTATTTTTTCTTGCGCTGCCTTCAAGACAATCATGTCAACCTCTTGGAATGGTCGTAGTAGTAGGGGCTGAAGCTTTCTGTGGAGAACCCTATTTTCCCCTGTTCCATCAACTGCTTACGTCGCGGTGAACCCTGTGAGCCGAGTCTGTGGGCAGGCGGGAGCCGCAGACAACAACTCGGCCGCGTTGCCACAGCCTGTGGACAGCTGCTCGGTTGCCAGAAACTTGTCCCCAGGCTTGTGCCTTGACACTGTGCACGCTTGCCGGGGGTTCTGGCGGCCTGTCATCTGGCTCAGCCTTTCAGTGTCTGTTCCAGCACGTGCAATTGCTGGTTCAGCTCGGTATTTTTCTGGCGCTCACCAGCGATCTTGCGCACGCCGTGCAGCACGGTGGTGTGGTCTCGGCCGCCGAACAGCTCGCCGATCTCGGGCAGGCTTTTCTGCGTCATCTCCTTGGCCAGGTACATGGCAATCTGGCGCGGCCGCGCGATGCTGGCCGGGCGCTTCTTGCTGTACATGTCGGCGACCTTGATCTTGTAGAAGTCGGCCACGGTTTTCTGGATGTTCTCGACGCCGACCTGGCGGTTCTGGATCGACAGCAAATCCTTCAGCGCCTCACGCGCCAGTCCGATGTTGATTTCCTTGTGGCTGAAGCGCGAGTACGCCAGGATCTTGCGCAACGCACCTTCGAGTTCACGCACGTTCGCGCGCACGTTCTTGGCCACGAAAAAGGCCACGTCTTCCGGCATCAGCGTGTTCTCGGCCTCGGCCTTGCGCATCAATATGGCGACCCGCATTTCCAGCTCGGGCGGCTCGATCGCCACCGTCAGCCCGGCGTCGAAACGGCTGGTCAGCCGCTCGTCGATGTCGACCAGTCCCTTGGGGTAGGTGTCACTGGTCATGATGATGTGCGCCCGCTTGGCCAGCAGGGCTTCGAAGGCGTTGAAAAACTCCTCTTGCGTGCGCTCCTTGCCGGCGAAGAACTGCACGTCGTCGATCAGCAGCAAGTCGAGCGAGTGGTACTTGGACTTCAACTCGTCGAAAGTCTTGCGCTGGTAGTTCTTCACCACGTCGGTGATGAACTGCTCGGCATGCAGGTACAGCACACGCGCATCGGGTTTGTCGGCCAGCAAGGCATTGCCCACCGCGTGCACCAGGTGCGTCTTGCCCAGGCCGACGCCGCCATAGATGAACAGCGGGTTGTACATCAGCCCTGGTGCACCCGCCACGTGCAGCGCCGCCGTGCGCGCCATCTGGTTGGCTCGACCCGGCACCAAGGTGTCGAAGCTCAGGTTCAGGTTCAGGCGATGCCGAGACGCTGCAGGCGCGGCAGACTGCGCACTGAGCGCGGTCCGGGGTGGGGCAAGGGCAATGTGCCCGTTGGACGGGGAGGTGCTGATGCGGCTTGGTTCGGCAGCAGACGCGACTTCGTCGCGCGGTGCCAGCGCGATGTCAAGCCGCACCGGCTTGCCCGCCAACTCGCTGAGCACCGCCTCGATTCGGCTCGCGTACTGATTGCGAATCCAGTCGAGCTTGAACCGGTTCGGCACGTGCAGCGTGACCACCGTGCCGCGCGCAGCCGAATCGGTGACCTCGGCCACGGGCAGAGGGCGGATCCAGGTGTTGAATTGTTGTTCTGGCAAAACAGCGGCGAGTCGTTCGCAGCCGCGCAGCCACAGGTCGGCGGTCATCTTGTGGAAAACTGTCTTGGGAGCGGCGAGATTGTACGTCCCGACGGCATCGATTCGGGAGGTTATCCACAGATTGGGGGCCGGCGGCGCTGACCCGCCCGACGGCATCCTGCCGTGCAACTCATTGACTTTTAAGGGTGTTTTTGGTGTAATGATCGGTTTCCCGAATACGCGTCAAAAATCGGCTGGGCGCGATGCGCAAAAGCTGCATAACGGCTGCACAAAAGCTGCACAACGACTGCAAGCTAGGCTGACGTGTTGGGCTGGGGTTCGAGTTGGAGCCCGGCCCCGGGGCAATCTACTTTTCTGGATTTATTATGAAACGCACCTACCAAGCTTCCAAGGTCCGCCGTGCTCGCACGCACGGATTCCTCGTCCGTATGAAGTCACGCGGCGGTCGCGCCGTGATCAACGCGCGTCGCGCCAAGGGCCGCAAGCGCCTGGCTGTCTGAAGCCGGTCTGCGTCGACTCACCCGGCGCGCTGACGCGCTGCTACAAGGTAGCGCCATGATGGGCCGGATCGTTCGCGCTGCCGATTTCGAACGCGCGCTGAAAACCACCAGCCAGGCCCGCAGCCCGCATTTCGCGGTGCACCACCTGCTGGCATCGCCAAGCCGCCCCACGCGCCCCGCCGCTTATGCGCCGATTCCAAAGTTGTCAACAGACCCTGCGCCCACCTCTGCGCTGCTTGTGGATGACCCGGCGCCGGCAGGCTGCTGGCTGGGCGTGGTGGTGCCGAAGCGGAACGCAAAGCGGTCCGTCACGCGCAGTTTGTTGAAGCGGCAAATTCGCTTTGCCATGGCGCGGCAAGCGTCGCCCGCGGCCGGTCTCTGGGTGGTGCGCTTGCGAGCCCCGTTTGACCGCGTCGCGTTCCCGAGCGCGGGCTCGCTGGCCCTCGCGAAAGCCGCAGCAGTCGAGCTCGACCGGGTGCTCTGCGCCGCAATGCTTCGCGCACGCGCTGCCGGCGCAGTCTGACCGGCCGCGCTTCGATGTCCTCGCTGACTGCCCTGGCGCAACGAATTCTGCTGGCCCTGGTGCGCGGCTACCGGTTGCTGCTGAGCCCGTGGCTCGGCAGTTCCTGCCGCTTCGAACCGACTTGCTCGGCCTATGCCTTGCAGGCGCTGGAACGGCATGGCGCTGCGGCCGGCAGCTACCTGACCCTGCACCGCATCGCCCGCTGTCACCCGTTTTGCCGCGGCGGTCACGACCCCGTTCCTTCCATCCTTCCCCGCCTGTTCGCCTCTCAGCGCAGGCACGGTGCCGACGCACCCGACTCCGAAAAGACCGCCACATGAACGATATGCGCCGCACCCTGCTCTGGGTGGTTTTCTCGATGTCGCTGTTCCTGTTGTGGGACGGCTGGAACAAGCACAACGGAAAAGCCTCGTTCTTCAGCCCGACGCCCGCGGCCAGGCCGGCTTCCAGCGGCGCCGCGCCGGTGAGCGCAACGTCCTCATTGCCAGCGCCTTCTGTGCCCGGCAGTTCCACCGCCAGCGCGACGCCAGCGGCGACCGCCGCCTTGCCAGGCCCGGTACCCGTCGTCGCCGCGCGATCCGAAAAGGTGACCATCTCCACCGACCTGGTGAAGGCCACGCTCGACACCCAGGGCGGCGACGTGACGCGGCTTGAATTCCTGAAGCAGGTCGACCAGTTCGACCACAGCAAGAACATGGTGCTGTTCGACCAGTCGGCCGACCGGCTGTACACCGCGCAAACCGGCCTGATCCCGACGCCGGGCGGCGCGGCCTTGCCGAACCACCTGACGCTGATGCAACTGGTGCCCGGCGAGCGCACGCTGAAAGACGGTGTCAACGAGCTGCTGGTCAAGTTCGAATCGCCCGACATCGGCGGCGTCAAGCTGGTCAAGACCTACACCTTCCGGCGCGGCGACTACGTGGTCAGCGTCCGGCACGACGTCGTCAACACCGGCAGCGTGCCGGTCAGCCCGCAGCTGTACTTGCAGCTGGTTCGTGACGGCAACGCGCCCGCCGGCGAGTCGAGCTTCTACTTCACCTTCACCGGCCCGGCCGTCTACACCGACGCGTCGAAGTTCAGCAAGATCGACTTCAAGGCCATCGAAAAGCGCAAGCCCGACGACAAGGCCGACCACGACATCACCGCCGACAACGGCTGGGTCGCGATGGTGCAGCACTACTTCACGTCGGCCTGGCTGCTTGGCGCAGCCGCCGACGAAAAGCGCCCGCGCGAGTTCTTCACCAAGAAGGTCGGCAACAACGAGTACTCGGTGGGCATGCTAGTGCCTCTGGGCCCGCTGGATGCCGGCGCCACGCGCACGCTGGAGTCGCGCCTGTTCATCGGGCCTCAGGAGGAAGACAAGCTCAGCGCCCTGGCGCCGGGGCTGGAACTGGTGAAGGACTACGGCTGGTTCACCATCCTGGCCAAGCCGCTGTTCTGGCTGCTGACGCAACTGCACAAGCTGATCGGCAACTGGGGCTGGTCCATCGTCGGCCTGGTGGTGCTGCTGAAGATTGCGTTCTATTGGCTCAACGCCACCGCCTACCGGTCGATGGGCAAAATGAAAGCCATCAACCCGAAAATCATGGAGATGCGCGAGCGGCTGAAGGACAAGCCGCAGCAGATGCAGCAGGAGATGATGCGCATCTACAAGGAAGAGAAGGTCAACCCGCTGGGCGGCTGCCTGCCGATCTTCGTGCAGATGCCATTCTTCATTGCGCTGTACTGGGTGCTTTTGTCGAGCGTCGAGATGCGCAACGCCCCGTGGATTGGCTGGATCACAGACCTGTCGGCGAAAGACCCGTACTTCATCTTGCCGATCCTGATGACGCTCACCTCGCTGCTGCAGACCTGGCTCAACCCCACGCCGCCAGACCCGATGCAAGCCAAGATGATGTGGATCATGCCGCTGATGTTCTCGGTGATGTTCTTCGTCTTCCCGGCCGGTCTGGTGCTGTACTGGCTCACCAACAACATCCTGTCCATCGCGCAGCAATACCTGATCAACAAGCAGCTCGGCGTGCTGGGCAAGTAGCCGGCTCACCCGCCTGCCTGCAACGCCGCGCACGACCTGCGCGGCGTTTTTCATTCGGGCGCGGCGGGTGTCAATTTCGACACAGCAACTTCGCACGCCCACCCTGCACCCCCCGAAGTTGACGCTTGCGGTGCGGGTGCGGCCTGCGCAAGATGGCGCAGTCGACTTCAGTCGCTGGCCAGCCGGCCGATAACAATCCACACCGATCAATGCGGGGAAAGAACCCAGGGCGCCCTCAGCGTCCTCGGTTCAGGAGCGCCCTGCGCAAGCGTCCAAGACGAACGCTTGCGCAGGCCTCCCCCGCGCCACACAGCGCGTCGCGCCGGCAAGCGAAAATCAGCCGATGCTGCCGCGCCATCACCAACCCATCGTCGCCATCGCCACCGCGCCCGGACGCGGCGCCGTGGGCATCGTCCGAGTCTCCGGGCGCGACCTGACCTGCGTCATCCAGGCCGTCTGCGGCCGCGCACTGATGGCCCGCCACGCCAGCTATTTGCGTTTGCTGGACCGTGACGGCGCGGCCATCGACCACGGCCTGGCGTTGCACTTCCCGGCCCCGCATTCGTACACCGGCGAAGACGTGCTGGAGCTGCAGGCGCATGGCGGCCCGGTCGTGCTGCAGCTGCTGCTGGCGCGCTGCCTTGAAGCGGGCGCGGCCATCGACCTGCGTGTGGCCGAGCCCGGCGAATTCACCGAGCGCGCCTTCCTGAACGACAAGCTCGACCTGGCGCAAGCCGAAGCCGTCAGCGACCTCATCGACGCCAGCACCGAGGCCGCTGCGCGCTCGGCCAGCCGATCGCTCAGCGGCGACTTCTCAGCCGAGATCCGCACTCTGCTCGAGCGCCTGGTCAAGCTGCGCATGCTGGTCGAAGCCACGCTCGATTTTCCCGAAGAAGAGATCGACTTCCTGCAACGCGCCGACGCCGACGGCCAGTTGCTGGGCCTGCTCGCGCAACTGGCGCGCGTGATGGCGCGCACCCGCCAGGGCGCCCTGCTGCGCGAGGGCATCAAGGTCGTCATCGCCGGCCAGCCGAATGTGGGCAAAAGCTCGCTGCTGAACGCGCTGGCCGGGGCCGAATTGGCGATCGTCACGCCCGTCGCCGGCACCACGCGCGACAAGGTCAGCCAGACGATACAGATCGAAGGCGTGCCGCTGCATGTGGTCGACACCGCCGGCCTGCGCGACGCGACCGACGAGATCGAACGCATCGGCATCCAGCGCACCTGGGCCGAGATCGGTGACGCCGATGCGCTGCTGTTCGTGCACGACCTGACCCGCGTTGGCCAGCCCGAGCACGACGCGGCCGATGCTGCCATCGCGCAGCGGCTGCCGCCCGCGCTGCTCAACGGCGAACGCGTGCTGCATGTGTTCAACAAGCGCGACGCGGTGCCGACCGCTACCACTGCGGCCGTGTCGCAGCGCGGGCTGGCGGTGTCGGCCAACACCGGTGCGGGTCTGGACGCGCTGCGCCACGGCCTGCTGGCCCGTGCCGGCTGGCAGGCCAGTCCGGAAGGAACCTTCATCGCCCGCACGCGCCACGTGCAGGCCTTGCAACGCACCCAGTCGCATCTGTCAGACGCCGCAGCCCAGTTGGCGAGCGCAGACCCCGCGCTCGACCTGCTGGCCGAAGACCTGCGCCTGGCGCAGCGCGCGCTCGGCGAGATCACCGGGGAATTCACCGCCGACGATTTGCTGGGCGAGATATTCAGCCGCTTCTGCATTGGCAAGTGACGCGCCCGGCAACGCGTGCATCATGGCCAACTGACGCCGCTTGAACCGACGAACGGACGTTGTCCACAGACCGGCGGAACGCTGGCTGCGGCACCGCGGTGGTCGGCCCGCACGGCGGGTTCGATAATCGACCGCAGGTGTGATGCACCGCTTCGGAGGAACGATGGAACTCGACGACTTGGTGCAGGCGATACAGACACTGAATGCCGACGACGCCTTTCGGGCGCGCTTGTCGGCGGAACAGTGGCGTGCCGTGGCGCCCTACCTGACCCGCCACGAAATTCGTGCCGGCGACCTGCTCATCAAGCAGGGCGACACCGACCGCACCCTCTACTTTCTCAGCCAGGGCTCGCTTCAGGTGTTCGTCACCGGTGGGCCACCCGGCAGCCACCGCATCGCGATCCTGCGGCCCGGCTCGGCGGTCGGTGAGCCCGGCCTGTTCGGTGACGCACCGCGCATGGCCAACGTCGAGGCGATGACGCCCTGCGTGGTCTGGGCCCTGCGCGGCCCGCGGCTCGACGAAATGTCGCAGCGCTCGCCCGTCCTCGCGCTGGAGCTGTTGCGCGCCGCCGGCGGCGTGATGGCGATGCGCATGCGCGCCAACCTGCTCAAGCAGGTGCCGTTCAGCTGAGCCGCATGACCGATCCCGCCGCCCCGATCGACCCCATCGCGCAGGCCATGCAGCGGTGGCACGGCATGGTCGCCGCGCGCGACATGAGCCGGCTGCCCGAGCTGCTGGCGCCCGACGTGGTGTTCCGCTCGCCCTTCGTTTTCACGCCCTACCTCGGTGCCGCGAAAACGCACGCGCTGCTGTCGACCGTGATCGAGGTGTTCACGAATTTCCGCTATCACCGCAGCTACCGCGATGCGTCGTCGGTGGTGCTGGAATTCAGCGCCGACATCGGCGACAAGTCGTGCAAAGGCGTCGACATCATCAGCTTCGACGCGCAGGGCCGCATCGTCGAATTCGAGGTGTTGATCCGCCCCGCCAGCGCGCTGAACGCGCTGTCGCAGCAGATGGCCGCGCGGCTGGCGGCACAGGGTGGCGCGCCGAGCTGACGGGCGCCGATCCGTCAGCCCCGATCCGTCAGCCCCGCCCCAGCAGCCGCCCCTCGGCCAGCGCCAGCGCCTCGGGCAGGCCCGACAACACCAGCGTGTCGCCTGCCGCCAGCAGCAGTTGGGGGTCGGGTTTGTTGACGCCGCCGGCGGCGCGGCGCAGCGACACCGCCGTCACGCCCAGTTCTTGCAGCGGCTGCGCGCCGAGCGGCTTGCCGATGCAGGCGCAGCCCGCTGGCAACGTCACACTGGCCAGCCGCGCCTGCTGAAGGTCGTCGACGGTGTCGTCGTCGGCACCGTGGAAGTAGCCGCGCAGCAGGCCGTAGCGCGCATCGCGCTGGTCCTGCACCACGCGGATCACGCGGCGCATCGGCACGCCCACCAGCGCCAGCGCGTGGCTGGCCAGCATCAACGAGCCCTCGATGGCTTCGGGCACCACCTCGGTGGCGCCGGCCGCCTGCAGCCGCTCCAGATCGCTGTCGTCCAGCGTGCGGACGATCACCGGCACCTGCGGCGCGTGTTCCTGCACCAGGCGCAGGATCTTCAGCGCCGACGGCGTGTCGTGGTAACTCACCACCACCGCGCTGGCGCGCGCCAGGCCGGCCGCCATCAGGCTTTGCAGTCGGGCCGCGTCGCCGAACACCACGCTCTGGCCAGCGGCCGCGGCCTGTTGAACGCGGTCCGGGTCGAGGTCGAGCGCGATGTACGGAATGCGCTCGCCTTCCAGCAGCCGCGCCAGGTTCTGGCCGCTGCGGCCGTAGCCGGCAATGATGATGTGTGCCTCGGTGTTGATCGAGCGTTTGGCAATCGTCGTCATCGCCACCGACTGCATCAGCCAGTCGCTGGAACTCAGCCGCATCACGATGCGGTTGCTGTACATCACCAGGAACGGCGTGGCCAGCATGCTGAGCACCATGCTGGCCAGCACCGGGCTCAGCAGCGCAGCGGGCAGCAGCTT
>JANNBZ010000358.1:0-10154 GCA_031386065.1 Burkholderiales bacterium
GATCAGTGCCCACATCGATCACGGCAACTCGACGCTCGCCGACCGACTGATGCAACGCTGCGGCGGCTTGAGCGACCGCGAGAGGGAAGCACAGGGGCTGGCCTCGATGGACATCGAGCGCGAACGCGGCATCACCATCAAGGCGCAGACGGCCGCGCTCACCTACGTTGCGCGAAACGGCGAGACCTACCAGCTCAACCTGATCGACACGCCGGGGCACGTCGACTTCTCGTACGAGGTCAGCCGCTCGCTGTCGGCCTGCGAGGGCGCGCTGTTGGTGGTGGATGCGAGCCAAGGCGTCGAGGCGCAGACCGTGGCCAACTGCTACACCGCGCTGGAACTCGGCGTCGAAGTGGTGCCGGTGCTCAACAAGATGGACTTGCCGCAGGCGGATCCTGAAACGGCCAAGGCCGAGATCGAGGACGTGATCGGCATCGACGCCGAGCACGCGATCCCGTGCAGTGCGAAAACAGGCGAGGGCATCGACGACATCCTCGAAGCGGTGATCGCACGCATTCCGCCGCCCAAGGGCAAGATCGACGCGCCGTTGCGCGCGATGATCGTCGACTCCTGGTTCGACAACTACGTCGGCGTCGTGATGCTGGTGCGCGTGGTCGACGGCACGCTGAACAAGGGTGATCGCATTCGCATGATGGCCAGCGACGCGGTCTACAACGCCGACCAACTGGGTGTGTTCAGTCCCAAGTCCGAGCCGCGTGACAGCCTGAATGCGGGCGAGGTGGGCTTCATCATCGCCGGCATCAAGGAGCTTCAGGCCGCGAAGGTCGGCGACACCGTCACGCTCGAAAAGAAGCTGCCCAACAACCTCGGCCCTGCGACGCAGGCCTTGCCCGGCTTCAAGGAAATCCAGCCGCAGGTGTTCGCGGGCCTGTATCCAACCGAAGCGAGCGAGTATGACCAGCTTCGCGACGCGCTGGAGAAGCTCAAGCTCAACGATTCGTCGCTGCGCTACGAGCCCGAAGTGAGTCAGGCGCTGGGCTTCGGCTTTCGCTGCGGCTTCCTCGGCCTGCTGCACATGGAAATCGTGCAGGAGCGGCTGGAGCGCGAGTTCGACCAGGACCTGATCACCACCGCGCCCAGCGTGGTGTACGAGGTTGCGCTGAACAACGGCGACGTGGTGCGGGTCGAGAACCCGTCGAAGATGCCCGTCCTCGGGCGTATCGCCGAAATCCGCGAACCCATCGTCACCGTGCACCTGTACATGCCGCAAGACTACGTGGGGCCGGTGATGACGCTGGCCAACCTGAAGCGCGGCAACCAGCTGAACATGGCATACCACGGCCGGCAGGTGATGCTGACCTACGAGATGCCGTTGGCCGAGATCGTGCTGGACTTCTTCGACAAGTTGAAAAGTGTGTCGCGCGGCTATGCGTCGATGGACTACGAGTTCAAGGAAAACCGCGCCGCCGACGTCGTCAAGGTCGACATCCTTTTGAACGGCGACAAGGTCGATGCGCTGTCGATCATCGTGCACCGCAGCCAGAGCCAGTACCGCAGTCGCGCTGTCGTGGCGAAGATGCGCGAGCTGATTTCACGGCAGCAATACGACGTGGCGATCCAGGCCGCCATCGGGGCCAACATCATCGCGCGTGAGACAATCAAAGCCCTCAGAAAGAACGTGATCGCCAAGTGTTATGGCGGCGATATTTCCCGCAAGCGAAAGCTGCTGGACAAACAAAAGGCCGGCAAGAAACGCATGAAGCAAATCGGCTCGGTCGAGGTGCCGCAGGAAGCGTTTCTGGCCATCCTCCAAGTGGACGATTGATGAGTTCGTTGACCGGTTTGCTCTATGGCCTGCTTGCGTTTTATCTGGGCGGCTGGTACTTCGGAAAGTGGAGCGGCAACTTCTCGCTGCTGCTGTTCGTCCTGACGCTGGTCACTCTCGGTTACTGGCTGGCCGAGCGCTTCGTTTTCGCACCGAGGCGCCTGGCTTCAGCCCGCACCCTGGAACAGCAAGACGTGGCCCGGCGCGCCGAGTTGTCGCGCCAGGGCATTGCGAAGGTCGACGGCGACGTGTCGCAGGCCAAGCAGGCGTTGCTCGCGCAGCCGTGGTGGCTCGACTGGACGGCGGGCCTGTTCCCGGTGATCCTGGTCGTGTTCCTGCTGCGCTCGTTCCTGTTCGAGCCGTTCAAGATTCCCAGCGGGTCGATGATCCCGACACTGCTGGTCGGCGACCTGATCCTGGTCAACAAATTCCACTACGGCGTGCGGCTGCCGGTGATCAACAAGAAGATCATCGAGAACCATGATCCGAAGCCCGGCGACGTGATGGTGTTTCGCTACCCGAAAGACACCAGCATCGACTACATCAAGCGAGTGGTCGGTGTGCCGGGCGACGAGATTTCATGGCGCAACCAGCAGCTCTACATCAACGGCACCTTGGCCGAGACGCAGCCGCTGCCTGACTTCTACGACGAAGACATCCTGCGCTACGCCACGCAGTACAGCGAAAAGCTCGGCACCGCAGAGCACCGCATCCTGGTCGACCGCAGTCGGCCGAACTACCTGCCAGCCAACGAGACATTCCCTTTCCGCGAGAACTGCCGATACAGCGCGGAAGGCGTGACCTGCAAAGTTCCGCCCGGGCACTATTTCATGATGGGCGACAACCGCGACAACTCGCAGGACTCGCGGTTCTGGGGCTTCGTGCCCAACCAGAATATCGTGGGCCGGGCCTTTTTTGTGTGGATGAATTTTGGGAACATCAAACGCATCGGGCCGTTTCAATGAAGGCACGTGGTGTTTGCGTCATCATGTCGGCGCCGCTTCCTGGCGGCGTCACACAGGAGCATCGAGGCATGAGCGTCCAGGCTTTGCGTTCCAGTCTGCGTGCACAGCGCGGAATCACCCTGTTCGGCCTGATGCTCTGGGCGATCATCATCGGCTTCGTTGCGCTGCTGGCGATGAACGTCCTGCCCACGGTCAACGAGTACCTGACGATTCAAAAATCAGTCAACAAAATTGCCGCTGACGGGCTGACCACGGTGCCCGAAATTCGAGCCGCCTTCGAGCGCCAGAAGGAGATCGAGTATTCGATCCAGGCCATCACCGGCAAGGACCTGAAGATCACCAAAGAGAACGAAAAGGTGGTGATCAGCTTCGCCTACGACAAGGAAGTCAAGATCATCGGCCCGGTGTTCCTTCTGATCAAGTACGAAGGTCGCTCCAAGTAGGGTGTGCTCGCCCCTGATTGCCATGGACAACCGCATCGACGCACTGCAGAACCGCCTCGGATACCGCTTCGTCAATGTCGAATTGCTGACTCGCGCGCTGACCCACCGCAGCTTCGGCGCCGACCACAACGAGCGGCTCGAATTTCTGGGCGACGCGGTTCTGAGCCTGGCCATTTCCAGTCTGCTTTTCGAACGCTTTTCCGGCTCCGACGAGGGTGACCTGACGCGTGTTCGTGCGCACCTGGTGCGCGAGGACACGCTGCACAAAGTGGCCCTCGCCTACGGCCTGCCCGAGGTGCTGCGGCTCAGCGACGGCGAAGCCCGTGGCGGTGGCGCACAGCGTCCGTCCATCCTGGCCGACGCGCTGGAAGGCGTTTTGGGCGCCACCTTCGTGGACGGCGGTTTCGATGCCGTGCGGGCGATGGTGCAACGCATGTTCGGCGACATGACGGTGAACACCGACATCGCCAGCTGGACCAAGGACGCCAAGACGGAGCTGCAGGAATGGTTGCAGGCGCGTCGCTTGCCCGTGCCAACCTACCGCATCAGCGCCACGCGGGGACAGGCGCATGCGCAGACCTTCGAGGTCGAGTGCAGCGTGCCTGCGCTCAGCCTGATGCACCTGGGTGAGGGGCGCTCGCGCCGCGTCGCCGAACAAGAAGCCGCGCGGCGCATGCTCGACGCATTGCAGGCCACCGACAAACCGGGCAGTCCGCTGCGCGCTTGACCTCACCACGATGAACACTTCCAACGCGCCCGGTGCACCCGATGCGCCTGACTTAACCGAGGCCGCCGCCTCTGAACTTGCAGCGGCCGTCGACGTGTCCTCTCGACGCTGTGGGCTGGTCGCCATCGTCGGTCGTCCGAACGTGGGCAAGTCGACCCTGCTGAATGCGCTGGTCGGGCAGAAAGTCAGCATCACCTCGGCCAAGGCACAGACCACGCGGCACCGCATCACCGGCATTCGCACGGTCGACGATTCGCAGTTCGTCTTCGTCGACACCCCCGGCTTTCAAACCAAGCACACCGCCGCGCTGAACCGAACCCTGAACCGCACCGTGAACAGCGTGCTGGCCGATGTGGATGTGGTGCTGTTCGGGGTCGAGGCCGGCCGCTTCGGACTCGACGATGCCAAGGTGCTGGCGCTGATGCCGTCTGGGGAACACGCCAAGCCGGTGTTCCTGATCGCCAACAAGCTCGACGCCGTGCATCGCCGCGCCGATCTGGCGCCGTGGCTCAAAGGCATGCAGGACCGCCACGCCTTCGCCGAGTTCGTGCCGCTCAGCGCCAAGAAAGACGCCGACGTTCAGCGTCTGCTCGGCATCGTCAAACCGTATCTTCCAACGCAGGATTGGTTCTACGAAGAAGACGCGCTGACCGACCGCAGCGACCGCTTTCTGGCCAGCGAGATCATTCGCGAAAAGCTGTTCCGCCTGACCGGCGACGAGCTGCCCTACACCTCGACGGTGGTGATCGACAAGTTCGAGGAAGAGGGCAATCTGCGACGCATCGCGGCCAGCATCGTCGTCGAGCGCGAGGCCCACAAGGGCATGATCATCGGCAGTGGCGGCGAGCGGCTCAAGCGCATCGGCTCCGAGGCGCGGCAAGAGCTCGAAAAGCTGATGGGCGCCACGGTGTTCCTGGAGTTGTGGGTCAAGGTCCGCTCGGGCTGGGCCGACGATGAAGCGCATCTGCGCAGCTATGGATACGAATAGCCGATGCCGACGCGCACGTCCCGCAGCGCGGCCCCGCTGACGGCCTATGTGCTGCACCGCTACGACTGGAGCGAGTCGAGCGTCATCCTCGATCTGCTGACCCGTGAACAAGGCCGCCTCTCGGTGGCGGCCAAGGGCGCCAAGCGCCCGTATTCGCAGCTGCGTTCGGTGCTGCTGCCTTTCCAGAGGATTCATGTCACCTTGGGGCGGGTGCCGAAATCCGATGTCAGCGACGTGCAGGCCAGCGACGTGCAAACCCTGCGCAGTGCCGAGTGGGCGGGTGGCGCGGCGATGCTCGACGGCGCAGCACTCTTTTCCGGCTTCTACCTGAACGAGCTGTTGATGAAGCTGACGGCGCGGCACGACGCGCACCCGTCGCTGTTCGATGCCTACGCGCAAACCTTGCCGCACCTGCGCTCGCTCGACGACGCCGCAGTGCAGGCCGCGCTGCGCGCCTTCGAATTGACCTTGCTCAGGGACCTCGGTGTGCTGCCCGATCTCAGCCTCGTCACGCTGACCCTTCAAGCCGTGCGCCCCGAGGCGCGCTATTCACTGCTGCCCGAGGCCGGCGTGGGCGAGCCGCGGGCGGACGCGGATGTCTCGGGTGCCACTCTGATCGGCCTGCAGGCTGCGCTGGACCACGGCAGCCTGGCCGCCTTGCAGCAGACCTGCCGGCTCGCGCTGGTCGAACTGAAAGGCCTGCTGCGCGGTCTGCTTCACTATCATCTGGGTTCGTCCGTGCTGCGCACCCGCCAGGTGATGCAGGGCGTGCAGGCGCTGTAGCTTTTTCTCAACGACATGAACCCTCTGCTCACCACCGGTCTGGAACCTTATCGCGACGGCGTGGCGCTGTCGGTCAACCTGAACCGGGTGGCACTGCTGCGCAACTCGCGACCGCTGGCCATCCCCAGCGTCACGCAGGCGGCCACCTGGGCGCTCGAAGCCGGTTCGCACGGCATCACCATCCACCCGCGTCCCGACCAGCGCCACATCCGCACGCACGATGTGCACGACCTCGCGCTGCTGATGCAAGCCTGGCCGCAGCGCGAGTTCAACATCGAGGGCAATCCTCACCACAACCTGATGGCGCTGATGCGTGACCTGGCCGCCAGAGGGATGTGTCCGCAGCAGTGCACCTTCGTGCCCGACAGTGCCGAGCAGGCCACCTCCGACCACGGCTGGCGCTTTCCGCACGACGCCGAGGCGCTGCGTCCGCTGATTGCCGAAGTTCACGCGATGGGTGCCCGCGTGAGCCTGTTCATGGACCCCGACCCACAGGCCATGCAGGCGGTGCGCGAGGCCGGTGCCGACCGCGTCGAGCTGTACACCGAGCGCTATGCGCGGGCGCACGGCACGCCGCAGCAGTCGGCCGTGCTGGCGGGCTTTCAGGCTGCAGCGCAGGCCGCGATGGTCGCCGGCCTGGGCATCAACGCGGGCCACGATCTGAACCGCGACAACCTCGCCGATTTCCTCACGGCCGTGCCCGGCGTGCAGGAAGTGTCGATCGGTCACGCCCTGATGGCCGATGCGATCGAGCTCGGTCTGGGCGCCACCGTGCGGGCGTATCTGCGCTGCATCCAGAGCGCTGACGCGCCGGCATGATCTACGGCATCGGCACCGACACCTGCGACATGCGGCGCATTGCGGCCACGTTGGCGCGGCGTGGCGACCGCTTCGCCGAAAAGGTGCTCGGCCCGCACGAGATCGAGGTCTTTCGCGCCCGCCGCGCCAAGGTCGAAGCGCGCGGCGTCAGCTATCTCGCAACACGCTTCTCGGCAAAGGAAGCGTTCTCGAAAGCCATCGGCCTGGGCATGCGCATGCCGATGACCTGGCGCGACTGCGAGATCGTGAAGGCCGCCAGCGGCAAGCCCGAGATTCGCCTGCACGGCGCGCTGGCAGCGTGGTTCGAGGCGCGCCAGCTGCGAGCCCATGTCAGCGTGACCGATGAAACCGACCATGCCGCCAGCTTCGTGGTGGTGGAAACCAAGGAATGAAGATGAATGCCGATACCCCGCACAGCCCCGTCGTGCTCGACATCGAGGGCCTGAGCTTGACGGCGGCCGACCGGCGCCTCCTGAAGCACCCGCTGACCGGCGGCCTGATCCTGTTCGGACGCAACTGGCAAGACCGCCGCCAGCTCACTGAGCTGACGGCCGAAATCAAGTCGATCCGTCCCGACATGCTGATCTGCGTCGACCACGAAGGCGGCCGGGTGCAGCGCTTTCGCACCGACGGCTTCACCCACCTGCCGCCGATGCGCCTGCTCGGCGAGATGTGGATGGACGACGGCAAGCGCGGGGCCGGTGACGGCGCCTTGACTGCCACCGACGCCGCCACCGCCGCTGGCTACGTGCTGGCCAGCGAGCTGCGCGCCTGCGGTGTCGACCTCAGCTTCACGCCGGTGCTCGACCTCGACCACGGCGGCAGCAACGTCATCGGCGACCGTGCCTTCCACCGCGATGCGCGCGTCGCCAGCGTGCTCGCGAAAAGCCTGATGCACGGCCTGCTGCTGGCCGGCATGCACAACTGCGGCAAGCACTTCCCCGGTCACGGTTTCGTCAAGGCCGACAGCCACCTCGAAGTGCCGGTCGACAAGCGCTCGCTGAAGGCCTTGCTCGCCGATGACGCCAAACCCTACGAGTGGCTGAGCACCAGCCTGACCAGCGTGATGCCGGCGCATGTGATCTACCCCAAGGTCGACGTGCACCCCGCCGGCTTCTCGCCGCGCTGGTTGAAGGACATCCTGCGCCAGCAGCTCGGCTTCACCGGCGCCGTGTTCAGCGACGACCTCAGCATGGAAGGCGCCCGCCGCATCGACGGTGTGGAGGTCACGTACACCGATGCCGCCGCCGTGGCGCTGAGTGCCGGCTGCGACATGGTGTTGCTGTGCAACCAGTCGGTCGATGGCGGCGCGGCCGTGGACGCCCTGCTGGACGGATTGCACCAGGCCGAGCTCGAAGGCCACTGGCACAGCGACCCCGACAGCGAGCAACGCCGCCTGGCCTTGTTGCCGCAGACGCCGCCGATGGCGTGGGACGAGCTGATGCACCACCCCGTCTACCAGCACGCGCTGGAACGCCTGCCCTGACGGCTCAGACCGAACGCCCGTGCCTGTTCAAGGAAGCGCGCTGGTCTGAGCAGAGCCGACTTCGCTGGACAGCTTCGCAGGTCCTTCGCGCCGTCGGGGCTCAGGCCTCAACGTCCGGGGTTGAACGAACGTTCTTCCTGGCCTTCGCGAGCCGACTTCGCTGGACAGCTTCGCAGGTCCTTCGCGCCGTCGGCTCAGCCGCGTGCCATGCGCGCCTGCTCGCGGCGCATGAACAGGTAGAGGCTCTCGACCTTCTCGCGGGCCCACGGGGTCTTGCGCAGGAACTTCAGGCTGGAGCGCACGCTGGGGTCGCTGGTGAAGCAGCGGATGTCGATCTGCTGCCCGAGTTCGGGCCAGCCGAAATGCGCGACCAGCTCGTTCAGCATCGCTTCCAGCGTGATGCCGTGCAGCGGGTTGCGGGCTTGGGGCGTGTTCATTCGTGCGGCTTGCTTGACGGTGGTGCGATTGTCGTCTGCGGGCCGGCCGCTTGTCCTACGACAACATCGTGCCGGGGCTGACTTGTGCCGCCGCGCCGCAGTGAAACACTGCAGCCCATGGACGCCTCTTGTTGCAAATCTTCCGGCAGCATTGCAGCGCTTGCAAATGCGGTGGCAGCGCTTTGCGTACTGGCCGGCGGGGCGGTGAATGCGCAGGCGATTGACGATGAATCCGCCGCTGCGCCGCCGGACAATCCCGCGCCGCGCGTGACCCGTGTCCAAGTGTCCGCTGACGCCGTGTCGTTGCGCGCGAACGCCGCAGCAGCGGGCGCATCTGCCGATTTGGTCGGGGTGTCGTATCGATGGTGGGTCCGCCGCGGGCGCTCCGATGTCGGCATCGGCGTCGGCACGCTGGGCTACCGCGTGACCCCGTTCGGAGCCTTGGCAGACGACCCGCGCATCAGCACCGGCGCGGCACCGATGCTGTCGGTGGCGTGGCGCTACCGGGTCTCCGATCAATCGGTGTTCCACGCCGACGCATCGAGCGCGCGCGGGCTTGCCGTCAATGGCGGCGACGGCTACTTCACCAAGATCGGCGTCGAGTGGAAGGCCAAGCCCGAATCGCGGCTCGGGCTCGACGGCTCCAGCCTCGGCCTGCAGCTTGACTCGGGCCTGCGCATGTCGATGCGGCTGAAGAAGGGTGGCGTCGGCTTCTACCTGCGTAGCAAGTTCTGAGCGGTGCTCTCGTCCACTCAGTTTGAAAGTGCGAGCAGTGCAGAAAGCTTTTCGCGCACGCTGTCGATCGGTGCATAGCCCCGGCTGATCCAGTTCAACTGGCCCGCGTGTTCGGCCAGCAGCGCCGGGAAACCGCTGATGCCCCAGCGCTGCGACTGCGCAAAGTCAGCGGTGGTGGCGTCGCGCATTGCCTGCGACGCGAAGGCCTTTGCAAACTCGGCCTGCGGCAACCCCAACTGCTCGGCCACATCGGCCAGGACTTCAGGGCGGGTGACGTTCTTGCCGTCCGCATAGAACGCCTCTTGCACCGCCTTGAAGAAGCGCCAGGTGTGCTGCGGCCACAGGCTGCGCACCGTCACCGTGGCGCGGCTGGCGGGCTCGGTGTCGTAGACGAATTCCGGCTCGTGCAGGGCGGTGTGTGGTGCCTGCGCAAACGGCAGCCCGCTGGCTTCCTGCACATGGTGCCAGTGTCCGAAGATCTCGTCGGCCCGGCCGGGCGCCAGCGGCTCGGTGGTGAAGGGTCGAAGCCCGCCCATCACCAACGCCAGTTGCAGCGGCGCGGCGTCGCGGGGCTCGGCCAGCAGCTCGGCAATCGTCTTGCCGAAACCGTAGCACCACGAGCACATGGGGTCGGCGATATAGATCAGGTTCATGTGCGGTCTCCCAGCAATCGAACTTTCACGCTCTTGCCCTTGACCTTGCCGGCGTTCAGCTTTTGCAGCGCCTGCGGGGCGATTTGGCGGTCCACCGCCACGTAGGTGGCGAACTCGTTGACATTGATCTTGCCGATTTGCGCGCTGGCAAAGCCCGCGTCCTTGGTCAGCGCCCCCAGCACATCGCCGGCGCGAATCTTCTCTTTGCGGCCGCCCAGAATTTGCAGTGTGACCATCGGCGGCACCAAGGGCCCGCTGCCAGTCGGCAGCAGTTCGCTCAACGGGTGCCACTGCGAGGTGAAGCCCTGCGCCTTTTCGATGTTGCCGACGCG
>JANNBZ010000371.1:0-23567 GCA_031386065.1 Burkholderiales bacterium
GGGCAGAAGTTCACAACGCCCTTGCCCACGCCCGGGGTTCGCGCCGAGACATAGGTCGGCCGACCGGTGGTCTTGTCGACCGAGCTGAAGACGTTGTTATTGACATACGAGACGGCGTCGATGAAGCCGATGGGCCCGTCCTTGCGCTCCAGCATCCACAGGTAGCCGTTGCGTCCGGCATGCACCGCAGCCTTCACCTTGCGGCCCTTGATTTCGGTGTCGATCAGCACGGGTGCCGAGACCTCGTCCCAGTCCCAGGCGTCGTTGGGCGTGTACTGGTGATGGCCCTTGATCTTGCCGGTGTCGACATCCAGCGCGATGGTCGAGGTGGTGTACAGGTTGTCGCCCTTTCGACCCTCAACCGGCCACGGTGCCGGATTGCCAGTGCCCCAGTAAGCGAGGTTGGCAACAGGGTCGTAGGTGCCGGTGATCCAGATGCTGCCGCCGCCGTTCTTGTGGGTGTCGCCGGGCCAGGTGTCGCCGCCCGGCTCACCGGGTGCAGCGGTGGTGTAAGTGCGCCAGGCCTCCGCGCCGGTTTCTGCGTCGTAGGCCGCGACGAAGCCGCGCACACCGGTCTCGCCGCCGGAAGAGCCGACCATGATCTTGCCCTTCGCCGCGAGTGGCGCAAGCGTCATGTATTGCAGCGCTTTCCAGTCACCGACGGGCTTGATCCAGGCCAGCTTGCCGGTCTTCGCGTCGAGCGCCACCAGGTGGCAATCGACCGTGGCCAGGTAGACCTTGTCGCCGTACAGCGCGACGCCGCGGTTGGTCGGGTGCAGTTGCAGCATCTCGGCCGACACCTCCTTCTTGTAGCGCCACAGTTCCTGGCCGGTCTTGGCGTCGAGGGCGATCACCTGCGAGCCCGGCGTGGTGACGTACATGTAGCCGTTGTTGACCACCGCCGGCGATTGATGGCCGTCGGTCTGGCCGGTGGCGAAGGCCCAGGCCAGAGTGAGCTTGTCGACGTTCTTGCTGCTGACCTGCTCCAGCGGGCTGTAGCCCCAGCCTGCGTAGTTGCCGCGGTACTGCAACCAGTTGGCCGGCTCCGGGTTGCTCAGGCGCGCGTCGGTGACGGGCGAGTAGGCCGCCGGTGCGGCCTGGGCTGCGATGCAAGGCAGGGCGGCGGCAACACCGATCGCGATTCGGTTCAGCAGGAATTTCATGGCTTCATCTCCGTGGGGTTGTGGGGCGGACGAAAGGTCAGGCGGTGCCACCCGCAGGCGCACTGAAAGGCCCGGCGATCACGAGCTGATCGCCGTCGAGTGACAACGGCAGAAAAGGCAGAGAACGCAGCGCCGGGCCGCTGGCCACGCTGCCGCTTTCGAGCAGCAGGAACTTCGTTGAGTGACAGAAGCACACCAGCGCCTGCTCCTTGGCCAGCCAGGTCTTCACGTCGCAACCCTGGTGCGTGCAGATTGCCGAGAACGCCACCACGCCGCCGGCCGATCGGGCGCGGGTCTCGGCGTTCAACTCGGTCTCGGCGAAGCGCATCAGCACGATCTTGTTCAGGCGCGAGTCGCTGCGCACCTCGCCTTTGGCGGCGTCGAACGGGAAGGCAAGCAACGGCTTTCCGGGGCGCAAGTCCGACACACGCAGCGGCGCCGGTTTGCCTTCGGCGTCTTCTTCCACAAGGCGATCACCGGCCATCGGCTTGGCATAGGCCAAGCCCACTGCCAGGGCCCAGGGCGAGACGAAGCCGGCGGCAGCGATCTTGATGACCTTGCGTCGGGCGCCGCTGGGGGCAGGTTCGCCGTGACATGGGCAGGGAAATATGGAGGGCATGGTTGTGGCTCTGACCCGGCCGGACATGCGGCCGTGGAACGTCTGCACAGCGGGCTGAAGAGGGCTGGCCTGCGGGTCCCACCCGCTGACGCCCGCGACATCGAACAATTGCGTTCACTGTAATCTGAATTCAGAGTTCTGAAGTCAGTAAAATCCCGAACTGCGTTCAGAATTCAGTAATTCGCGGTTCTTGTGGAGGACGGCTATGAATTGAACTCAGCGCGGATTGCTGCGCCCTGCTCATCGAGTCTCGGTGCCAGCGGGAACTCGTCGCGATCCCATTCCACCCGCCAGGGGGCGGCCGGGATGTCCACCATGCCAGCGCCGACCGGCATGCGGCGGATACGCAGTTGCGGGTGCGCGATCAGGTCATGCACCGAGTTCAGGTTTCCGTAGGCGGTCTGTGCTGTCCTCAGACGGTCGATGACCTCGGCACTTCCGAGGCCAGCGAAGACCGCCGACACCGTGCCGTCCACCCACGCCCGATGGGCGCAGCGCGCCGCGTTGTCAGCGCAGCGCGGATCGTCCAGCAACGCCGGGGTCCGTAGAACCTCACGGCAGAAATCGGCCCACTCACGCTCGTTCTGGATCGAGATCACGATGTCGCGACCATCCGCGCAGGTGAAGGCGCCGTAGGGCGTGATGGTCGGGTGCTTGAGGCCGACACGCTCGGGTGCTCGGCCGCCGTAGCGTGCCTGCAGATAGGGCACGCTCATCAGCTCGGCCGCCGAGTCGAACAGTGACACCTTGACCGCCGAACCCCGGCCCGTGCGTGCGCGCGCCAGCAGCGCCTGCTGGATGCCGATCAGCGCATTGAGGCCGGCATTGATGTCGCACAGCGAGACGCCGATGCGCCCCCACTCGCCAGGCGCGCCGCTCACCGAGACCAGGCCGCTTTCGGCTTGCACCAGCAGGTCGTAGGCCTTCATCGCGGTCAGCGGCCCGGTGTCGCCGTAACCGCTGATGTCGCAGGTGATCAAGCGTGGATGGCGCGCTCGCAGCGCGGCCGAGCCCAGCCCGAGGCGGTCGGTGGCACCGGGTGCGAGGTTCTGGATGAAAACGTCGGCATGCGCCAGCATGCGTTCCAGCAACGCCAGATCCTCGCCCTGCTTGATGTCGAGTGCGATCGATTCCTTGCCGCGGTTGATCCAGACGAAGTACGAAGACTCGCCGTTCACGGCGCGGTCGTAGCCGCGCGCAAAGTCGCCTTCGCGGCGTTCGATCTTGATCACGCGGGCACCGGCATCGGCCAGCCGGCTGCTGCAGTAAGGCGCGGCAACGGCCTGTTCGAGCGCCACCACCAGCAGGCCGTCCAGTGGCCGATCCGCCTGTGATGTCTGCGCCACGGTGGCATTGCCAGCGTCCATCAGCTTCCCTTCGTCCGAATCAACGGGCGCATTCTGGGAAGCGAGCTCACGCACAAGGAATTGCTTTTGCGCGAAACCTGCGTTGCACGACCTGCAAGCCGTCTGTTGCCGGCGGCTTAACGCTGGATTGCCGAATTCGACATTGCCACCGGCGGGCGCGATGGCCACAGTGCGTCGCCAAGCCAACTCGGATGGACACCGCCCATGAGCGCACATGACCTGCTCGCGAACCGCACCATCGTCGTCACCGGCGCCGCCACCGGCATCGGCCAGGCCTTTGCCGTGGGCTGTGCGGCACAGGGCGCCAACGTTGTCGTCGCCGATGTCGGACCCGCTGACGAAACCATGGCGGCGATTGCTGCCGCCGGTGGTCAGGCGCTTTACACGCGCACCGACGTGAGCGACGACGACGCCACCCGCGAAATGGCCGCGCAGGCCGTGGCGCGCTTCGGCCGCATCGACGGCCTGGTCAACAACGCCGCCTACTTCCGTGAAGTCAAGCTCACCGACTTCGAGCAGATCGACCCCGCTGTCTGGGACCGCATCTTCCAGGTCAACGTCAAGGGCGTGTGGAACTGCTGCAAGGCGGTGATGCCGGCAATGCGCGAGCAGAAGTCGGGCAGCATCGTCAACATCGCATCGGTCGTCGCCGTGGCCGGTCAGCCTGGCTATCTGCACTATGTGGCGAGCAAGGGCGCGGTGCTGGCCATGACCAAGGGCCTCGCCAAGGAGGCCGGCCCGCACGGCGTGCGCGTGAACGTGATCGCGCCCGGCTTCGTGATCACCGACGCCACGAAGAACCGGCCGCTCGAGTGGCAGCAGTCGTTTCTGAAAGCGCGCGCCATCTCGCGCGAGCAGCGGCCCGACGACCTGGTCGGCACCGCGCTGTACCTGCTGTCCGACCTGGCCGGCTTCGTGTCCGGGCAGACCATCGTGGTCGACGGCGGCCACATCATGTATTGATGAACAGGCAAAAAAGAGAACACACCATGAGCGACATCATCCTGCACCACTACGCGTTCTCCACCTTCTCAGAGAAGCTGCGCGCAGCACTCGGCTTGAAGGGGCTGGCCTACCGTTCGGTCGACATCCCCGGGCTGCCGCCGCGGCCGCTGCTCAGCCCCCTGACCGGTGGCTACCGCCGCGTGCCGGTGCTGCAGATCGGCGCCGATATCTGGTGCGACACGAACATCATTTTGCCGGCGCTCGAGCGCCTGTTCCCCGCGCCGAGCTTCTATCCGGCCGGCTGCGAAGGCATTGCACGCGGCCTCTCGTTCGCGTGGGAGCGGGCGCTGTGGATCCCGACCATCGGCGTGCTGACCCACTTCATTGGTGAGCACATCCCGGCCGAATTCATCAAGGACCGAAAGGAAGGCTACCTCGGCATCGACATCAGCCGCGAGGCGATGGCGCCCGAACTGCCGTTGCAGCGCCAGCGCCTGACCGCGCAATACGCATGGCTCAAGACGGCGCTGGCCGGCGGGCGCAAGTTCATCTTCGGTGAAGCGCCGAGTGCGCTCGACCTGAGCTGCTATCAAACGATGTACCTGCTGCGCAAGAACTGCCCGCCCGAGGTGGACGCGATGCTCGGCATCGACGGCCCGCTGCCGGCCTGGTACGAGCGCATCACGGCGCTCGGCCACGGCACGCCGACGGCCATGAGCTCCGAAGAAGCATTCGACGCGGCGCGCGCTGCACAGCCTGCGCCGGTGACGCACCTGAACCCGAACGGCGACCCCGGCGGCCTGCGCGCCGGCTGCCCTGTCACCGTGACACCGGACGACAACGCCCGCGTGCCGGTCACGGGCACGTTGGTGGCGGCCAGCGACAGCGAGATCGTCATCCACCGCCGCGACCCGAAGGCCGGCAACCTGCACATCCACTTTCCGCGCCTCGGCTTCGACGTCGTCGCGTCCTGATGCACGCCGAGGACAACAGCATGAGCCTCGAATCGAACAAGCAGCTTTGCCGTGACTACTTCAAGGCTTTCGTGGGCGGTGACACCGCCTGGATGGAACGCTACATCGCCCCCGGCTTCGTGCGTCACGACCCCGGTCTGCCCTTCGAGGTGCGCGGCCCCGCCGGCGTGAAGCAGTTGCACGACGCGCTGATGCCCGCCTTCCCAGACATGACGCTGCCGCTGGAAGACTTTGTCGCCGAAGGCGAGAAGGTGCTGGTGCGGTTGCGCGTGCAGGGCACGCACACCCGCGTGCAGGCCTGAGGGCAAGCCTGAACGCACCGACTGCAAGAGACAAATGCCATGCAGCTGCTCGCCAACACCACGTCGCCCTACGTGCGCATCGCCCGCGTGTCGATGATCGAGAAAGGGCTGAACGTCGAGCCGACGATCATCGATCCCTGGGCCGACGACCCACGCCTGCGCGCGGCCAACGCGGCCACCCGCGTGCCGACGCTGATCACCGATGACGGCACGCCGCTGACCGAAAGCCTGCTGATCGTGCAGTGGCTTGAACACGCGCGGCCCGCGCCGGACTGGCCGAGCTTGCTCGGCGCTGATGTGGCCGGCGTCCTGTCGCGTGCCGGCATCGCGCTGGGCGTCATTGACGCCGCAGTACACACCATCATCATCCGCAAGGTCAGTGCGCCGCTGCTGTTCGACGACACGCCGGTGGGTTTGCGGCGGCGGCGCACGATGGCCGAGGGCATGGCGCGGCTGGAGTTGATCGCGGCACGCGGCGAACTGAGCGGTACCGGCGGGCCGACGCTCGACACGATTTGCGCCGTGGTGGCGCTCGACTACCTGCGCTTTCGCTTTGACGGCAAGCCGTGGTTGCCGGCGATGCCTGCGCTGGACGCCTTGTCGATGTCGCTCAGGCAGCGCTCATCGTTCGCGCAGACGCTGCCGCGCTGACGGCAGACGCGTTCAGGCTGGCGATGGTGTCGGTGTCGGTGTCGGTGTTGGCACGGGTTCCTGCGTCTCGCAGGACTCCAGGTGCGCAACCAGCTTGGCCAGCGGGGACAGCGGCGCGGGCTCGGTGCGCACGCACACCAGCATGCGACGCAACGCCCATTCGTCGCTCAGTGGCAGCAGGCGCAGGTCCATCGATGGCACGAAGCTGCGTGCCGCCGCGAGCGGCAGCACACCGATGCCCAGCCGCGCCTCGACGGCCCGGCACACCGCTTCGAAGCTGCGCACCTGCACCCGCAGCGCGATCGGCCGCTGGCGCTGGGATGCTTGCGCGGTGAGCAAGCGGGTGAGCGTGCTGCCACCCTCCAGGCCGACGAGATCGCGGTCGAGCAGATCGGCGAAAGCGACCGATGCACCGGTCAGCGCATCGTCACGCCGCAGCACGGCCGCCAACTGGTCACACCGGTAGGGACGGCACACCAGGCCGCTGGTGTCGGCACCCTCGACGATCACGCCCAGGTCGGCTTCACCGCTGCGCACACTGCGCGCCGCGTCCTCGCTCCAGCATTCCTGCATTACCACGCGCACGTCGGCATGTGCGGTCTGGAACGCCGCAATGTCGCTCGGCAGGAACTGCGTCATCGCCGAGGTGTTGCCATGCAGGCGCAGCACACTTTGCGGGCCACGCGCGTAGTTGCCCATCTCGGCGCGCAAGTGGTGAACCCCGGCAATGACCTCGCGCGCCAGTTGCAGCAAGCGCTCGCCGGCAGGCGTGAGGTCCAGCCCGCGCGAGTGGCGCTCGAACAACTTCACTTTGAGCTGGTGCTCGAGCAGCGACAGCCGCCGGCTGGCGGCCGGCACCGTGATGTGGCTGGCTTCGGCGGCGCGGGTCAGGTTGCCCAGATCTGCTGCGCGCACGAACAGCGCGAGCGAGTCGATGTCGGGAAGCATCGGGTCATTGTCCCTGCTCGACCTTGGCACGCGCCTTGGGTCAATCCCGCCTTGCGCGCGTGTCAAGGCGCCGTTGCCGACATTCCAATTCCGCAGCCGCACGCCGCTGCCTACAGTGCGATGGTCATGAACCGCAGCCGCAACTGGCAGGGTTTCGCAGTGCGCCATTCCACGTAAGGAGATTTCGACGTGAAGAAGATGTTCATCGGCGGCCGCTGGGTCGCAGCCCGCGACGAACGAACGCTGCCGGTCGTCGCGCCGGCCGATGGTGCGGTCTTCGACCAGATTTCACGCGGGGGCGCCCATGAAGTCGATGCCGCCGTGCAGGCCGCTCGGGCGTCGCTGGCCGGCCCGTGGGGGCGCATGAATGCCACCGAGCGGGGGCGCGTGCTGATGAAGATCGGCCAGGCCGTGGCGGAACACGCCGACGAACTCGCGCGCATGGAAGCGCACGACACCGGCAAACCGATGACCACCGCGCGCAACGACATCGCTGTGCTGGCGCGCTACTTCGAGTTCTACGGCTCGGCCGCCGACAAGGTGCACGGCGAGACGATCCCGTTCCTGGCCGGCCACCAGGTGAGCTTGCTGCGCGAGCCGCTGGGCGTCACGGCCCACATCATCCCGTGGAACTACCCGGCGCAGATGCTTGGCCGCACGCTGGCGCCGGCGCTTGCGATGGGCAACGCCACGGTGCTCAAGCCCGCCGAGGACACGAGCCTGTCGGCGCTGCGCTTTGCCGAGATCGCCGCGTCGGCCGGCCTGCCCGACGGTGCGCTGAATATCGTCACCGGGACCGGCGAAGAGGCCGGCGCAGCGCTCGCCGCGCACCCGGGCATCGACTTCATCTCGTTCACCGGCTCCAACGAAGTCGGCACGCTGGTGCAGCAGGCTGCGGCGAAGAACGCGGTCAAGTGCGTGCTCGAACTGGGCGGCAAGTCGCCACAGATCGTGTTCGACGACGTCGACGCCGACCGCGCGGTGCCGATCATCGTTCGCGCGATCATCCAGAACGCGGGCCAGACGTGTACCGCAGGCAGCCGCCTGCTGGTGCAGCGCGGGGTCCACGACCGCTTCGTCGCCCGCGTCGCCGAGGCCTTCGCCAAAGTGCGCGTCGGCACCCCCGAGATGGACCTGGACTGCGGCCCGCTGATGAACCCGGCGCAGCTCGCGCGGGTGAGCCGCTACATCGCGCAGGCGCGCAGCAGCGGCGTGCCGGTGCTGGCCGAAGGGCGCATCGCCGACGGCACGCCGACGACCGGCTTCTACGCAACGCCCACGCTTTTCGGCCCAGTGCCGCGTGACCATGCGCTGGCCCGCGAGGAGGTGTTCGGCCCGGTGCTCGCCGTGCTGCCCTTCGACGACGAGGCCGACGCGATCGCGCTGGCCAACGGCACCGACTACGGCCTGCTGGCCGCCGTGTGGACCGAGAACGGCAGCCGCCAGCAGCGCGTGGCCAAGGCCGTGCGCGCCGGGCAGGTGTTCATCAACTGCTACGGTGCCGGCGGCGGCGTCGAGCTGCCCTTCGGCGGCACCAAGCGCAGCGGCCATGGCCGCGAAAAGGGCCTGCTGGCCCTCGAAGAGGTCAGCACGACCAAGACGATGGTGAACTACCACGGCTGATTACCACGGCTGAAGCGCAGGGAAAGGCACCGCTGAATCCCTGAATGGCTCCTTCCCCTTTTGGGGGAAGGCTGGGATGGGGGCGGTGCGCAGTCAAACCAAAAAACTCTCCCGCGCTCAAGCCTGCATGCCAGCCTGGCGCAGTAGGGCCTCGGCCCGCATCAGTACCGGCCGGTCGACCATTCTGCCGTCCACCGCCACGGCGGCGCCGGCCGCCTGACGCGCTGCGTTCAGCACGCGCCGCGCCCAGTCGATTTCGGTGGCGGTCGGCGTGAAGCCGCAGTTCACGGCCTCGACCTGCCGCGGGTGAATGCACAGCTTGGCGCCAAAGCCCAGGCGGCGTGCAGAGTGCGCGTCCCGCGCCACGAGGGCAGCATCGTCGATCGCGACCGTGATGCCATCGATTGGGGGCGCCAGCCGTGCGAGACGCGACTCGAGCACGAAGCGCGAGCGAAAGCAGAGCAGCTCCTCGCCGTTGCTGTCGCCGACCATGCCGAGGTCAAGCTGGAAATCGATCGAGCCGAAGGCCAGCCGCTCGACGCCCGCAGCGCGCGCGATCTCGCGCATGTGGTCGAAGCCCTCGGCGGTCTCGATCAGCGCAATGATCGACTTGCCGGGCAAGGCCTGATGCACGGAGGCCACGTCGCCCGGCTGACCGGCCTTGGGCAGCATCACCGCGCGCACGGCCGGTGCGGCGCAAGTGGCCAGGTCGGCCGTGAACCATGCAGTGTCCGCGCCGTTCACCCGCACCACGACCTGGGGTTCGGCCCCCGCCGTGCGCAGCCAGGCGGCCAGCGCATGGCGCGCTTCGTCCTTGGCCTGGGGTGCCACCGCATCCTCGAGGTCGACGATCACGGCATCGGCGCCCGAGACCAACGCCTTCGCGATGCGCTCGGGTCGGTTCGCCGGCACGAAGAGGTAGGAGCGCGGGATCAAGGGCCAGCTTGCGGGGCGAGTGTGAGGACAGTTAGCAGCTTGCCGATGCTTCTCTGTCGGTGGAATTGCCGGCTCGCGAAGTCGGCGTTCCGCCCCGGTCAACGCGCGGTGCAACAGCTGCGATGGTTCGTTGTGCCGCTGTTTCGGGTCGCGCCGGTTCACAAACCAGAGGTGCCGGGCCACGTCAGCCGTCCCTGAGTTGGGCCACAGCGTGAGATCGGGTTTGGTTCTCTTTGGGTGCCGCCAAGAAAAAAGCACCTGGCGTCTCCGCCAAGTGCTTGATGTTCCTGCTGATTTCCCTACCGAATTTGGTAGGCGCGAATGGACTCGAACCATCGACCCCCACCATGTCAAGGTGGTGCTCTAACCAGCTGAGCTACGCGCCTGTCGAGCCTCGAATTATAGCAGCGGCTCGCAGGCGGGCTACGACGGCAGGAAGTCGACCGGCCAGGTGACGATCATCACGTCGACGTCTTTTGCGCCGAAGTCGAACTGGCGAATGCGCGCCAGCAGCTTGGCTTCGAGCTCGGGCGTGCGCAGCTCGCTCGACTCGATGCGGCAGTCGACCACGTTGCCGCCAGGCGCGATGTTCAGCTTCAACACCACCTTGCCTTGCAGGCCCGGCTCTTCGCGCAGCGCGCGGTTGTAGATGGCATAGATCGAGCCCTTGTTGCGGTCGAAGACGAGCTTGATGTCCTCGATCGAACGCGAGGCCTTGCCGCTGCCGCCGCGTTGCAATGCTCCGCCGGAACCCTGGCCAACTCCAGCGCCGCCGCCCGTGCCGCCCACGCCGCTACCGCTGCCGTCGCCCCGGCCGCGTGCGCCACCACCGCCTGCGCCGCCACCACCACCGCCGCCCGCCACGCCTTCGACCAGGGTGGTCGCGCGTCCGGCCAGGCCGCCGCCGCCGGTGTTGCGGCTGTACGAGGCGGTGTTGATGCCGCCGCTGCCGCCGGTGGCATTCGATGTGATCAAGGCGCGTGTCGGCGTGCCGGCTTCATTGCCTGCGCCAACCCCCACGCCCACGCTGGTGCCCACGCCGGGGCCTTGCTTGACCGGCGTCAGCTGCACCGCCAACGGGGCGCCGCGCAACTCGGCCAGGTCGTTGCTCATGGCCAGCAGGCCGACACCGGCCGCCTTGCGCCGGGCCGCGTCGACCTCACCGGCTGCCTTGTTCGGCAACGGCACACGCGCCTCGGGCACCAGCGCTTCCTTGTTCAGCGCCACCTTGGGCGGCGCTGCAGGCCTGCGCGCCTCGGGCTTGGTGGGCTCGGGCGTATTCGCGGCCACAGTCCGGTCGGTGCTTTTAGTGATCGGCTCAGGCTCCGGCTTGGCCTTCTGCGCCACCGGCTTCGGCGCTTCACGCTCGAGCATCAGCTTGACCAGCGGCGGCGGCAGCGTCCGCTCCAACGCCTGCGGCTGCGCGCGGTCGACCTTCATGATGGGCAACCACGGCAGCGCGACCGCGAACAGCGCGCAGCTGATCAGCACGCGCTGCGCCAGCCGCTTGAAGCGAAGTTCGTCTTCTGCCGAGCCGGCCCAGGGCAGCACCGGTGCGCGGAACGACACCGCCGACATCGCCGGCATCGACAGCGCGGCGCTCACGATTCGATCCTTTGGCGCACCGCGAACGACACGTCGCTGAAGCTGGCCTGCGCGCTGGTGAACATGATCTTGCGCAGCAGCCGGTACGGAATGTCCTTGTCACCCATGATGGTCAGGCGCTTGCTCTGCGCCTCGTTTTCGGGGCGAACCACCGCGCGCCCGGCCTGCAGTTCCAGCTCGGCCTTCAACGGTGCGATCAGGTCGCCCTCGGCGCCCAGCACGTCGGCCACCATCGCGACCTTGCGCCCGTCGACCAGAATTTCCGTGGCGCTGACGACGATCACCAGCGTTTCGCGCGGGGGGGTCTGCGCCACCGATTCCGGCAGCTGAACCGCCTTCGGGCTCGGCAGCGTTTCAACGCCGCCCGAGTTGGACAGAAGGAAGAAGATCAGGATCGTGAACACGTCGATCAGCGAGACGAGGTTCATGTCGACCATCGTCTGGTTGCGGCTCTTGCGCTCGGCGCGCTTTTGCAATGGCGTGAGTTTCATCGTGCGCTCACCTCGTGCGCACCGGCGCGTCGCCGATCGCGATGTTCGGGAACAGCTCGGCGCGCACCACCTGCTTGCCCTGCGCCGTGGTCTGTTGCATGTGGCCGGCACGCACCGCGTCCATCACCTGCACCAGCGTGTCGTAGGGCGTATTCGGCTCGGCCAGCACGGTGGCGTCCAGCTTGTCGGGGAATCGCGCCTTGATCTGCTGGATCAGCGTGGACAGCGCCCGCACATCGTGGCCGGTGGCACTGTTGGGCACGCTTTGAATCAGCCCGCCGATGCGGTCACCGACCTCCAGCGATTCCGGCCGCACCACGATTTCGAGTTGCAGGTTGTCGGCCTTGAGTTGCTCGACGGCCGTGTTCTGCGCCGGCAGCGACAGGTCGATCACCGTCAGCCGGGTGAACACCGCGGTCGACAGCAGGAACGGCACCAGCACCACGATCAGGTTGATGAACGCGGTGATCTCAAGGTGGGCCGCCTCTTTGCGAAGGCGTCGGACTTTCATGGCTGTTCAGCGCGCGGCCTGCTCGGCGCGCAGGCGCTGCACCAGGTTCAGGAAGCTCATCTTCGCGGCTTCCAGGCCGTCGACGATCTCGCTGGTCTTGGCCTGGAGGAACGAATGGATCAGCAGGAACGGAATGGCCACCATCAACGCGAAAGCGGTGTTGTTCATCGCGATCGAGATGCTGGCTGACAGCAGCTCGGCCTTCTCGGCCGGGTTCACCTGGGCCACCGCGGTGAAGCCCTTGATCAGGCCGATGATGGTGCCCAGCAGGCCGACCAGGGTGATCACGTTCGCGAAGGTCGCGATGTAGTGGGTGCGCTTTTCAAGGCGCGGCACGATTTCCATCATGCCCTCTTCCATCGCTGCGTCGTAGTCCTCGCGGCGGCCCGGGCTCTGCATGCGCAGCAGGCCGTAGTTGACGATCTTGCCGACCGCCGCGTCGGACTTCGCGGTCACGCCCTGCACTTCCTTGAACTGGCCGCTCTGCAGCATTGGCAGCACCTGCGCCCAGACCTTGCGGTTCTCGCTGCGCGTGCGCGTGAGGAACATGAAGCGCTCGATCGCGATGGTCACGCCCAGCGCCATGATCAGCATGCTGGGGTAGATGAAAAGGCCGCAATCCTGGAAGAATTTGATGGCAGTGCTGAGGGCGTTCATGGGGGTGGAATCTCCGGTGAAATCGATGAGGAAAGGCTGGCTAGGGGCGGGGTGTCGGGGTGGCTGCGGTGTTCGTCGGCGCGGGGGCCGGTGCGGCGAATTGAGTCGAATAGCGCATCTGCCGGCGGAACACATCGCGGTCGACCGGCGCCAGCGCCTCGTCGAGCACGCTGACCAGCGGGCGCCCCGACAAGTCGCCGGGCAGCGGTTTTTTCCACGGCACGATGTACAGCACCTTCGGCAGCTCGCGGTTGCCGATGATCTGGCTGCGGTCGATGTCGGCGCGGTCTTGCGCCATGCCCGCCAGCGGCAAGACGAAGGCGGCTGCGGCGAGCACGCGTTGAATCGTTTTCATGCTCATTCCTTTCGGCTCACGGTGATGGCGGCGGGCTTGCGGTTCTTCAGGTCGGCCACCCACTTGCTGACCACGCCGTCACCGCCCGGCGACAAGGCCAGGTAGCGGTCGTAGAGCACCAGCGCACGCGCGCTGTCGCCGAACACCAGGTCGTGAAGGATGCCCAGGTTGAGGTGCGGCGCGGCGTAGTTCGGGTCCAGCGCGATGGCGCTCTCGTAGGCCTCGCGTGCCTTGTCGAACCGGCCGGCGGCGCGGTAGGTGGCGCCCAACTGGTTCAGGTAGACGGGCTGTTTCGGGCTCAGCCGCACGGCCGTCTCGAGCGCCGCCACCGCATCAGGCAGGCGGCCGGCCTGGCGGTGAATGATGCCCAGGTTGGCGTGCGGTCCGGCCAGTTCGGGGTTCGACTGCACCAGGGCGCGAAAGCCGCGCTCGGCCTCGTCGCTGCGGCCGGCGCGCAGCGCGCGCGTCGCGTCGTCGAAGGTACGTTGCGCTTGCGGACTGACCGGTGCCGCAGCCGGTGTGGCCACCGCCGCCAGGGCCGCAGCCGGCGCAGCCACCAGCGCGCTCGCGGCCGGCGCCACCGCCTGCTGCACCGCCTTCAGCGGTTGCGCCAGCGACGCGCAGCCGGTGATGGCGGCAGCGCACGCGAACAGGCAAAGGCGCCCGACAAGCGCCCCAAGGCCACCGCCTCGCGGCGTCCGCCCCCCGAGGGGATGCTGGAAAGTGGCAAAGCCACGTTTCCTTGTGAGTTCAACGAATCGCATCGACCACTCCTTCCACACGTTCGAGCTTTCCGTAGCGCACGGGGCGCAGTTCGCGCAGGGCGTCGAAGCTGGCCTTGACCCATTGGTCGTACAGGCCGGTGGCCGCGCGGCGTGCGTTCAGTTCGTGCAGTTCGGTCGCCTTTTCCTCGAACGGATACGCCTGCTCTTCGATCAGCACGTTGTACTGCTCGCGTTCCACCTTCGACAGCTTCTTCGGCCGCTCGGACGCCATCAGCGCCTTGCCGAAATCGCGGTACACGCTGGCGATGTGGAAGGTGGCGGCGGTGCTCACGTCGGCCACGCCGTAGTCGGCCGCCACGGTGTAGGCCTTCAAGGTATCTTCCATCCTGGCTTTCTTCAGCTTCAGCTGCTTTTGCAGCGGCTCGGTCAGCGCCACCTTGCGGTAGGCATCGGCCACCGGCTCGGCCAGCGCAAGCGCGGCGGTGGCACCCAAGTAGCGGGTGCGGTTGGTGCGCGCCGCGCCACCGGTCTGGTCGGCCTGGAAGATGTCTTTCATCAGCGCGAATTCGCGCGCGGCGCTGCCGTCGGCCTTGGCGATGCGCGCCAGCCGATACCGCGCTTCGACTGCGGCTTCCAGCGGCTGCGGGTTCTGTGCCAGGTAGCGCTCGTAGGCCTTGGCGGCCTGCGCGCGCGAGCCGGCCTTGTCGAACAGTTCGGCAGCCTGCCACAGCGCGTCGCGCGCGATCTTCGGGTCGGTGGCGCTGCCCGCCAGGCGCTCCATTTCAGTGGCTGCGCCGGACCACTGGCCCTTCTCGAGGTAAGCCAGCGCGAGCTTGTTGCCCACCTCGGCCTGCAGCGGGTGATTCGGGAACCGCTGGCGGAAATCTTCCAGCGTCTTGGTGGCCGCGTCCCAGTCTTTCAACGCGATCAGCGAGGCGGCTGCGTCGTACTGGGCGCTGGCGCGCACCGTCGACTGCGGTGCCAGCGTGGCAACGCGGACGAAGTGGCCCACGGCCGTGCGCTCTTCGCCGGCCGCGCGTGCCTGCTCGCCCTGTTTGTAGACCGCAGCCGCCTGCCGTTCGACCAGCTCGTTGCGGCCCGCCGTCTTGTCGGGCGTGAGCTGCAGCACCTCGGCGTAGGCCTGCTCGGCGCGGTCGAACGCGCCGCGCTCGAATGCGGTGTGGGCCAGCACCGTCCAGGCGGTGCTGCGCTGTGCTTCGGCGGCTGCGGGCTGCTGGTCGAGCACGCGGCGGGCCACGCGCGCGGCGGGCTCGGCGTCTTGCAAGGCATAGAGTTTTTCTGCTGCGTCAGCCAGCACCGGCGCGGCCCGCCCATCGCTGCCGAAGGTGTCGGCGAAGCGCAGCGCGCTGGCCACGCTGGCGCGTTGCAATGCAGGCAGCTCGGTCGGCACGGCCTTCTTCTGCTGCTGCGCGTGCGCCAGCAAGGCGGCGTAGCCGGCGTCGGCACTCTTGGCATGCTGCGGATACGCGTAAGCCGTTTTCTCGTACTCGACACCGGCCTCGGTGAAGCGCGCGTCCTCGAACAGCAGTTCGGCCAGCAGGAAGTTATTGGCCGGCGCCTGCGGGTCGGACGGGAACGATTCCAGGTAGGAGCGGTACCAGCGCACGGCTTCCTGCGTGTCGGCGCTGGCCTTGCTTTTCTGCGCGGCGGCGTGGTGGTGGCGCGCCAGTTCGGCCAGGTGGGTTTTGACCAGCGGTTGGGCCTTGCTCCAGCCCTGCGGATTGGCGGCGCGGAAGTCGCTTTTCGCGCCGTAGCGCGCCACGTATTCTTTCTTCGCGTCGAGCGCCAGCGTGGCAAAGCCCGAGCGCTCGTAGATGTCGATCACGCGCGACTGCATCAGCGGGGCTTGCGCGTCCAGCGGCTTGCGTCGTGCAAACAGGCCGAAGCTGTCGGCCGCGTCCTTGCTGCGCTCCTGCTTGGTGTACAGCTCGCCCAGCTGCTGGTAAACACGGAACTCGTAGCTGCGCCGCAGCGGCGAATCGATGAAGGCCGGAATCGACTCGGCGCCCTGCAGGTTGGCCAGGCTCAGGCTGGTGACGCGGAAGGTGTCTTCGACCAGTTCGCGGTCGGCGCGGGTCAGGCCTGCCAGCGTGTCGAGCCCGCTCTCGGTGTCAGCTTCCTGATCGGCTTCAAGCCCGCCCAGCTTGGCATCCAGCACGCCGAAGAACGACTGCAGCGCGGCGTCGAGCCGGCCTTGCTTGAACAGCGACCAGCCCTGCATGTAGAGCGCGCGGTCGTGGTAGTTGCCGGCCGCACCGCCGGACTTCAGCACGTTGGCGTAGGCCTTCTCGGCATTCACGTAGTCGCGCGCAGTGAACAGCAGTTCGCCGCGGCGGAACTGCGCTTCGTCGCGCACGGCGGTGGCCGGGTGGTCCTTCACCAGACGGTCCAGCGTTTTCAAGGCGGCAGGCAGGTCGCCGCCCTGCTCTTGCGCACGCGCCAGTTGGTAAAGCACGCGGTCGTTGGCCGGGTCTTTCGGAAAGGTTCTCAGGAACTCCTGGTAGCGCGCGATGGCGGCGCGGTAGTCGGGGTCGGCCGGCGCGTTGCTGCTGGTTTGGGTGTTCGCATCGGCGCTCGCGCTGCGCTTGTCGGCGCGGTCCATTTCCAGGTCGCCGATGCGGCGCATCGCCTCGGCGCGCTGCGGCGCTTTCGGCGCCACGTCGAGGAATTTCTTGTAGGCGTCGATGGCCTGCGTTTCGGTGGCGACCACCGGCCCGTCTTTCTCGACCACCACGCTGCGGCTGGCCAGGGTTTTGAGCGTGGGCTCGTTGTCGGGCGTGCCGCGTTGGCTGGCGCAGCCCCACAACAGGCAGGCGCACAGAATGCATGCCACCGGCAGGCAGGCCGCCGGCAGGGCCGCGCTACGGCTTGGCTGCATGGTCGTCACCCTTGATGCTGCTGAGGCTGCTGCCGTCGTTGTTGGCAAGGCCCTGGCCCCGGTCGTAGAGCTGGGCCACCGCGAAGCGGGCCTGGGTTGCGTAGACCGCCAGGCGCTCCTTCTGCCGCGTCAGCTCGGCAACGGCGATCTCCTGCACCGCGCCCTGCTGTTCCTTGCTGAGCGCGGCCACGCGCGGAATCGCCGCGTTCAGCAACGGCACGAGTGCGGCGATGCGCTTGCCGAAGGCGTCGAAGCGCACCGGCTCGTCGCGCTGCGCCTGCGCCAGCGCGGCGTCGCGTTGCCGTGCCTGCGTGAACTGGTCGTCGATGATCACAAGCTCCTTCTTCGCCTGCCAGGCACGCGTGCCTTGGTGCTGCGCCAACTGCCAGCTCAACGCCCCGGAAGCCAGGCGCAGGCGCTCGCGCAGCGCGTCGAGTTCGGCGCCGGCGCCTGCGTCCTTCAGCGCCGCTTGCACGCGCGCCACGCGCTCCAGCAAGTCGACCTGCTTCGCATCGGCGAAGGCCGCACCGTCGGGCGCGGCTTCGGCACGTGAAACCTCCGCGGCCACCGCATCGCCGCGCTTTTGCAATCCGCCCAGCCCGCTGCCGCCGGCCCGCTCGCGCACCTGCGGCAAGCGGTCGGCAAAAGCCTTGCGGCGGGTGGCCAGCATGTCGTCGAAGACGCCGAGCTTGTCGCGCCATTCCTCCAGGTTCTTGCTCAGAAAGCGCAGGTCGCGGTAGTTCTTGAACGCCTCCTGGAATTCGTGCTGCGCGAAAACGCTGGCCAGGTGCGCCGCATGCGGCATGTCGGGCAGCGCATCGATGCCCTGGAACCAGCCCATCGCGTCGCTGGCATTGCGTTCGACCATCGCGTCGACCAGCTTGCCGGAACGGATGGCGGCGATGGACTCGTCGAGCCCATTGGCCTCGCGCGAGAACGCGCTGATGGCCTCGGTGTAGCGCACCAGAGACTGGCGCGGTGCGCCCAGTTCGGCATAGGCGTAGGGCACGGCGATTTGCGCCTCTAACGCGGCCGAATCGCTGACATCGCGCTGTGCCAGTTCCAGCCACGGCACCAAGGCCAGCTTGGGGTCTTTCAGCGCGCTGGCGGCCCAGCCGAAGCCGAGCAGCGCCTTGTTGGCGTGCAGACCTTTCAGGCGCACGCGCTCAAGGTAGGTGCGCGCGGCCTTGGGTTGGTTGTCGGTCAGCGCCATGAAGCCCAGCGCCACGTTGGCGCGGTCGCGCAGGCTGCGGTATTCCTCGTTCTCGGCCGAGGCGCGGCCCAGTTCGTCGAGCACGGCGGTGCCGCGTACGGCCTCGCCGGCCTTCACCAGTGCAATGCCCAGGTTGAAGCGAACGTAGCGTGCGCCGGGGCTCTTGACATCCATCGCACCCAACGTGGCGGCGGCGCCGCTGAAGTCGCCGCGCGCCATCATCAGGTTGGCCTGCAGCAGGCCGCGCTCTTGCTGCAGCTCGGGCGGCAGGTTGTTCTCGATGCGCGCGAGCGCGGCTTCGGCATCGGTCGGCAAGCCGCGTTGGTGGCGGATCTTGGCCAGGTAGAACCAGGCGCGGTCGCGCACCGGCGGCGCCGCGCCCTTGTCGATTAACTGCGCAAAGATCTCGCCCGCCTCGCGGTGCAGGCCGTACGACAGCAGCATGCCGCCGCGCAGCACCTCGGCTTCGTCGGCGTGGTGCGAAACGCGGTCGAACTGCTGCGAGACCATCAGCGTGGTCACCGCGTTGAAGTGGTTCGCCTGGAAGAAGTGGAACAGCGTGTCGCCGTAGTGCGGATCCTGGACGGCATGCGTTGTTGCAGGCGCCTCGGCCCACGCGATGCCGAACGCCAGCGCCGCCGACAGGCCCACGGCCAGCCGGCGCAACGGGTTGAATGAGTCAAGCAACATCGGCGCGCAGGCTCACTGCCACTGCTTCACATCGAACTCGGGCTGCAGCTTGACCAGCGAGTCCTGAATGCGCAGTTCGATGTACTTGGCGTCGGTGCCCTTGTCGAACTTGACGGTCGCGGCGCGCTTGTAGTCGCGGTCGTGCGGGCCCTTGCCGGTGAAGAACGCCACCAGCTCGTGCGGGCCGGTGCGCAGGTTGCCCAGGTACACCCGTTGCACGCCGCCGCGGTGCAGCGCCTGCACTTCGAGTGGCGTGTAGAGGTAGCTCGCGACCACCTTGTCGTCGAGCTTGAGTTGCACAGAGTCCAGCTCGAACAGCTTGCCCACGTCCATCGACACGAACAGCGCCACCTGGGTGCTGGCCGGGAACAGGAGTTCTTCTTCCAGCACCAGCAGGTCGCGGTTGAGCTTGATCACATCGCTCTTCACCGCCTCGATGCGGCCTTCCAGCGTGACGGGTTGTGGGGCCGCTTGCGGGGCACTGGCGCTGGCCGCGGGGGGCGCCACCGTCGACACGGCGACCGGCGCGCTGGCAGCTGCCGCAGGCGTCGCCGCATCGGCCGCCAGCGCAGGCAAGGCACCGACCCACAGCCACGCGCCCAGAAGAATGAGGTTTCGATTCGACATGCGCCGCTCTCTTTTTGGTACGTGGCTAGTAAGTGGCCGACACGAACAACTGCAGCACGCTGGCGTTGTAGCCATACGGTGTGCCGGTGCGAATGTCGGTGAAGTCCTTGAACTTGAAGCGCACGAATTCATAGGCTGCGTTCACCTTGACTTCGTACTGCCCGGGAACCTTTTTCAGCGTGTAGGCCAGCTTGCTACCCACACCCACGCTGTTGAAGCTGCTGAGCTGCCGGTTGCGCGAGACATAGAGCGTCTCGCTGCTGGCGTTGTCGCTGTAGAACAGCGCGGCCTTCTGGGTGTACAGCCGCAGGAATCCATCGGCCAGCCAGGCCTCGCCGAAGTAGCGGCTGTAGCCGACCTCGGCGGTGTGCGCCTTGATGGCCCAGGTGTCGCGGTAGTAGCGGTAGTCGGCGTGCACCGCGTCGCGCGAGCCCAGGTCGCCGATGACCCGCAGCTTCAGCGCGCGCCCCGAACGCGTGCGCGGATTGCGTTCGGGCACCGGCGCGCCGAACACGCGTGCCGCGCGGTAGGGGCTGCCCAGGTAGCCGTCGTCGGCCAGCGCCTCGAAATTCGCGCTCGCGATCCAGCGCGGGGTCAAGATTTGCGTCAGGCCGAAGCGGTACTGCCAATGCCGCGCCACGTCCGAGAACTCGGGCGCGTTGCGCTTGCCCACCTTGTCGGCACCGCGCGTGAAGCCCAGGCTTACCGTGGTCATGCCGCCGAACACCTCTTGCGTCACGTCGATGCCAAGCCGGTTCGCGGTGTAGTCGGGCTCCTGGCTGCTCGACGTGGCCAGCGTGATTTGCGAATCGCGGTACACGTAGTCGGCGCTGAAGCCGTATTCGGTGCGCTTCTCGCGGTACGGGCTGGCGGTGGTGACGACATCGATCGACGCATTGCTGACCGCATCGACGTAGTACGACGCCGCCAGCGAGAACTTGTCGGCGATGCTCTTGCGCACCAGCAGCGCCGGCCCGTTGGCGGTCACGCCGCCGCCGCTGTAGGTGTGGAACAGCGCCTCGGCGCTGTTGGCCGGCAGGTCGACCGCGCGCGCGCCGCTGGCGGCGAGCAGGCTGCCCAGCATCCCAAGAATGCGCAGCAACAGGTTCGAGCATGCGTTCTCGCGGCGCGGGCTTCGAGCCCGCGCCACTCGCCAATCGCTGCGCTGGTCGATCCCCGTGGCCGGGGCCCCTCGCCCTTCGCTCCGCGCTTTAATTGCAGCCACAGCCGCCTCCTTGCACGCCGGTGGCGCCGCGGGCGCCTTCGCGCACGTCGCGCACGTGTTCGGTGTGCTTCTCAGCCAGTGAGTTGCGCGCGAATTTCATGATCGGGTCGGCCAGCCGCTCGCGCTCGTAAGGCTTCACCCAGGGCTGAATCGCAGAACAGCCGCTCAACAGCGTGAACGACACCAGCACAGCCATCGATGCAATGCGATGCCGGCTCATTTCAGCAGCTCCCGAACCTGCTTTTCGTAGGTCTCTTCCAAGCCGTTCTGGTAGCCGCGGTGAACGTAGCGGACCTTGCCGTCGCGGTCGATCAGCACGGTCGACGGCATCGTGATCAGGTCGTACTGCTTGCTGACTTTCTTGTCGGTGTCCAGCAGCACCGGGAACTTGACGCCCAGCTTGGCAGCCAGGTCGACCGCGTTGCGCGCGTCGTCGTCGACATTGACGCCCATCAGCACGAAGCCCGAGGCGCGGTACTTCTCGTACAGCTTGCTCAGGTGCGGCATTTCCTGCCGGCAGGGGCCGCACCAGGTGGCCCAGAAGTTGATCATCACCACCTGGCCGCGCTGCTCTTGCAGTCGCATGTTCGGGCCGCTGACGGTGCGCAGCGTGAAGTCGGGCGCGGCCGACGCGGTGGCCACCGCCAGCGCTGTGCCGCTGCCCAGTGCCAGCGTGACGCCGAGCATGCAGGCCATGCCACGCAGCAGCAGACTCGAACACCGTTGAATCGGATGCTTCATGCCGTGCGCCGCGTCAGAAGTAGACCGACAGGCCGCCGGTCCATTCGAGGTTCTGCGTGCTCGTGCGCTTGCCCAGCAGATCGAGCGAGAAGATGTGGTCGCGCATGTCCACCTGCAGCGAGAAGCGGTCGCTGACGAAAACGCGGTAACCCAGACCGACGTTGAAGGTGGGCCGGCGCTGCACGTCCAGTTTGGTGCTGCCGACACCGGCAATCAGGTACAGCGCTGCCGGCTTGGCGCGCTTGCTGCCGATGAACACCTCGCCCGGCAGCAGGTTGTAGCCAGCCGAGAGGTTGTAGTAGGTCAGCTTGGGCTTCTGGCCGCCGAAGATGCCGCCCGGCAGGATTTGCCGGAACAACTCGTCGCTGACCTTGGTCTGCGCGACCACCGCTTCGGCGAAGAAGTCTTCGGTGATGTGGTAGCCGACGCGCGCCCCAACCACCAGGCTGGAGCCGAAATTCTGCGTGGCGTAGGTGCCGGCGAAGGCGCCGAACTCGAAGTCGTTCGACGGGAAGCGCGGCTTCTGGATGTCGCGCCGGTCGACCTGCGGCACCACCACCTGGTCCAGCTGCGCGGGCGGCGTGGATTGCGCGAACACCGCGGCAGCAAAACCAGCACCGAGGGTTGCCAGGACCGACTGCGCACAGCGCCGAAGATTTTTGTTCATGTGGGGTATGTAGTCAGCGGTTAGAAGAAGAACGACAAGCCTGCCGTGAAGGCGCGGTATTCGGTCGAGCGCGTGTCGGCGACGAAGGCGGTGTAGATGGAATAGTCGGCGCGCAGCACGAAGCGATCGGTCAGGTGAAAGCGCACGCCGATGCCGGCATTGGCCAGCTTCGCGTCGGTGGTGGACGCACCCACCAGGCTGAGGTTGGGAAAGTTCTTGAACTTGCCGAAACCGACGCCGAGGAACGGCGACAGGCGCCGGTCCGACCACGGCTCGGCCAGCAGGTTGAGGTGCCAGAAGTCGGTGCCCGAGAACACGCCCTGCACCTGCCCCAGCGTGCCTTCGACGCTGAGCGTTTCAGACAGCCGGTAGCTGGTCCACAGCTTCAGCATCGGCTCGGACTTGAACTGGCCCCAGGCCGCGCCCAGTTGCACGCGGCGGCTCAGGTAGTCGTCGAGCAGGGCGTCGCGAAAGGTCTTGGTGCCGCCGGCGGCGGTGAGCGTGGTCTGCAGTTGCTGGCGGCTGACCCAACCGATCTTGCCGCCTTCGGTGCGCACCTTGTACCAGTCGGTGTGGCGCAGTTCGACCTCGATGAACTCGCTGCGTGCGGCCACGAAGAAGACCGGGAAGCCACGGCCCGGTCCGGTGCGCAGCTCGATGTAGGCATCGGCGATCTGCAGCCGCTCGATCGTGGCAGCAGCGTCGGCATCGGCCGCTTGCGCTGCCGGAATTGCCATGCCCGCGAGCATCGCCACAGCGACCAGGCCGCGCGCGAAGAACGGTGACGTGAAGGTGCGCAAGCTCATTGGGTGTTGCAGGCGCCCAGCTTCGGATCGGCCGGCGTGAACATGCTGTAGGTGGCGGGGCTGAACTCGTCCTGGCCCAACGGCGCGGGGCGCGAGATCCAGTAGCGAATCAGCTTGGCGTTTGGGTCGTCGGCACTGACGAAGATCAAACCGCCGCCGTGCAGCACGCCCATCAGCAGCGGCTTGGCGAGCAACCGGCTTTCGGTGGCCGAGCCGAACACCACGGCGCCCTGGGCCGAGTAGAAGTTGCGGTACATGTCGGTCGCACGGATCACGTCGGGCGTATTGGCCGCGTCAGCCAGGTCGACCGGCTGCGCATTCGCCACCACGCGGAAGGCGCCGCCGGTGCCGCTGCTGTTGTCGTGGCAGCCCGAGCCGGCGCAGGTGTTGGTGGAGGTGACGTTGCCGATCTGGATCTGCAGCTGCGCGGTGAAGATCGGCGCAATGCACTTCTGAAAATAGGCAAACGACAGGTGCTGACCCGACACCACCGACGGGTTGGCCACGCTGGACGGGTTGTCGAAGGGGTTGCCCGCGCCGCCGCCGCAGGCCGCCAGGCCGAGCGCCGCGCAGCCGGCGTAAACGACGCGGGCGGCCGCTGTGGCTCGATTGATTGAAGCTTGAAGCAATGTCATGGCGCTCGGCAGCCCCCGGAAATCCAGTTGGCAATGGCCGTGTAGTTGGCACTGCCAGCCGGCAGCACGGCGTTGCGCTGCGTCACGGCGCCGGCCGGGTGCGGCACGGTCGACGGCCGGCTCAGCAGGTAGTTGGCCGTCGGGTTGCAGGTGTCGGACACCATCGACAGCGTGACGTTGTAGTCGCCCTCG
>JANNBZ010000223.1:0-8238 GCA_031386065.1 Burkholderiales bacterium
CGACCTGTGCGACGCCGGCAGCTTCAGCGAGTACGGCGCGCTGGCCGTCGCCGCGCAACGCCTGCGCCGCTCGCTCGACGACCTGCAGCGCAACACACCGGCCGACGGCATGGTGACGGGCATCGGCAGTGTCAACGGCGCGCAGTTCGGCGCTGACAAATCGCGCTGCGTGGTGATGGCCTACGACGCCACCGTGCTGGCCGGAACGCAGGGCCTGCGCAACCACCAGAAAACCGATCGGCTGCTGGCCATTGCACTCAAGCAACGGCTGCCGGTGCTGCTGTTCGCCGAAGGCGGTGGTGGCCGCCCCGGCGACACCGACATGGCCATCGTGGCCGGCCTGCACGTGACCACTTTCGCCAGCTTCGCCCGCCTGAGCGGCCAGGTGCCGGTGGTGGGCATCGTGGCCGGTCGCTGCTTTGCCGGCAATGCGGCGCTGCTGGGCTGCAGCGACGTGATCATCGCCACCCGCGACAGCAACATCGGCATGGGCGGGCCGGCGATGGTCGAAGGCGGCGGGCTGGGTGTGTTCGCGCCCGAGCAGATTGGCCCGGCCGACGTGCAGCAGCGCAGCGGCGTGATCGACGTGCTGGTGGACGACGAGGCGCAGGCGGTGGCCGCCGCCAAAAAGTACCTGGCCTTCTTCCAGGGCCGGCTGCCGACCTGGCTTGAGAGCGACCCGCTGCTGTTGCGCGACGCGCTGCCCGAAAATCGCGTGCGCAGTTACGACATGCGCGCCGTGATGCAGCAGGTGGCCGATGTCGACAGCCTGCTCGAACTGCGGGCCGGTTTCGGCGCCGGCATCTTCACCGCGCTGGCGCGCATCGAAGGCCGGCCGGTGGGCTTGATGGCCAGCAACCCGGCCCACCTGGGCGGCGCCATCGATGCCGCTGCGGCCGACAAGGCGGCGCGCTTCATGCAGTTGTGCAACGCACACGGGCTGCCGCTGGTGTCGCTGGTCGACACGCCGGGCTTCATGGTCGGGCCCGAGGTCGAGGCGCAGGCGCAGGTCCGCCATGTTAGCCGCATGTTCATCGTGGCGGCGCACTTGCGCGTGCCGTTCTTCGCGGTGGTGCTGCGCAAGGCCTACGGCCTGGGGGCCATGGCCATGACCGGCGGCGGCTTTCATGTGCCGCTGGCGACCGTGGCCTGGCCCAGCGGCGAATTCGGTGCCATGGGCCTGGAAGGCGCCGTCAGCCTGGGTTACCGAAAAGAACTGGCTGCGGCAGCGCCCGGTGCCGAGCGCGACGCGCTGTACGCCGATCTGCTGGCACGGCAGTACGCCGACGGACGCGCCACCCACATGGCCGCCACGCTGGAGATCGACGCGGTGATCGACCCGGCGCACACGCGACGCTGGCTGGCCCAGGGGCTGGCCTCGGCCAAGGCGGTGGAGGCGGCGGGCGCCGGGCAGCGCTTCGTCGACGCCTGGTAGGCGCAGCGCGGGTTGTCGGCGGCCGCCTACAGCCGCCGTCGCCATCGCCTGACAGCGCGGGCGGCGCTTCAGAGGCAGACGCGGCTGTCGATGCAAGTCAACATCGTGCCAAACCAGAAAAGGATTCCGCCATGAAGACCGCGCCCACCTACCCAACCCATCTGATCACCGTTTTTGCGTTGGCCTCGGCCATTGTGCTGACGGCCTGCGGCCAGGAAGGCAGCGAGGCGATCCAGCACGCGCCTACGGCGACGCCGATATCGCATCAGCAACAGCCTTCCCAGGTGCAACAGGAAACGAAGCCGGCGGCGCGCACGCTGATGGTCACGTCCGATTCCGCCGGCATCCAACTGATCGCTGACCACGGCCCGCGCGGCCGTGTGAAGAGCATCGAGCCGATCTCTTCATTGCGCAAAACCCATGGTGTCGGTGCCGTTGCCGGTGGCGTGATCGGCGGAGTGCTGGGCAATCAAATTGGCGGCGGCAGTGGCAACACGGCGGCCACCGTGGTGGGCGCCGTGGGCGGTGCGGTGGTGGGCAACCAGATTGAAAAACACCGCAAGCCCAACGTGACCAGCTACCGCGTCAACGTGCAAATGGACAACGGCGAAATGCGTCACTTCGAGCAAGCCAATCTAAACGGCCTGAAGGTCGGCGACCGCGTTCGAGCCAACGGCACGCAACTGGCGCGCAGCTGATCCGGGCACCGCCCAGCCCGAGTGCGCGATCATGCGTGCCCCGCGCGCAGATTGATCGGAGACTCCCGTGGCATCGACGGCTTCCATCCGTGTCGGTATTGGTGGCTGGACCTACGAGCCGTGGCGCAACAATTTCTATCCGGCCGGACTGCCGCACAGCGCTGAGTTGGCCCACGCCAGCCGGCGTCTGACCGCCATCGAAGTCAACGGCACCTACTACAGCAGCCAACGTCCGGCGACCTTCGCCAAGTGGCAGGCCGAAACGCCGCCGGGATTCATGTTCTCGCTGAAGGCTTCGCGCTTTGCGACCAACCGGCGGGTGCTGGCCGAGGCCGGCGAATCCATCAGCCGTTTCGTCGGCAGCGGCATCATTGAACTGGGCGACAAGCTCGGTCCCATCGTGTGGCAGTTCGCGCCGACCAAGGTCTTCGACGCGGTCGACTTCGAGGCCTTCCTCGCGCTGCTGCCGATGCAGAGCGGCGCGCGACGTCTGCGCCATGCGATGGACGTGCGGCACGACAGCTTCAAGTCGCCGGCCTACTTGGCGCTGGCCCGCAAACACGGCGTGGCCACGGTGTTCACCGATTCCGATCAATACCCCGCCATCGCCGACCTGACGAGCGACTTCGTCTACACCCGGCTGATGCGCACCGACCCCGAACTTGCCGCCGGCTGCACGCCGGCGGCGCTCGATCAGTTGGCGGCTTGCGCCAGCGTCTGGCGCGACGGTGGCGAGCCGGCGGGCGTGCCGAAGGTGGAAGCGACGGCGGCGCCCACGCAGCCGCGCGACGTGTTCATGTTCTTCATTTCGGGCGCGAAGGAAAAGGCCCCCGCCGCCGCGTTGGCCTTGATCGGCCGGGTGGGCTCGACCGCCTCAACCGCCTGACAGACCGCGCGCGTCGGGCTGCGTTGAGGCGTCGAGGTGGCGGGTGCAGGCCAGCAAGTCCACGCCATGCGGGGGTTGGGCCGAGACCACGCTGACGCAGGTGTTGCCCAGGTGCTGCGGCAGCCGAATGCCGTCGCCCAGGTGGCAGTGATGCGTCAACAGCGCACGAATCACCATGCCGTGCGTCACCACCACCAGCGGCCCGGGCAACGCCGCCCGCAGGCGCAGCATCTGGTAGAACGCCGCCGCCACGCGGGCGCTGAAAACCGGCACCGACTCGCCACCAGGAGGTGCTTCGGTCATGGCCAGTGGGTCGAAGCCCAGCGTGTCGTACGGCTGCCCGCGCAGGTCGCCGAAGTTGCGCTCGTGCAGCAAGGCCGATGCCGTCACCGGCAGGCCGCAGGCGCGCGCGATTTCCTGCGCGGTGACCCAGGCGCGCGGCAGGTCGCTGCTGACGATGCCGGCCACGCCCAGCGTGGCCAAGCGGCGCGCCACGGCCTGCGCCTGCGCCAGGCCCAACGCGCTGAGTGGGGTGTCGGCCGGCTGCAGCACGCGCGCTACGTTGAGCGCGGTCTCGCCGTGGCGAACGAGCACGAGGCTCATGCTGGTGCGCGCAAACAGCGGGCTACGGCGCGCTGTCCCAGCAGTTGCCGGGCTGGTCGTTCACGTGGACCCAGTAGCGCGTCTGCGCGCCGAAGCCGGCGCCGCGGCGGCCCTGCAGTGGCCCGCCGCCACCGTCATGAAACTCGGCCATGCGCCAGCCAGCGCCGAACTCGGCCTCGCAGCGCGCCGAGGCCACGGCCTGCGACTGCAGGATGGCGCCCATCACCGGCTCGGTGGCCATCAACTCGCCGGAGCCACCAGGCCGAAAGCACAGCACCGGTAGCACGGTGCGGCACGAGGTGTCGCCCTGGTACTGGTTGCACGAGTCTGCATGCGGGCGGTCCAGCGGCTTGGGCTCGGCGTGACAACCGAGTGCGATGGTCTCACTGCCGGCCTGCCCCGCGTCGAGCCGCGCGAAGGTCAGGCCGAAGCCGATGCCACGCGACTCGGCGACCGTTGAAAGCGCACGCGATGCGGCCGGTGCAGTCGCTGGAAATGCTTCGGCCTTTTGCGAAACCTTTTGCGCCGACCTGCGCTCTTTCAGCAAGCCCAGCGTGGCCCAGGCGAAACCGCACAGGCCCAACACCACGGCGGCTGTCAGCCAGGGCTTCATTGCAGCGTGGCCGCCGGGGCTTCGGCGAGCAGCACGCGGGCACGTCCGCTGCGCTTGGCGGCAAGCAGGGCGTCGTCGGCGGCTTTCAGCAGGGCATCGCTGGCGCCTGCGGCGACACGCGAGTCGATCACGCCGGCCGAAAAGGTCAACCCGCTCAGCGGGCCGCCAGCCAGCGGGAACACGCTGTGGCGCCACAGCCTGAGCAGGGCGTTGATCTTGCGCCGGGCGGCCGACGCGTTGGTGCGCGGCATCAGCAGGCAGAACTCCTCGCCGCCGTAGCGAAAAGCGACATCGCTCTTGCGGACATGGTTCGCCAACAGCTCGCCGAAGGCGGCCAACAGCATGTCGCCGGCGGCATGGCCGTGCTGGTCGTTGGTGGCCTTGAAGTGGTCGAGGTCGATGATGGCCACGGCCAGCGGATGCTGGTCGCGCCGCGCCAACGCCAGCATCGCCGGCAGGCTGTCGTTCAAGTGGCGCCGGTTGAACAGCCCGGTGAGGAAGTCGCGCGAGGCCTGCTGCTTCAACGCTGTCTGCAAGGCCTGCACTTCTTCCACCTTGCGCGAAAGCTGCCCGTTGATGGCCTGCAATTCGGAGCGCGCGCGCTCGGTGGCATGCCGGCGCAGGTCGTTCTCGTCGAGCTTGTGCTGCAGGCTCAGCAACTCGGTGTGCAGCGCAGCCGCCTGGTAGCGTGCGCGCGACGCGAGCCGCGTGCGCTCGACATGCACAACCTGACAGGCCCGCATCGCAGCCAGCGCCAGCGCCGGCTCGCTCATTCGCTCGTACACGTCGGCCTGCGCCAGATGGAACAGACAACGCACCCGCAGGCTCAGGCCGTCGACCTCGGGGCTGGCCAGCAGCGGCAGCGCCTCCAGCAGGTGGTCGCGCGCCTGCGACAGCTCACCGTTGCTGCTGGCCAGCATTGCCGAGGCGACCGCCAGCTCGAGGTGTTCATCGGGAATCGGCGCCCTGACAGCTTGTGCAGCGCGGCTCACCAGTTCGGCACCCAACTCGGCGTTGCCGGCCTGCAGCACCGCGATGGCCAGCGTTTCAAAGTGCGATCCCATCATGCCGCGGCCACTGGCGTCGGCGGGAAGCGCCAACACGCGGTCGATGTCGGGCAGCGCTTCGTGCGGGCGATTCAATTCGCTCAGGCAGATGATGCGGTTGATCAGCAGCACGCTCAGCAGGCGCGCGTTGCTCAGGCCGCTGCAACGCGCCAGGCCCAGGTCGACATGGCGCAGCGCCTCGTCGCAATCCCCCAGCTGCAGCAGTTCGTGCGCCAGGTTGCAATGCAGCACCGCATCGAAGCCGTGATTGCGCGCCGGCCCCAAATCGCGCAAGGCCTGGTACATGTACGCAAAGGCCTGCTCCGATTGGCCCAGCGCCGAATAACAGCCGGCGATCGTGTTCAGCAAGATGCCGCGCTCGTCGTGCCGCAGCACCTGCAGGCCCTCGGTGCGCAGCAGCAGCGCACGCTCCAGTGCGTGGGCGAAGCGACCCTCGCGCCACTGGCAGCGCGCCATGCCGGCGGCTGCCAGCAGGTGGCCGGCACGGTCTTGCGCTGCGTCGAAGCAGCGCTGCGCCTCGGCCAGCTCAAGCGCGGCCTCGCCGGGCGTGGCGAAGTACATCAGGTGGAAGCCGCGCGACAGGCGGGCCCGGGCCTGCGCCGCCACGTCGCCGCTGGCCAGAGCGAGCGCCAGCGCACGCTCGGCCAGCGCGATGGCCTGCGCCGAATCGAGGTGCTGCAGCCGCCACGACCGCCGCGCCAGGCGCAGTGCCGTCGAAACAGGGGGCCGGGCTGACGCGGGTTTCATCGTCACGGATTGTCAGCGCATTCATCTGCCGCACCACCCGCTCTCAAGGGGGATACGACAACAGCCGACCGCTGGAAATCTGAAACACATGTGTCGCGCACGGCGCGCCGCGCAGAGCGCGGCCGACCCTGCGCCTACACTGGCCGCACCGCCGCCTCCCACGGCACCATCGCCGCTTCATGTCGCTTGTTCCCTCGTCACGATCTGCCGGTCACGGCTGGGCGCACGCCGCGCAGCAGTGGTGGGGCGGTTGGTGGCAGATCGTGCATTTCGGGGCGCAGATTCTGGTGCTGGCGCTGTCGCCTTCGAGCTACCGGCGCGCGCAGCACGGTGCGCTGACGCACAGCCTGTACCGCGCGACACGGCCGCTGCTTCCGAGCTTCACCGTGCTGTCGGCGCTGGTCGCGTTGGTGCTGATCCGCATCGTGCTGGCCACGTCGCTCAGCTATGGGCTGTCGCGCTACGCGCTCGACGTGCTGGTGCGCACCCTGGTGCTGGAGTTGATCCCGCTGTCGGCCGCGCTGTTCGTGGCGGTGCGCTATTCGCTGGCGGCCGGCGACGAGGTGCGCACCCTGCGCGCACACGGCGGCTTCGAGACGCTGCTGGCCAGCGGGGTCGACCCGACGCGCGACAGCGCGCTGCCGCGCGTGCTGGCCGGCATGTTCGCGGTGGTCACGCTGGCGTTGGTCAGCAGCGTGGTCGCGCTGGTGCTGACCTACCTGTCGGTATACGGTTTCGCGACCTGGGGACTGCAAGGATTCACGCGCGCCGTGGGCCAGGTGTTCAACCCGGTGATCGGGCTGATCTTCGCGCTGAAGACGCTGTTCCTGAGCCTGGCGGTGTCCATCATCCCGATGGTCACCACGCCGCGCGAGCATGCCGTGGGCATTGCCAACGCCGACTTGACGCGGCTGGCGCGGCTGCTAATAGTGATCCTGATGGTCGAGGTGGTCTCGCTGGTCGGCAACTACTATTGACGCCCATGGACGAACCCCGCCCCGCAGACGCACCGCCCGTCGCCCACCTGGACCTGAAAGCGCGGGCGCTGTTGCTGACGGTGCTGCTGCTGATTGCGGGGGCCGTGGCCTATGTGCTGTATGCCCGCGGCGCGTTCGACCGCAAGCAGACTTTGGTGCTGGTGGCGGACAACTCCGAAGGCGTGGTGGTGGGCATGGACCTGACCTTCGCCGGCTTCCCGATCGGCCGCGTCAACCGCATTGAACTGTCCGACGAAGGCAATGCGCGCATCGTCGTCGACGTGCCGGCGAAAGACGCGCGCTGGCTGCGCGAGTCGAGTGTGTTCACGATGGAAAGCGGGCTGGTGGGTGCCACCCGCATCCGCGCCTACAGCGGCATCCTGACCGACCCGCCGCTGCCCGACGGCGCGGTGCGCAAGGTGCTGGCCGGCGACGCCGCCGCCGAAATTCCGCGGTTGATGGCCAGCGTGCGCGACCTGATCGCCAACCTGACCGCGCTGACCGCCACCGACGCGCCGCTGAGCACCAGCCTGGGCAATGTGCAAAAGCTCACCCAGGCCATGCAAGGCCCGCGCGGCGCGCTCGGCATGCTGTTGGGCGACGAGAAGGAAGCGCAAAAAATCATCACCACCCTCGACCGAACGAACGCGCTGCTGGCGCGGCTGGACGGCCTGGTGCTGAAAGCCGACGGGCTGGCGTCCAAGGCCGACACGCAGGTCTTCGGTGCCAGCGGCGTGATGGTCGAAACACGCGCCACCGTCGTGCAGTTGAACGGCCTGCTGGCCGACGCGCGCAACAGCCTGAAGAAGGTCGACGGTGTGCTGCAAGAGGCGCAGGCGATTGCGTCGAACACCCGCGAAGCCAGCAACGACCTGGGCACGCTGCGCGGCGAGGTGGAAGCCAGCCTGCGCAAGGTGGAGCACCTGGTCAACGAGGTCAATCGCAAATGGCCGTTCAAGCGCGAGACCGAGGTCAAATTGCCATGAGGTCGTTTCGCTGGCTGTGCGCCCTGGGCGCGGCCGTCGCGCTGAGCGCGTGTTCCAGCACGCTACCGCCACCCGACTGGCAGATGAACGCCAAGGACTCGCTCGACCGCAGCGTGGCGGCCTACCTGCAAGGCAACTCGCGCGTCGAAGCGGTCGAGTTCGCACGGGCTCGCGCCGAGCTGGCGCGCACGGCACGCGCCGACTTGCTGGCCCGCGCCGAGCTGAC
>JANNBZ010000418.1:0-13454 GCA_031386065.1 Burkholderiales bacterium
TCCGACCGCCTGACCACGCTGCAGCTCGACGTGACCGACGCCCGCGCCCTGAATGCCGCGCTGGCCGGCCGCTTCGCGGTGCTCAGCGCCGCGCCGTACCACCTGACGGTGAAGGTGGCCGAGGCGGCCCGCGAACTCGGCGTGCACTACCTCGACCTGACCGAAGACGTGGCCAGCACGCGGCGCATCCGCGAACTGGCGGTGGGCGCCGGCAGCGCCTTCATTCCGCAGTGCGGGCTGGCGCCGGGCTTCATCTCGATCGTGGCGGCCGACCTGGCGCGGCAGTTCGATTCGCTCGACTCGGTGCGCATGCGCGTCGGCGCCCTTCCGGCCTACCCGAGCAATGCGCTGAACTACAACCTGACCTGGAGCACCGAAGGCGTCATCAACGAATACTGCGAACCCTGCGAGGCCATCGTCGACGGCCAGATTCGCGAGGTGCCGGCGCTCGAAGAGCGCGAGGAGTTCTCGCTCGACGGCGTGCTGTACGAAGCCTTCAACACCTCGGGCGGCTTGGGCACGCTGTGCGAAACCCTGCAAGGCAAGGTGCGCACGCTGAACTACCGCACCATCCGCTACCCGGGCCACGCCGCCATCATGAAAGCGCTGCTGAACGACCTGCGCCTGCGCGACCGCCGCGACGTGCTGAAGGACATTCTGGAAAACGCGCTTCCCGCCACCATGCAGGACGTGGTGATCGTCTTCGTCACCGTGGCCGGCCTGCGCGAGGGCCGCCTGCAGCAAGACACCTTCGTGCGCAAGATTTACAGCCAGGTGCTGGCCGGCCGCATGCACAGCGCGATCCAGATCACCACCGCCAGCAGCCTGTGCGCCATGCTCGACATGCTGGCCGCAGGTCACTTGCCGCAAAGCGGCTTCTTGCGTCAGGAAGACGTGCTGCTGGGCGACTTTCTGGCGAACCGGTTCGGGCGCGTGTACGGGGCCGACGAAGCGGCCGCACGAACAGCCTAGAACAGCCCGCGAATTCGCCCCTGGTCGTCGACATCGATGGCCTGCGCGGCCGGCACCTTGGGCAGGCCGGGCATGGTCATCACGTCGCCGCACACCATCACCACGAACTCGGCGCCGGCGGCCAGCCGCACCTCGCGAATGTTCAGCGCGTGGCCGCTGGGCGCGCCGCGCAGGTGCGGGTCGGTCGAGAACGAGTACTGCGTCTTGGCGATGCACACCGGGTGGTGGCCGTGGCCCTGAGCCTGCAGCGCGGCGATCTGCGCGCGCACCTTGGCATCGGCGGTGACATGGCTGGCGCCGTAGATCTTCATCGCCACGGCCTCAACCTTGTGCCACAGCGAATCGGCGTCGTCGTAGACGAAGCGCATCTGGCTGGGCTGCTCGCACAGCGCGACCACGGCGCGGGCCAGGTCGGCCGCACCGGCGCCGCCCTCGGCCCAGTGCCGCGCCAGCACCACCTGCACGCCGTGCGCCGAGGCGTCGCGCCGAAGCAGTTCGATCTCGGCTGCGGTGTCCTCGCTGCGGTGGTTGATGGCCACGACGCATGGCAGGCCGAAGTGTTCGCGCACGTTGTGGATGTGCCGCTCCAGATTGACCAGGCCTTTTTGCAGTGCGTCGAGGTTCTCGATGCCGGCGTGTTTCACGTCGACCCCGCCGTGGTACTTCAGCGCGCGCACCGTGGCGACGATGACCACCGCCGACGGGCGCAGGCCCGACTTGCGGCACTTGATGTCGACGAACTTCTCGGCCCCCAGGTCGGCACCGAAGCCAGCCTCGGTGACCACGTAGTCGGCGAGCTTCAGCGCCGTTGCGGTGGCCAGCACCGAGTTGCAGCCGTGGGCGATGTTGGCGAACGGCCCGCCGTGGATGAAGGCGAGGTTGTTTTCCAGCGTCTGCACGATGTTCGGCGCCAGCGCGTCCTTCAACAGCGCGGCCATCGCACCTTGCGCGTGCAGGTCGCTGGCGTGAATCGGCCGGTGCTGCGCGTTGTGGCCGACCACGATGCGCGCCAGGCGCTGCTTCAGGTCGGCCAGGCTGGTGGCCAGGCAAAAGATGGCCATCACCTCCGACGCGACGACGATGTCGAAACCGTCTTCGCGCGGGAATCCGTTGCCCGGTCCGCCAAGCGCGACGGTGGTGTGGCGCAGCGCGCGATCGTTCATGTCCATCACCCGCTTCCAGGTGATGCGCCGCACGTCGAAGCCGAGCGCGTTGCCGTGGTGGATGTGGTTGTCGATCAGCGCGGCCAGCAGGTTGTGGGCCAGCGCAATGGCCGAGAAGTCGCCGGTGAAATGCAGGTTGATGTCTTCCATCGGCACCACTTGCGCCATGCCGCCGCCGGCCGCACCGCCCTTCATGCCGAACACCGGCCCCAGGCAGGGTTCGCGCAGGCAGACGATGGCGTCGCGCCCGATGTGGTTCAGCGCATCGCCCAGCCCGACCGTGGTGGTGGTCTTGCCTTCGCCGGCAGGTGTGGGCGAAATCGCCGTCACCAGAATCAGCTTGCCATCGGCTCGGCCTTGCAGCGCCGCCACGCCCTCCAGCGACAGCTTGGCCTTGTAGTGCCCGTGGGGCGACAGGTGTTCATCGGGAATGCCGTAACGCTCTTGCGCCAGCGGGGTGATGCGCCGCATGGTGGCGGCCTGGGCGATCTCGATGTCACTGCGCATGCGTGAGGCTCCGAAGGGCGAAAAAGCAATGGGCCGAATCCTGACACAGCGATGTGGGGGGCGACGCAGACTGCGCAACGATGCCGCGGGCCGGTGATGCCAAACTCAAACGCCACGACGCGCCAGACTAAACTTTTTGCAGCGCGCGATGGTGTGCTCAAAGAACGGTTCAGTCATCAACTTCAGATCGCAGGTCACCATGATCGACAAGATTTCCCCTTCTGTCGAAGCCGCACTGCACGGCGTGCGCGACGGTGCCACCGTGATGATCGGCGGCTTTGGCGGTGCCGGTCAGCCGGCCGAGCTGATCGACGCGCTGATCGCGCAGGGCGCGCGCGACCTGACCCTCATCAACAACAACGCCGGCAACGGCGAGGTCGGGCTGGCCGCGCTGCTGATGACGGGGCGGGTGCGCAAGATCATCTGCAGCTTTCCGCGCCAGGCCGACTCGCAGGTGTTCGACGCGCTGTACCGCGCCGGCAAGCTCGAACTGGAACTGGTGCCGCAGGGCAACCTGGCCGAGCGCATTCGTGCGGCCGGCTCGGGCATCGGCGGCTTCTTCACGCCCACCGGCTACGGCACCGATTTGGCCAAGGGCAAGGAAACACGCGAGATCGATGGCCGCATGTACGTGTTCGAGTCACCACTGCACGCCGACGTGGCGCTGATCAAAGCCGAGGCCGGCGACCGCTGGGGCAACCTGGTGTATCGCAAGGCGGCGCGCAACTTCGGGCCGATCATGGCGATGGCGGCGACGCTCAGCATTGCGTCGGTGCACGACATCGTGGAGCTCGGCGCGCTGGACCCGGAGCACATCGTGACGCCGGGCATCTTCGTGCAGCGCGTGGTCAAGGTACCGCGCACCGCCACCGGCCCGGCCGGCTTCAAGCAGGCCGCGTGATCAGAAAGACCGACATGCAAAAACTCAACCGCGATCAGATTGCCGCCCGGGTGGCGCAAGACATTCCGGAAGGCGCCTACGTGAACCTGGGCATCGGCCTGCCCACGCTGGTGGCGAACCACCTGCCGAAGTCGAAAGAGATCTTTCTTCACAGCGAGAACGGCCTGCTCGGCATGGGCCCGGCACCCGCTGCGGGCGACGAAGACTACGACCTCATCAATGCCGGCAAGCAGCCGGTCACGCTGCTGGCCGGCGGCGCGTATTTTCACCACGCCGACAGCTTCGCGATGATGCGCGGCGGCCACCTCGACTTCTGCGTGCTGGGCGCGTTCCAGGTCTCGATCACCGGCGACCTGGCCAACTGGCACACCGGCGGCGACGCGATTCCGGCGGTGGGCGGCGCGATGGACCTGGCCATTGGTGCGAAGAAAACCTTCGTGATGATGGAGCACCTGACCAAGACCGGCCAGAGCAAGCTTGTCGCGGCCTGCAGCTATCCGTTGACCGGCATCGCCTGCGTCAGCCGCATCTACACCGACCTGGCGGTGATCGACGTGACGCCCGCCGGGCTGAAAGTCGTCGAGACCTTCCACGGCCTGGCCTTGGCCGAACTGCAAAAGCTCAGCGGCGTGCCGCTGATCGACTGAACTCAAACATCGGAGACACCATGACCGAAGCCTTCATCGTCGACGCCATCCGCACCCCGTTCGGCCGCTATGGCGGCGCGCTGTCCAGCATTCGCACCGACGACCTCGGCGCCATTCCGCTGAAGGCGTTGATGGCGCGCAACCCGGGTCTCGACTGGCAGGCGGTGACTGACGTGATCTACGGCTGTGCCAACCAGGCCGGCGAGGACAACCGCAACGTGGCGCGCATGTCCAGCCTGCTGGCCGGCCTGCCGATCGAGCTGCCGGGCGCCACCATCAACCGGCTGTGCGGCTCGGGCATGGACGCGATGGGAACTGCAGCGCGCGCCATCAAGAGCGGCGAGGCGGAGCTGATGCTTGCCGGCGGTGTGGAAAGCATGAGCCGCGCGCCGTTCGTGATGCCGAAATCGGAAACCGCGTTCGGCCGCGCGAACGCGGTCTACGACACCACCATCGGCTGGCGCTTCGTCAACAAGCGCATGAAGGAGTTGTACGGTGTCGACTCGATGCCCGAGACCGCCGAGAACGTGGCCGCCGATTTCAAGATCGAACGCGCGGCGCAAGACCGGATGGCGCTGGCCTCGCAACTGAAGGCGGTGGCCGCCCAGAAAAGCGGCTTCTTCGACGCCGAGATCACGCCGGTCAGCGTGGCGCAGAAGAAAGGCGAAGCCGTCATCGTCAGCCAGGACGAGCACCCGCGCGAGACCAGCCTGGAAGCGCTGGCCAAGCTGAAAGGCGTGGTGCGACCCGACGGCACGGTGACGGCCGGCAATGCCTCGGGCGTCAACGACGGCGCCTGCGCGCTGCTGCTGGCCAGCGACGTAGCCGCCGCGACGCACGGCTTGACGCCGCGCGCCCGCGTGGTCGGCATGGCCACCGCCGGCGTGGCGCCGCGCATCATGGGTTTCGGGCCGGCGCCGGCAGTGCGCAAGGTGCTGGCGCTGAGCGGGCTGACGCTGGCGCAGATGGACGTGATCGAACTCAACGAAGCCTTCGCCGCGCAGGGCCTGGCCGTGCTGCGCGACCTGGGCCTGCAAGACGACGACCCGCGCGTCAACCCGAACGGCGGCGCCATTGCGCTCGGCCACCCGCTGGGCGCCAGCGGTGCGCGGCTGGTGATGACGGCGGTCAATCAGCTGCACCGCATGAATGGTGGACGCGGTGGCCGCTACGCGCTGTGCACCATGTGCATCGGCGTGGGTCAAGGCATTGCGATGGTGATCGAGCGGGTGTGAGCCACGGCTCGACCCCATCCCCCAACAGAGGGCCCTCCGACGAGGGGTTCGCAGGTCACAAGATGTGACGAGACTCTGCCGGGCAAACCGCCATCGGGCGGACACCGGCAGACGCAGTTTGAACTTCCGAGGACACCCCGCCCGGCGTAACAAAGCGCGTCACGCAGCCCGTACGGCATGTTTTGCCGCAGCACGCGACATGGTCGCGCTGCTGCGGGCGGCTCGCCGTGCACGCTGCCTTTTGGCCCTCTTTTTAGCGATATCGCTGGTGCCACTCGCGGCCCGTTCCGACGACAACCGAGACCTCGCCGGCGACGCCAATCGCGAGCGCGTGGAGCAGTGGCGCCGCGAACTGAACCGAAATACCCCCGTGTTGACCGCGCCACTGGCCAGCGGATGGATTGAGCCTGTTGCTGGGGAGGCGCCCTGCTTCCAGATTGCGCGCATCGAGCTGGCGGCCAGCGGCGATGCATCAGATCGCTTTCAGTGGTTGTTGCGCGACCTCGGCCGATTCAACAACGCTTGCCTGGGCGTGCGCAGCATCGAAGCCTTGCGCGCCAATCTGGCCGCGCGATTGATTGCGCGCGGCTTCGTGACCAGCACGGTCGAGGTGCCCGAACAGAATCTCGGCCGCGGCACGCTCACCTTGGCACTGCGCTTGGGGCTGGTCGATGCCGTGGTCGTCGACCAGGGCAGCCACACCAGCGCCCACCAGCCATCGCACAACGCCGTCCCGCTGCGCGCGGGCAGCGTTTTGAATCTGCGCCAGATTGAGCAGGCACTGGAGAATCTGGCCCGGCTGCCCAGCCAGGCCTCGCAATTCCGAATCGAGCCGAGCGACACACCGGACAGCAGTCGCATCGTGATCAGCCCCGCCGGCGGCCCACGCTGGCGCGCCACGCTGGGTCTCGAGTCCGCCGAAAGCAGTGCCTACGGGCCGCTTCAAGCCAACGCCGGCCTCACGCTGGACGCTCCCTTCAACCTGAGCGACCAGGTCTCGGTGCTGGCTTCGCTCGGCACGCGCCAAGACGGCCCCGATCGTCCTCGTCAATCGTCTGTGCTGGTCAACTACAGCGTGCCGCTTGGCAATCACCTGCTGTCGGCCAACGTGTCACACAGTGCCCACCAGCGTGTCATTCAGGGCGGCGTTGGCCGGTTCTCGGAGACCGGCTCCGAGACGCAGGCCCAAGCCCGCTGGCAGTGGACAGCCTGGCGCAATCAATCGGCTCGCCTGTCGTTGTGGACAGGAATCTCGGCGCACCGGGCACGCACCTTTCTCGCCGACACCGAGCTGTTGCTGCGACGCAGGCGTTCAACGAGTCTGGACCTCGGCGCCGCCCTGTGGCAGCGGCATGCCTGTGGCGAGATCTCGACCGAGTCCGAGGCCTCGCACACGGTGCGACTGGCCCGCGACACGACGTTTCAAGACGCTCAGCCCGGGCTGCCGCAATCCTGGCGGGCCCAAGTGCAATGGGCGTGCCGCATTGGCGGCGACACCCTGGGGGGCGACAGCATCAGCGGAGCGCCTGTGTCTGGTTCAGGCGCGTGGGACCTGCAGGGTCGCCTGACCGTGCAAGCGGTACGCCATCCTGCCGGCAGCACCGACCTGGCAACCATCGGCAGCCGCTGGACCGTGCGCGGTCACGACGCCAGCCGGTCGTTGTCAGGTCAAGGTGCCGCAGTGTTCAGGCAAGAGTTGCTGGCCCCACCCATGAAGCTGGACGCGGTCGGTGGCCTGAGAGCGTTCGTCGGCATCGACTACGGGCACATCGACCAGCCGCTGGGCGGCGAAAAGAGCCGGCGCGAACTGGCCGGCTTGGCGCTGGGAATGCGCTGGCAGTGGGCCGGCAGCACAGGCGAATTGGTGGCGGCGCGACCGATCCGACGCCACGACGACGGCACCGGCTATGTCGTGTACGGCAGCCTGACATTCAATTTTCTCGGAGAACGACCATGAGTACATCCAAATCGACGAAGCGGATTGCCGAGGCAGTCCTTTTTGTAATGACGGCCCAGGCGGCGATGCCCTCGGCCATGGCGCAGGTCGTCGCCGATCCATCGGCGCCCGCCGGCAAACGGCCGAATGTGCAACTGGCACCCAACGGCGTACCCGTCGTCAACATTTCTCTGAGCAACACATCGGGCGTTTCCCACAACCTGTTTTCGACCTTCAACGTCGGCGTCGGCGGGCTGGTGCTGAACAACGCGAGGGCAATCGCCCCACCGCCACCGCCACCGCCACCGCCACCGCCACCGCCTGCACCCGCACCCGCACCTGCTCCTGCCCCTGCCCCTGCACCTGCACCTGCCCCTGCTCCTGCTCCTGCTCCTGCTCCTGCACCTGCCCCTGCTCCTGCACCGGCTCCTGCTCCTGCACCGGCTCCTGCTCCTGCACCGGCTCCTGCTCCTGCACCCGCGCCAGCGCCAGCGCCTCGGCCACCCGCAGAACCCAGGCCATGTCCGAGGTGCCAAACGCTTGGCCTGCCAGCAAGCAGTCTCGGCACCGATGCGATTCCTGCTGCCTCGGTGTCGACCGCAGGCCCTGCCATCACCACCGACGCGAGCGCTGTGTCCGTTTTGGCCGGCAGCCTCTCGGGCAACCCTTTTCTTGAAAGCGGTCCGGCCCGCTTGATCGTCAACGAAGTCACGGGTGGCGGCGTCAGCAACCTGTTCGGCCGGATCGAGGTGTTCGGCAGCGCGGCCGACGTGGTGGTTGCCAACCCTTGGGGCATCACCTGCAACGGCTGCGGATTCATCAACACCCACCGCGCCAGTCTGGTAACGGGCCGGCCAATGTGGGCCGGCGCGGCGCTTGATGGCTTCAGCGTCACCGGCGGCGCGCTGATTGTCGGCAGCAGCGGTCTTGCCGGAACGTCACTCGGTTCACTCGACCTGATTGGCGGCAGCATCGCGGTGGCCAGTGCGGTGCAGCTCGAGGCTGGCAACAGCGCCATCTACGCAATAGCCGGCCCGAACCAGGTCAACTATTCAAGTTTGGCCGCCACGCCATTGGCGCGAAGCAGTGCGCCCCCAGCGCTGGCCATCGACGTGGCTGCCACCGGCGGCATGTACGCCAACCAGATCTACCTGATGGCCACCGAGCGCGGCATCGGCGTCAACCAACTGGGTTCGCTTCACGCGCGAACGGGCGCATTGACACTCGACTCGGCCGGCGACCTGAGGCTGGGTGGCTCGATGCGATCCAGCGGCGGCAGCGTCGTGATCTCCGCATCGAATATCAACACCGACGCATTGACGGTGGCGGCCGATGGACTGGCCTTGCTGCAGTCGGCCGGTGTACTGGCTCTGAACAACACCAGCGTGGGCGGTGCCGACGTGATGCTGGTGGCGGGCAGCACCCTCAACGCCGTCAACACCCAACTGAAGGCCACCGCAGACGCGCGCATTGCCGGCGCGGGAGAGGTCAACCTGCTTGCCGGACGCATTGACGCCGGTGGCAGCGTTGCACTCAGTGCAGCGGGCGACCTGACCCTGTCGCTCGTGGCCAGCAGCGCCATCACCGTCGACGGCGCCACCACGCGAACCACCACCCGCTTCGACCGCGTGATGATTGCGGCCGGGAACAACATCACCGCGCAGTCCACCACCGGCATCGTGACCCTGGACGGCGCCCAGCTCAGTGCATCGGCCGGCAGCATTGCCATTCAAGGGATGGGGGTGGCGCTGAACGCGCGCAAAGACCTGACAAAAGAAGTCACCACCGCCGGCAACACCACCACCAAGCCCACCGCCGAAACCCTGGTCGGTGTGAATCTGCGGGCCGAAGGCGACATCGCTGTGCTGGCCAGCGGCACCGGTTTGAACCAGGGCAATTTGTTTGCCGCTGGCGCGCTGATCGAATCCAGCAACGGCCATGTGTCGCTGTTCGCGGCGCGCGACGCAGACCTGACCAACGACATCACCACCGACCGCTTCTATGAACGCTTCTACGAAGTCAAGCGTGGCTGGTTCTCCAAGCGCGTGACCGAGAACATCAAGACCTCGGTGGACGAAACGGTGCAGTCCGGCATGGTCTCGGGGCGCAGTGTGTCCATCGGCGCTGGCGGTCAGCTCAATCTGGTGGGCAGCGCCGTCCAGGCCGACGGCGCGGTGGGCCTGCATGCCGACGGCGATTTGAACCTGTTGTCTGCCGCCGAGAACGACTACGCCTACTCGTCACGCAGCGTCAGCAAAAGCGGCATCTTCGGCAACGGCGGCCTCAGCATCACCATCGGCTCGAAAAACAGCACCACGGTCAGCAGCTCAGAGCGGAGGCTTCAGTACGGCAGCAGTGTGGGCAGCCTGTCGGGCGACATCCTGGCGACGGCCGGAGGCCAGTACCTGCAACTGTCGAGCGATCTGACCGCGCCATTGGGCGACGTGAGCATCGCGGCGGCCAACGTGGTGATCAAAAGCGCCGACAACACCAGCTCGGCGCTGAACCTCATGCGGCAGCGGCAAAGCGGCATCACGCTGAGCGCCAACCACCCGCTGATCGAAACGGCACAAACCGTGGATCAGATGCTCAAGCTGGCCCGGCGCACAGACAACGGCCGCTACCAGGCGCTGGGACTGTTGACCGCCGGGCTGACGGTCTACAACAACTACAAGGCGTTCGGTGATTCGCTCAAAGCGGCGTCCGATCCGCTGACCGGCAGCGGCTGGGGCGGCTGGAACGTGAGCGCGACAGTGGGCTCTTCGAGCAGCAGCTTCGAGAGCATCACCAAGACCAGCACGCCCGTCAGTTCGGCCGTCGATGCCGGGCGCAACATCAGCATCGTCGCCACCGGTACCGGTGCCAACAGCGGGGACATCAACCTGATTGCCGCCAAGCTCAGCGCGGGTGGTGACATGCAGCTCAGCGCTCAGCGCGACATCACCCTGGCTGCGGCCGTCGGCCTCAGCAGCGAGACCACCAAAACCCGGTCGAGCAGTGGTGCCGTGGGTTTGGGCTACGGCAGCAACGGCCTGAGCTTCACCGTGGCCGCCAGCCGCAGCAACGGCTACAGCAACGGTTGGGGCACCACCTACTGGCAAAGCCAGCTCGCCGCAGGCGAGAAGCTGAGCCTCGACACCGGCCGCAACCTGGCGCTCAACGGCGCCAAGGCCAGCGGCAAGAGCGTGCTGGCACGGGTTGGCAGCAAAGGCGAGGGCAACCTGGTCATCAGCAGCCCGCAAGACGAAGACCACTACATCGCCAAAGAACAAAGTTGGGGCATCAACGCCAGCATTCCGGTGCCCGGCACGGGCAGCACCGCGCCACCCAGCCTGGGTCTGAACGCCAGCGGTCTCAGGCTGATGGCCGAGTACGAGTCGGTGCGCCAGCAAAGCGCCATCAGCGCGGGCACGGGCGGCTTCGACATCAACGTCAACGGCCACACCCACCTGCGTGGCGGGGCCATCACCACCGAAGGCGCGGCTGCGGCCAGCCGCCTTGTCACTCAGACCCTGACCCACGAGACCCTGCAAAACAAAGACGTGGCCGAAGGCCGAAGCTGGAGCGTGGGGCTGTCGATCGCCGACAAGGCAGCCGACGCCAAGCAAGCCGGCAACGGCCCGCTGGCCGGCTCCAGCGCAGGCTACGCGCGCATCGACACCAACCACGTCAGCCACACCCTCAGCGGCGTGGGCGGTACCGTCAGCCTGACCCGGGCCGACTTGCAGGCCAGCCGACTGATCGCGCTCAGGGCCGGTGAACGCGCGCCACTGGAGAGCCGGCGCGCAGCCGCCGAGGCGCGCCTGCGCGCTCTGGAGCTGAACGAGCCGCCCCGCTGCGACCTGTGCCAAACCTTGGGCGCACCGGGCAGCCCGCTCGCGTCCAACGCGCCCAACGCACAGCAGGGCAGCGACGCGCAACCTGCGTCGACATCACCAGCGCTCAACGCTGAGTCCGGGTCAATGGGCGGCAGTGACGCCTTGGGTGGCAGCAGCCGCTGGCTGGCGTGGAAAGCCGCGTGTGCCAGGCTGCAAGCCGAGATCGTCAAGCTGAGCGGGCGCATCGATGTCATCAACGCGAAAGCGTATGGCGACGCAGCGAGCCTGGTCCTGAACAGCCCCAGCTTGATGCACCAGCCGCTGCTGCAGACCTTTGATCGAGACAAGGCCACGCAGCAGCTCAAGGACGGCGTGGCGGTGACGGCGGCGTTCGGTAAAGCGGCCTACAAGACGGCCGGCGATGTGGCCAAGCAGCGCTACGCCGAGGCGCTGGCCGGCTGCGCCGGCAACGTCAACAACTGCCCCGAGGCCGACAAGTGGAAAGACGGCGGCATCTACAAGGCGGCACTGCACGCGGTGGTCGGCGGGCTGGCCTTCGGGCAGGCCGGCGCACTGGCCGGGCTGACGGCGGAGCTGGCCGAGCCGAAGCTTAAAGCGCTGATCACGGCGGCAGGGTTTGCAGAAGGAACGCTGGCCTACAACGTGTTGATGATCGGCGCGAAGTCGATGATTGGGGCGGGTGTGGGCGCGGTGCCCGGGGCCGCAACCGCGTTCAATGCGGATGCGAACAATCGGCAGCTTCATCCGGCTGAAATCGACATCATCAAACGCGAAGCCCGCAACTTTGCGAAGCAGCAAAAGGGCGGTGTTGAGCCCAGCCCGGTGGAAGTGGACGCCGCCGAGAAGCGGCTGGCTCAAGAAGCGTTTCGGTTGGTGCAGTTCGGTGTTGCGGGAAACGCTGATTCGGCGGCGCAAGCGTACCTCCGGGGCTTCAAAGTTCAGTTGCCGGGCGACCCGTTGATCGCGGGCCAGACGGCGGGGTACAGCTTCTACGCCGACCCGCTGCAGAAGGCCAACCCCAACATGTACGCCAACTTGGTCGTCAACAGCTTTGATGCGTTGGACTTTTACAGGAAGAACGAAGTCACTCAGCCAACTTTTGCGCAGGCAGAAGCTGCCATTGCGCGATATCAGCGGGGGCAGGACAAGGCCGCGTCGCTGACGATGTTGGCAGGGCTGTTTGCGGGCGGTTTAACGTTGGCGCCGATGGCCCCGGTGGCGATCACGGCATGCTTGAGCAACATCACGCTGTGTGGCATTCAAGCGGCCGAGCTTGCCGCCGGCTCGGCGCTGGGGCCGACCGGCATGGGTATGGGGAATTTGGCAGCTCGGGCGGGGGTGAAGAGCGTTCTGACGCCTGCGCAGGCCAACGCCGAGTGGCGGGCACTGATGCCCGGCAACACCGATGCATGGCCAGAAGGACTGGCCGTGCTCAACGGACAATTGAACACGGGAACCACCATGCGCATGTATGTCAACGCCAAAACGGCAGATCAGGTGAACAACGGCGACCTTAGCGGCTTGGGCGGTTGGGCGACTTTTGACGATCCTGCGCGCTCCATTGCGCAGATGCGGCAGAACATGGCGTTGTCTGAGACGTTCCGGGGCAAGGCACCATCAGATGGGCCGTTCTACGTGGTTGAGTTGCAGATCACTAAACCGATGGAAGTTAACGTGGGCTTTGTGGGACCCCAAACCGATATACCCACGTCGTTTGCGGGTACAAAACACTATAGAGGCGGTGGTACTCAAATTCAAATCATCGACTTCAATAGTCGAACGGACTATGTGAAAATAGTTGCTCCTCCCAAGAAAGTAGGTGGACCATGAATACCAGGCGAGTCATGGAAGGATTACATAAGGTTTGGGACTCTGGGGCCACGATGCCTTGGGGGCAGCCGCAGGTTGATGATTTAACAGCGTACTACGATGACTTTAAGTTCCGTACTGGGTCTGACCACGTTGTACTTTTGCGTTGGCAATACGATGGTCGAGCCGTTGAATGCTCCTATCCGTGGTCTTTGCCGCTTCGTGATCGAACCGGCGTAGTGATACGAAGAGAGGCCGACCCGGTGGGGTCTGCGCCGCGCTACCTGCAGGTCATCAATGCAGACGGTAGCGATCGGTGTCGAATCGTCGTTCCGGTGGTCGATGAACGCTCCAAGCCTGAGTCGGGCTTCCTGGAAATGCCTAAAGAAAATTACTACGATGTGGCTTTCGGTGTACCAGGCAACGATGGTTACTCGGACTATGT
>JANNBZ010000420.1:0-2335 GCA_031386065.1 Burkholderiales bacterium
TGCGTGGGGTCGACCCAGATGAAGGCCACGCCGCCCGACAGGATCATCGCCAGCCGGTAGCCCATCACGTTCAACGATGCGCCCAGGCCGCGCTCGGTGGCGGCCAGCAGGTCGGTGCGGTAGGCGTCGATCACCACGTCCTGCGAGGCCGACACAAAGGCCACCAGCACCGCCAGCAGCGCGAAGCTGCGCGTGGCGGCGGTGGGCGAGGTGCCGGCCATCCACACCAGCGCGCCGGCCAGCGCCAGTTGCGTGATCACCAGCCAGCCGCGGCGCCGGCCGAGCCACGGCAGCTCGAAGCGGTCCATCAACGGCGCCCACAAAAACTTGAAGGTGTAGGGCAGGCCGACCAGGCTGAGGAAGCCGATGGTCGCCACGTCGACCCCTTCGACGCTGAGCCAGGCCTGCATCGCCTGCCCGGTCAACGCCAGCGGCAGGCCCGACGCGAAACCGAGTACGGCGACCACCAGCAGGCGGTGCAGGGCGAACAGGCTCAGGCGGGAGGGCGCGGCAACGCGCGGGGCGCTCGGGGGGGACAGTGGCATCGCGCGATTTTCGCAGGCGCTGGCGCTGTCTCCCCGGTTGCGACGCTGGCACGCGCGATCTTGGACAATCGCCGCATGACTGTTCCCACCGCCGCGTTGGCTCCGAGTTTTTCCACCCCCGACTTCCGTGCCGCGCTGGGCATGTTCGCCACCGGCGTGACCATCGTCACCGCGCGCGACGCGAACGGCGTGCAGGTGGGGCTGACTGCGAACTCGTTCAATTCGGTGTCGCTGACGCCGCCGCTGGTGCTGTGGAGCCTGTCGCGACAGGCCGGTTCGATGCCGGCGTTCACGCGCGGTTCGCACTACGCGATCCACATCCTGGCGGCCGGACAGCGGGCGCTGGCCGAGCGCTTCGCGCGTCGCGATGTCGACCGCTTCGCCGGGCTGGCCTTTCGCGAAGGCGCCGGCGGCGCGCCGATTCTGGAAGGCGTGGCGGCGGTGTTCGAGTGCTTCAACCGCAGCCAGTACGAAGAGGGCGACCACATCATCTTCGTCGGCGAGGTGGAGCGCTGCGAACGGCGCGAGGGCGCGCAGCCGCTGATCTTTCACGGCGGCAGGTTCTTCACCGAGCTGCCGCTGTAATCAACCGAACCGGAGACCGCGATGACGATTGAACACTTCGACGCCATCGTGGTCGGCGCCGGCCAGGCGGGCCCGGCCATCGCGGCGCGATGCAGCAAGGAAGGCCTGCGCACCGCCGTCATCGAGCGGGGCCACTTCGGCGGCACCTGCGTCAACGTGGGCTGTGTGCCGACGAAGACGATGGTGGCCAGTGCGCGCGCGGTGCATGTGGCGCGGCGTGGCGCCGAGTTCGGCTTTGCGGCGGGCGACATCCGCACCGACATGGCGCGGGTGAAGGCGCGCAAGGAGGCCATCGTGCAGTCGTCGCGCGCGGGCGTTCACCAGTGGATGCTGGGGCTGAAGCACACCGAGGTGATTCGCGCTGACGCCCGCTTCACCGCGCCGCGCACCTTGCGAATTCACGACGGCACGCGCGAGCGGCTTCTCACCGCGCCAAAGATCTTCCTCAACCTCGGTGGGCGCGCCAGCGTGCCCGAGCTGCCGGGCGTCCACACGGTGCCGTTCCTCGACAACACCCGCATCATGGAACTGGCCGAGGTGCCCGAGCACCTGGTCATCGTCGGCGGCAGCTACATCGGCATCGAGTTCGCGCAGATGATGCGGCGCTTCGGCGCCCGCGTGACGGTGGTCGAGCGTGCGGCGCGTCTGCTGCCGCGCGAAGACGACGACGTGTCGGACGGCATCCGCGCCATCCTGGAAGCCGAAGGCGTGGTGTTCCAGCTGGGCGCCGAATGCCTGTCGCTGGAGCAGCGCGGTGAACAGGTGGTGGTGGGCGCGCAGTGCGGTGGCGAAGCGCCGGCTATCGTCGGCAGCCACGTGCTGCTGGCGGTGGGCCGGCAACCGAACACCGACGGCATGGGGCTGGACGCCGCCGGCATCACGCTGGACGCGCGCGGCTACATCACGGTCGACGACCAGTTGCGCAGCAGCGCCGAAGGCGTGTGGGCGGTGGGCGACTGCAACGGCCGCGGCGCGTTCACGCACACGGCCTGGAACGACCACGAGATCGTCGTCGCGAACCTGTTTGGCACTGACAACCAGGCCGACCCGCGCCGCGTCAGCGACCGCCTGCCCTGCTACGCGCTGTTCATCGACCCGGCGCTGGGCCGCGTCGGCCAGACCGAGCGCGAGGTGCGCGCCAGCGGGCGCCGCGCGCTGATGGCGAAGATGCCGATGCAGCGCGTCGGCCGCGCGCGCGAGGCGGG